>JAITKA010000158.1 GCA_031278635.1 Deltaproteobacteria bacterium | reverse complement strand
GGAGCCTGACCTGGCACTTGACCCGGCACCTGACCGGGAGTTTGCCCCGGAGCCTCCCCCGGCGCTTGGCTTGAAACCTGCCCTAGAGCTTGGCCAGGCGACTGCTCGGGATCTTGGTCTGGAACCTGCACGGGAGCCTGACCTATGCCTTGACTGGGATTGGAAGGATCATTATCTGTCATTTTGTCACCTTCTTTTCCTTAAAATTCTAAATAATTACTAATAATTGGTACAGGCAGTATTGTTCGTCGTAAACAGTAAATTATACAAATTATAGAAAATACCGAGAGAATGGCAGAGATAATATAGATGACATACCAAGTAACTAGAGATAAAGGGGTAAGCGATAAGACAACTAAAGGGTAAGTAAAGATAAAATATAGCGTGTACATTAAGATGCCATTATTGATATGAGCACGAACGTACCTCGATTGTGGGCGGCAAAACAGAGGTATCAAAAAAAGAAAGCCAAAGTAAGCAAGAATGACTATAAATTTATTGTTTTCAACCTCGTACGGATCAAAGTTGAATCGTTGCTTTCCTGCTAGATCGGCAGCACTGGCTTGGGCCGGTCCTGGCTGCCCATACCCCGGCGGCGGACCTTGTTGAGGCGATCCCTGGGGAAATGGCTGTTGCCCGTACCCCGGGGGTGGGCCCGGAGGGGGCTGGTTTTGAATATTAACCGGTTGACCCAAGCCAGGGGGTGGGCCCGGAGGGGGCCCCTGGGGATATGGCTGCTGCCCGTACCCCGGAGGCGGGCCAGGAGGGGGTTGGTTTTGGATATTAACCGGCCGTTCCTGGCCTTGTGGTTGGCCTTGCTGAGGTGGTCCCTGGGGATATGGCTGCTGCCCGTGCCCTTGTGGTGGGCCTTGTTGAGGCGGTCCCTGGGGAAGCTGACCTTGGATGGGGTCCGGCTGCCCTAAGCCAGGAGGCGACCCAGGAAGGGGTTGCTTATGGATGGCAACCGGCTGTTCCAGGCCCGGGGGCGGCCCCGGAGGGGGCTGGTCTTGGGGCGGTTGACTTTGGATGGGAGACGAATCTGGCCCTTCCGGGGTTGGTATTATTGGGGCTTGGCCTGGGGCGTCCTTGGCCAGGCTGATGTCGTCGGAAAGGTCCTGGGCGACGGGCTCGGGGGAGAGGCTCGGTGAGTCCTCGGGCGGCGAGGGAGGGAGCCCGTCGGGGGCGCTTTTGGTTAGGGTCGGTCGTTGGGGGGGGGCGGCCTTGGCCAAGCTGATGTCGTCGGAGAGGTCCTGGGCGACGGGCTCGGGGGAAAGGCTCGGTGGGTCCTCGGGTGGCGAGGGAGGGAGCCCGTCGGGGGCGGTTTTGGCGGCCTTGGCCGGGGCCTTGGCGGTGGCCTTGGCCGGGGCCTTGGCCGGGGCCTTGGCGGCGGCCTTGGCCGAGACTTTGGCTGTGGCCTTGGCCGAGACTTTGGCGACGGGCTCGGGGGAGAGGGCCGGGGGGTCCACGGGCGAGGGTTGGAGCCCGTCGGGGGCGGTTTTGGTTAGGGTCGGTTCGTAGGTTTGGGTCGAGCCTGGATCCTTGGGGGTTGGGTCATCCGACATAGGATCTCCTTTTTAAGTTTTTAAGCTATATTTGGAGCGTTATTTGAAACTAATCAAAATATTTAAAAACCGATAGGAGAGTTTTTTGGGCCTAAACGCCTATTTGACGATTTTTTTTGTGACCGGATCCCGGGCGGAAAAAACCGAGGCGCAGGTTATGGGCATGCGCCAGCCGACCCCGAAGGCTTGGGCGGATATTTTTAGGACGGGCGCGGACTGGCGTCTTTTGAACTCGCCAGTTCTGACGAGGTTGGCCACCTTCCTGACCAGGGCCACGTCAAAGCCGCGTTTTTCAAGGGCGCCCGGGCCTTCCCGATCCTCGATCAAAAACTTCAGGATTTCGTCGAGCACGTCGTAGGGCGGCAGGGAGTCCTGATCGGTCTGATTGGGCCTAAGCTCGGCCGAAGGGGGCTTCGTTATCACGTTTTCGGGAATGACCTTCCGGCCTTTTTTCTGGTTGATCCACCTGGATAGCCTAAAAACCTCGGTCTTGTAGAGATCGGCTATGACGGCCAGGGCCCCGCACATGTCGCCGTAGATGGTGCAGTAACCCACGGCCAGCTCGGATTTGTTGCCCGTGGTCACGAGCAAACTGCCAAATTTGTTGGCCATGGCCATCAGGACCGTGCCGCGTATGCGGGCCTGTATGTTCTCCTCGGTCGTGTCCTTCTTAAGGCCCTTGAAAGTATCGGCCATGATATCCGAGAAAGCGGCCATGGCCTTTTCGATGGGGATGATGCTGGACCCGGGAATCATGAGGTTCACGCATAATTCCAGGGCGTCCGTCACGCTATGGCGGCTTGAATAGGGGGAAGGCATGAGGACGCAGGTCACGTTTTCCGGGCCCACGGCCTCGGCGGCTATCACGGCCGTTAGGGCGCTGTCTATGCCGCCGGAAAGTCCAAGGACCACGGTTTTAAGATTGTTTTTTTGGCAATAATCCGACACGCCCAGGGTCAGGGCCTTGTAGATTTCCTCGTCGGGGTCAAGGTTGGGACCAGGGGCGGCCATGTCCCGCACTTCCAGGCAAGCGGGGTAAGGACCCTTTTCGTCGTCTGCGCCTAGGGCTTCGGCCTTCGGGCTGGGGGATGGGCCATTCTGCCCACGGGCTAAGCCGGCAAAGTGAACTTCCTCGGAGTTTATGGCGGGATCGCGACCCTTGCCGAGATCGCAGATGACCAGATCCTCGGAAAAAGCCGCCCCCCTGACCTTCAGCCGCCCCAGGGGGTCGAGGTGGAAACTCCTGCCGTCAAAGATCAGCTCGTCGTTGGCCCCGACCTGGTTGACGTACAGGGTCTGGACCTTGTGGTGCCTTGCCTGGGCGGCCATCATGTCTTCCCGGAGGTTCTGTTTGCAGGCGGAAAACGGCGAGGCCGAGATATTGACCAGCACGTCGAAGGGGGGATGGTTGGCCAGCGGATCTTTTCTGTAGAGAGGATAGGGCCAGTAGAGAAAATCGTTCCAGACGTCCTCGCAGATGGTCATGGCCAGCCGGTGGCCGCGGTGCACGACGACCAGGGGCTCCTGCCCGGCCTCGAAATAGCGGGCCTCGTCGAATACGTCGTAGGTCGGGAGCAAACGTTTGGCGTATTTGGCCTTGATCTTGCCCCCCTCGATGACCAGGGCCACGTTTTGGAGTTCCCGGCCGTAGCGTTGGGGATTGGAGGTGACGGAACCCGCTATCAGGGTCATGTCAAGATCGGCCAGGTTGGCCGCCAATTCCAAGGCGGCGTCGTCGGCCTCCTTTATGAAAAACCGGTATAAGAGCAAATCCCTTGGGGGGTAGCCGATTATGGCCATCTCCGGGGTGATGGCCAAGGTCGCGCCGAAAGACGAGGCCAGCCTGGCCGCCCTTTCGATTTTATCGCAATTGGCGTGGATATCGCCAACTTTGGGATTTATCTGGATTAACGCGCAAAGCAAGGCGTATATATTCTTCCCGCCGTGAGCCATGGGCTAACGGCGGCGCTCCTTTCGATTATGATCTTGGTCTGAGACTTGGCTTTTCGGCCCGGCCCAGGAGGGCCCTGGCCTAAGCCCGATCGAACCAGGGGTGGCGAAACGAAACATTTCCCGTGGGCCAAACTGAAGCCCATTATTACTACATTTCCTAGGACAAACACCGCTTAAAAACCATAATCACGGTTTTTAGCGGCTATCAGAGAAAACGAAATGGCCAAGCTAGGCAACCTTGATATTATGGCATAATTTAAATTTAAATTGTGAAAATTTTTGTCCTGTTTTTACCCTTGCTTAGGCCTAGCCGGCCCCGCCCGGGCCTTGAGGGACTTACGGCGAAATTCGGGGTCCCGTCCCGGGGCCCGAAAAAACGGGGGACGGGAGGGGAGCCCTGGCGGCGTTAGCCCCGGGTCTCACCTCCCGTCCCCCGGTAAGGGTTGGGTCGGGAATCGTGCGGAAAATCGGGCTCCAAGGGAAAAATGTCGATCGGGTGGGCGAAAACCCGACGTTCGGCGAAAAGGGGTTGGGGAAGTTTTGCCTTTAATGCGAAGGGCTTAACTTGACCGGCCTTTCGGGAACGGGGGTTTTCGCGGTTTCGTCGACCTTAAAAGCCTTTGGTAGCCATGTAGTAGGCCAGATCGCTCACCCGGCAAGAATAGGAATACTCGTTATCGTACCAGGCCAGCACCTTACACATATTTCCGCCTATGACTTGGCAGAAAGGAGCGTCAATGATGCTGGAGTAAGGATTGCCCTTGTAGTCCACGGAGACCAGCCCTTCGGTGTCATAGTACATGATGCCTTTCAGCGGGCCTTCGCAGGCTTCCTTCAGGACGCCCAGAAGCTCTTCCGTGGTGGTGTTTTTATGCAGGGTCGCCGTGAAGTCGGCGAGCGAGACCGTCGGGGTGGGGACCCTGAGGGAGATGCCCTCGAATTTATCCTTCAGCTCCGGGATGACCAAGGACAGGGCCTTGGCGGCGCCGGTCGTCGTGGGGATGATGTTCAGGGCGGCGGCCCTGGCCCTTCTTAGGTCACGGTGGGGCAGATCCAGTATGACCTGGTCGTTGGTATAGGCGTGGATGGTGTTCATCATCCCCCGGTCAATGCCAAAGGCCTTATTTATGATGTAAGCGGGCGGGGCCATGCAGTTGGTCGTGCAGGAGGCGTTGGAGATGACGTGGTGCTTTTTGGGGTCATAATCCTTATGGTTAACGCCCATGACGATGGTTATGTCCTCGTTTTTCGAGGGGGCCGTGATGATGACCTTCTTGGCCCCGCCGCCGTCGATGTGGGCCCTGGCCTTGGTGGCGTCGTTTAGGGTGCCGGCGCACTCCAGGACCAAATCCACGCCGAAGTCCTTCCAAGGGATGTCCTTGGTTTCCTTTATGGAAGTGTTTTTTACGGGGAGGCCGTTGATGATCAAAAAGTCATCCTTGATCTCGACGGTACCGCCAAAATGCCCGAAGTTGGAGTCATGCTTCAGCAAATGGGCATTGGTTTGGATATCGTAACGGCCGTTGATGGCCACCACTTTTATTTGATCGGGGTAACGTTCCATGGTCGTCTTGAGAGCCAAGCGGCCGATGCGGCCAAAACCGCTGATGCCGACAAAGGTTGTCATGTTATCCTCCTAGAATTTCGTTTGTGGCTCTGGGCCTGACATATGTGACGGGGCCATTAAAGGCCTTTTTTGGCGATCAGGTCCGCCAAATCGCTTACGCGGCAGGAATAACCCCATTCGTTGTCATACCATGCCAAGACCTTGACCATGTCGCCGCCTAAGACATGACAGAATTCCGAGTCGACTATGGAAGATAAGGTGCAGCCCTTGTAGTCCATGGAAACCAAGGGTTCCTCTTCAAAGCCCATAATGTCTTTGAGGTAAGTTTGCGAGGCTTCCTTGAAAGCGGCTTTGAGGCCCTCGATGGTGGTGCTTTTCTTTATGGAGGCGGTGAAGTCGACCACCGAGACCGTGGGGGTGGGGACGCGCATCGACAGGCCGTCGAATTTCCCGGCCAGCTCCGGGATAACCAAGGCCAAGGCCTTGGCGGCGCCGGTGGTGGTGGGGATCATGTTCAGGGCGGCGGCCCTGGCCCGCCGCAAGTCCTTGTGGGGGCGATCCAGGATGCGCTGATCGTTGGTGTAGCTGTGGATGGTGTCCATCAGGCCTTTCTCGATCCCAAAGACGTTGTTTAGGACAAAGGCCGGCGGGGCCAGGCAATTGGTGGTGCAGGAGGCGTTGGATATGATGTTGTGCTTGGCCGGGTCGTACTTCTCGTGATTGACGCCCAGAACGATGGTGATGTCCTCGCCCTTGGCGGGAGCGGATATCACGACCTTTTTGGCCCCGCCCCCATCGATATGGGCCTTGGCTTTGTCGGCGTCGGTGAAGATGCCGGTCGATTCGATGATCAGCTCGGCCCCGACCGACTTCCAGGGGATGAGCTTGGGATCGGTCTGGGCGAAGCTTTTGACTTCGTTTCCGTTAATTATAAAACTGTCACCTTTAACCTCCACGCTGCCCTTATAACGACCGTAATTCGAGTCGTATTTAAGCAGATGGGAGTTAGTTTTAACATCAAAGAGATCGTTCACCGCCACGACCCTCAGTGTGTCTGAATGGCGCTCTATGATGGCCTTGAGCACCTGGCGACCGATGCGTCCAAAGCCGTTGATGCCGACATTGGTGATCATAACTTTACTCCTGTGTTAGTGGTGGACCGGCCGAAAGGGCGGTTTGCTGTTTTTTGGCGCCTCAGATAGTTAATTTACGTTCGTTCACATAAAAGGGCGTAACTTATGTAACACGATCACAAACTCGTGTGACACTAACCCCTTGTTTAAGGGAAAAATCGGGAATTTACCATAAACTCAACGACAAACCCATGCCTGTCTACTATCGGGCGGTTCGGATTTTGTTTACCTATTCATTACCCGCTTTGATTTTACTCCAGATAACTTCGTAATGCCATAGACGGGCCGTTAAAAATCGAAATTTTCCTAACGGACAAACTGTCTTAGGGCAAATTTACAAGTTATCTTGAACTTTTGTCAAAAGCTAAGAAAATTCGCCTCCTAAAAAATCCATTCACCCCGAATTTCCCGTCCCCGCGCCCGGGAAGATTGGCGCCCGGGAGGCCCGAAACCGAAAAGGCGGCAAAAATATCGGCCCGGGCGAATGGAACCCCAGGATTATCGCTGTGGGGTTACGGGTGGCCCTGGCTCGACCGCGGCCCGTTCCTTGGATTCCCGGGCCGTCTGGGTATTTAGGAAAAATATGCCTTGCTTATTTGAGTATGGCCAAATCGGTTTATCGCATTCCAACGGGTTGAGGACGCGGGCTGAGGACGCTTGCCGGCATAGCCATGTAATCCAGATGGCGTCTTCGTTTTGAATGATTCAACCGATTACGTCGCCACGTCCTTGCGTATGAGATTATTAGGGTTGATTGATCGAAGTTACGTCTTATCAAAAATTAATTTTGTTAGATTTTTATTGTATCAAAATCGTGTAGATACGCCTAAAAGACAATATTAATTTCTCAAGGACATTAAATGAACTGTAACAAGTTAATTTTTTCACTTTCCATCTTGAACTATAGCAGGTTATTAAGAAAAAGTCCAGGGTTATTTTTTTGTTTTTTTTGTAAAAGAAACGTCTATCATATAGTAGCGTTAATTTCTAGACTTTTTAGGAAATCATATTTTTTGACGGGTGAAATCAGACGATTATGTCGGTATTCGACCTTTGTTTAGACCGATCCTTGGGAGGTTGAAGGGGTCGGTCTTTGGTCAGGAGCCACAAGGTTCCAATCGCCCGGGTTCGAGGTTACTGTATGAAATACCTCATGAAATAGCCGGTGGGCAAACGAAGGCGGGACAATCCGGTAGCGGCAAGAAAATTTTACGAGAAATATTGGCATGTTAGTCAGGTTTTAGGGTTTAGTCAGCCTTGACTTGCGAAGCTTTTTAGGCTATTTTATCTCGTAAGCCAATAAGCGAGCGATATCGAAGGGCCATACCCGCGAGCCTAGAAACTCGGCTTCGATAATGGGTCCCATGGGCTTTTTTTGGGCCATGTTCACCGGAAGGTAGCCATAATTGCGGGCCGGCCTTGGCGATCTCGCGAGCGATCTTGCATTTTAGCTTTAGCCCCCTTAAACTGGTATTTCCCGTTGGATCGCCCGCCAGGCCAAACCTTGGCGGCGACCCTTGAGCCTGCCCGCCCATGGCTTGGCAAGGTCAAGGAAACGACGGAACCTCGACCCCCTGGCCAGAGCCTTTTCGCTTTTGGCCAAGGCCAATGGTGGTGCAAATGGACGCACAAGACGAAGCGCTTATCACTAAACTGATTGACCATAACCCGGAGCTCAAGACCTTGGTGGAAAGCCATAGGGACTTTGAGCGCCAACTCGACGAAATGTACCGGCGGCCGCGTCTCTCCACCGAGGAGGACCTCCAGCTCAAGCGCCTCAAAAAGGCCAAACTGGCCGGCAAGGAAAAGATTGAGCTCATCCTGGCCCAGCATCGGGCCTAGGGGCGCGCCTGGATATACCCGGGCCTCCCCGGCGACGGAGGGGCCCGGCATATTTCGCCGCCCTTCTCTTTGGCCCTGGCCAAGGGACGTTCGGTCGGGACGGCTTAATTTTGCAAACTTTTTGGGCTACTTTTGCCCTAAAATATTTCTGAGCGTTACAACTTACTTTTAATTTTAAAGCTTTTCCTGGTTTAAGAGCTTCTTAAACCAGGTTTAAAGTTTATTTTAGCCTTTAATTTCTAGAAGAAATCTTTAAATTTTTCAGGCATTTAATATTTTCTTTGACCCGTCAACGGGTATTCGCGGCTGGAAGTTTTATGACCATAATGAGCGGGGCGGAAATCCTCATCGAGTGTTGGAAAAAGGAAGGGGTCAAGGTCATCTTTGGCTACCCCGGGGCGACCACCATAGACATTCACCATCACCTGGCCGTGAGCGGCCTGCGCTTCGTGCTCTGCCGCCACGAGCAGGCGGCGGTCCACGCGGCCGACGGCTACGCCCGCTCGACCGGGCGGCCAGGGGTGGTCCTGGTGACCAGCGGCCCCGGGGCCACCAACACGATAACGGGGCTGGCCGGGGCCCATATGGACAGCGTCCCCGTCCTGGTCTTCTCCGGTCAGGTCAGCCGCCTGTCCATCGGCAACGACGCCTTTCAGGAGGTCGATATAGTCGGCGTCTCAAGGCCCGTGACCAAGCACAACTATCTGGTCCTGTCGACCGAGGAGCTGGCCCAGACGGTCAAGGAGGCCTTTTACGTGGCCACCAGCGGCCGCCCTGGGGCCGTGCTGGTCGATCTGCCCAAGGACGTCATGAGCGGCAAGGCCCAGTTCTCCTACCCCAAGAAGGTCGAGCTCAAGGCCTACCAGCCCCACCTCGTCCCCCACCCCAGGCAGGTCCAGAAGGTGGCCGACCTTTTGGCCAAGGCCAAAAAACCCATAATCTACTCGGGCGGCGGGGTCATTTCCTCGGGGGCCGGCGAGGAGCTCCTAAAGCTCGCCGAGCTCCTGAACATACCCGTGACCACGACCCTGATGGGACTGGGCGGCTTCCCGGGGACGCACAGGCTGGCCTTGGGCATGCTGGGCATGCACGGCCTCTACCGGGCCAACATGGCCATCCAGTCGGCCGATTTGATCCTGGCCGTGGGCGCCCGTTTCGACGACCGGGTCACCGGGGCCCTGGACGGCTTCGCCCCCAAGGCGGCCATCATACACATCGACGTGGACACCACCTCCATCCACAAAATCGTGGACGTGGACGTCCCGCTCGTCGCCGACGCGAGGCAGGCCCTGGTCGCGGTTCTGGGGGCCCTGGGGCCGATCCCGCCCTACGACAAGGACGAGCGCCAAAAGTGGCTCGACCGCATCAAGGAATGGGACGCCGAGTCCCCGATGACCTACGACAGGAGCCCTGGCGAGGACATAAAGCCCCAGATGGTCATAGAGTCCATCTACCGCCTGACCAAAGGCAAGGCGATTATCGTCACCGAGGTGGGCCAGCACCAGATGTGGGCGGCCCAGTATTACCTTTGCGACTCCCCGAGGCAATTCGTCACCTCCGGGGGACTGGGGGTCATGGGCTTTGGCCTCCCGGCCGCCCTGGGCGTCCTGGTCGATAGGCCCGGGGCCACCGTCATCGACATCTCCGGGGACGGCTCCTTTTTGATGAACGTCCAGGAGCTGGCCACCGCCGTCCAGGAAAACCTCCCCGTGAAGGTCGCCATACTCAACAACGGTTGCCTGGGCATGGTCCGCCAATGGCAAGAGCTTTTCTACCAGGGCCGTTACGCCGCCACCATCCTCGAGGCCGGGCCGGATTACGTGAAACTGGCCGAGGCCTTCGGGGCCAAGGGCTTCCAGGCCACCAAACGCCCGGAGGTGGACGAGGTCATAAAAAAAGGCCTGGCCGAGCCCGGGCCGGTCCTCATGGACTTCGTCGTCAACCGCGACGAGCTGGTCTACCCCATGGTCCCCGGCGGCCGGGCCCTGAACGACATGATCCTCGAGAAAACCCATCTGCCCTGACCGCCGGGCCCGCCCGGTCAGGGCCGGTCAGGGCCGGCCCCTTTCGGGAACCGATAACGGCGTTGTTTTTCCCCCAAATATATATTAAAATTTCACCATATTTTCAGATTGAGGCCTAACAGTCCAAAATCCACGCAGCGCGAGCGAATCGATGGAAACGCCCTCTGACAGCCATAAACGCCATACCCTGGCCCTTTTGGTCGATAACCGGCCAGGGGTCCTGGCCCGGGTGGCCACCCTGGTCTCCGGCCGGGGCTACAACATAGACTCCCTGTCGGTCGCCGAGACCATGGACCCGGCCATCTCCCTGATCACCCTGATCGTGAGCGGCAGCCCCAGGATCGTGAACCAGATAGTCAAGCAGCTCCGTAAGCTCATAAACGTGATAAAGGTTACCGATCTGAGCGACGTGGATTACGTGGAGCGGCAGCTGGTCATAGTCAGGGTCAAGGCCGTCTCCGAGAACCGCGACGAGATCGCCCGCCTTTGCGACATCTTCCGGGGGAAGATCGTCGACGTCAGTTCCAAGGCCTACACGCTGGAGATCACCGGCGGGGAGGCCAAGATCAAGGCCGCGCTCTCGCTCTTGGCCGAGTTCGGCATCGAGGAACAGGTCTCCACCGGCCTCACGGCCATCGCCAGGAGCTCGTCCGTCAAAAAGTTAACCCTATAGTGAGCCCTTTAGCGAGCCCGCTACCATAAATTTCTTAAGCCCGTTTTGGCGGGCTTAACGGCACAATTCCGGCAACGCTTGCCATCAGGAGAAAAAATGCGGATCTATTATGAGAAAGACGCCCCCACGGAGGTTCTGGCCGACAAGACCATAGCCATCATCGGCTACGGCAGCCAGGGACACGCCCAGGCCCAGAACCTCAGGGATTCCGGCCTTAGCGTCATCGTGGGCCAGCGTCCGGGCTCGAAAAACCATGACCTGGCCGTCGAGCACGGCTTTAAGCCCGTCTCTGCCTCCGAGGCCGCCGAACGAGCCGACCTCATCCAGTTTTTGATGCAGGATCACCTGCAGCCGGAGATCTACCAAAAGGATATCCTCCCCCACCTAAAGCCCGGCAAGATGATCATGTTCAGCCACGGCTTTTCCATCCACTTTAACCAAATCATCCCGGCCAAAGACATAAGCGTGGCCATGGTCGCCCCCAAGGGCCCCGGCCATCTGGTCAGGAGCGAGTTCGTCAAGGGCGCCGGGGTCCCGGCCCTCGTGGCCATCGCCCAGGACCCGGACGGTAACGCCCTCGACTGGGCCAAGGCCTACGCCACCGGCATCGGGGCCACCAGGGCGGGCCTCATCGAGACCACCTTCGAGGAGGAGACCGAGACCGATCTCTTCGGCGAGCAGACCGTTCTCTGCGGCGGGGTCTCGGAGTTGATCAAGGCCGGCTGGGAGACCCTGGTCGAGGCCGGTTACCAGCCCGAGATCGCCTATTTCGAGTGCCTCCACGAGATGAAGCTCATAGTCGATCTCATGTACCAGGGCGGGCTCGATCTCATGCGCTACTCCATCTCGGACACGGCCGAGTACGGCGACTACACCAGGGGCCGCCGCATCGTTACCGACGAGACCAGGGAGACCATGGCCGAGATCCTCCAGGAGATCCAGGAGGGCGACTTCGCCCGCGAGTGGATACTGGAAAACAAGGCCGGGCGCCCGGGTTTCCTGGCCCGGCGCCGCCAGGAGGCCGACCATCCCATCAACGAGGTCGGTCGCGAACTCCGGAAAATGATGCCTTGGCTGAAAAAAGGCCTCTAAAGTCTCCCCGAAACTTTGGAAAAATATTCTCGTGGCTAACATCGGAAATTATTCCCGTGGCTTACCATCGCTCAGGCCGCAAAAAACCAGCCCGGGGCTTTCGCTTGGCGATAAAATTAGCCCCAAACGAGAAGTTTTGGCATATAATAATGTCATTATGCTGGCCCCAAGGCCAGCCCAAGGGTCTTGCGAGGGAGCTTTCGGATTCCCCGGCCCGGATCTAACGCGGGTGCTTTTATGAGAACTTGTCAGAAAGAGCTGGCCAACCTCTTGGCCGAAAGCCGGGCCCTCTATTTCGAGGAGGGCATGAGCCTGAAAGACGGGCGCCCCACGCCCTATTTCGTGAACTTCGGCCTGTTCAGAACCGGGAGGCTCATCGCCGAGCTTGGCCGGATAATGGCCGACTTTTTGATCGAAACGGCCACCGTCAACGATTTTGACGTCCTGGTCGGTCCCAGCTACAAGGGCAGCGCCCTGGCCGTGTCCACGGCCCAGGCCCTCTGGCTAAACCACAAGATCGAAAAGAGCTTCGATTACAACCGCAAGGAGGCCAAATCGCACGGTGAGGGTAGCGCCAGGGAAACCCTTTTCGTGACCGGGGCCCTGACCGACGGGGTCAGGGTCCTCATAATCGATGACGTGGCCACGACCATGGCCACCAAATTCGAGATCCTGGGCCTTTTATCGAAGCAGGCCACCCAAAAGGGCTACGCCATCAGCTCGGCCGGGGTGGCCCTTTTCCTCGATCGCCAACAAACAACCGCCCTCTACGACAAGGACGGGCACCCCATGCTGGGGGTCAAGGGCCAGGACGCGGTCAAAAACTTCAGGCTGACCACCGGCCTAGAGGTCCAAACCATCCTGGGCATCCGGGAGACGGTGGAGTACCTCTCCGCCGAGAAAATCCCCGTCTTCCAGTCGGGCCAGATGGCCCCCCTGAAAGCCGAGACGGTCACCGAGCTTTTCACCTACCTCGACCTCTACGGGGTCTAGTCCCCGCCAACCACGAATAAAGAAGGCCCCCCAACCGTCACTGGTGGGGGGCCTTCCGGCTTTGCGGCCTGGGCCTCGCGGCGCCAATCTGGCGCGTCCGCGGCCTTGGCCGGGCCTTTATGTGGCTCAAGGAAAAAAGAACCTTCGAGGAGAGCCGCTTCCTCTCGAAACCCCTTTCCCTGAGGTTAAGGGTCTGAATCTTACCCGTAGGGGGCGGGCACCCGGAACGTCCGCGCGTGGAGGTAGGTACGCTGAAACGTGTCGGGGCCGTAAGCCCTAGGGCAAAAATCCTACCCGATCGATTATACCCAGGGGTTCCCAGCACTTCCCAGGGCTCGCGTCAGACAAAACCGCGTGTCTGATAACGCTGATAGGTCCGTAAGGTTTTCTGACTCCCGGATCGTCCTACCGATGGTTTCTCTTCCCGGTTTTAACCAGTGAGTCCTGGGCGACTAAGGCTCTGACCTGAATGGTCACCCAGCTTAAACCATTTTCGTCCCCGGTCACAGCGGCGGGTCCGCTCCCGATTCTCACGGGATTCCCTACACCGGACGGCTTTGCCAATCTTGGAAAGAATGGCTCCTCCAAACAAGCGATAAATTCTCGGCCGACGGCCACGTGGCCGGCCTCACCCCAGCCCCACCTTTACGGGTCCCTTATCGCCCGGTAAAAGGGGAACTTTTTTCGGCCAGGAAGTTTTTTCGGCGGGCCGAAAAAAACCCGAATAAGACTTCAGCCAAAGCTTACCCGGGAACAGAACGCACCAATATCAAGGGCTTCTGCTTCCCGTGCCGCGGGGAAGTAGGAGAAACGTCAGGCAGGTCTTCTGACTCCCGGATCATCCTCCGACGATACCTTCCCAACCCATGAAGGGGTCAGTGGCCGCGTCTCTCGACGCGATTCGCCTTCGTCACCGGTTACAGCGGCGGGCCCGCTCCCGAATTTCACGGGATTCCCTTAAGGAAAGCCTTTTTTATGGGCTATCGAACCTGACGGGGGACACTATAACAAAATTAAACAGGCGCGTCAAGCAAAATCGTCAAAAGCCAACGTTAACGGGGCGATAGCGTCAAACTTATAACCTCCCCGTCAAATCGTAACTTTTTTAGTATTGCTTCGTTAATTTTACTTTCTACATGACAATTTTTAATTTTTTTATCTATAATTAATAGAAAAATGTCACGCAATTTTTTATAC
>JAITKA010000136.1 GCA_031278635.1 Deltaproteobacteria bacterium | reverse complement strand
GGGGGAGAGGGGGAGAGGGGCATTTGGGGGAGAATTAGGGGCAAGGGGGGTGGTCAATTGAGTTTAAGGCGAAGGATGATGGCCCGTTTTTTGGCATCGACGACCCTCATGGCGATGCGGGTGTAGAGTTTGAGCTTTTTGGCCAGGGTCTTTCGGGCCTCGGTAAAGAAGGGGCGTTCCTCGAGGAGGTGGGAGTTTACTTTTTTGGAGAATTCGAGGGCGTCGTCGATGTAAAAGTGGATAAGGAGGTCGTTGCCGGTTTTTTTAAGGTACCTGTTTACGTATTTTAGGCCTTTTTGGTTGGTGGCGTCAAAGATTAGCTCGACGTTGGGGAAGGTTTGTTTGGCGTCGGCTATGAAGCGGGTTATCTTGGGCTCGGCAAAGTATTGGAAGAGGCCGGAGGCGACGAGGAGGGTGGGCGTTTGGGGGTCAAGGCGTTTGGCCCAGTCTAGGTCGAAGGCGTCGGCGGGGATCAGGATGTCGTTTTGCGCCCCGCCCAGAAGTTCGGCTCGCTTGGCCATGATTTCGGGGAGATCCAGCTCGTAAAAGGTGGCCCGGGGCTCGTTCAGGCGGAAGTAGGCCGTCTCGAGGCCGCAGCCGAGGTAAACGACGTTAGCCTGGGGGTACCGGGCGACGAAGGATCTGACCATGGAGTCCATGTTACGGTACCTGGCCACGGAAGCCAGGAGGGAATATTCGGAGGAGTTTCCCAGGATGGTATCGTCGGGTATGTGGCCTTCCAGTGAGAGGGCTTTGGGGTCGAAAAAGTACTCGGGGAAGTTTTTTGAGCAGTGGATGCGGGCCACCAGGGGGATTAGGGAAGTGTCGGATATGGCGCGTGGGTTGGACATTCATTGCCCCCTTGGAACGAAATAGCTGGCCAAAGGCGCCAACCGGCGACAAGGTTTGGTCTTTCTCCCACGGTTTTTTGGCGCGCGGCCTGGGGCGATTGGCCTGGCCGGCCCCCCGAGGGTTGGGGGGCGGTTAGGCCAGGAACTTGGAGACCCGCTCGGCGCACTCCCGGGCGAGGGCGTCGATCTCGGCGAGGTCCTCGCCCTCGACCATGACCCGGACCATGGGCTCGGTGCCGGAGGGCCGCAGGAGGATGCGGCCGCGGTCGCCGAGTTTGCGGCGGGCGGCGGCGACGAGGGAGTCGATCTCGGGGGAGGACCTGGCCTTGGAGGGGTTGGCGGCCGGGACGTTCACCAGGACCTGGGGGAAGAGGGTTATGAGCGAGGCCAGCTCGCGGAGGGGCCGGCCGGCGCTTTTCATGACGGCCAGGGTCTGGAGGGCGGCCAGGGTGCCGTCGCCGGTGGTGGCGTGGTCGAGGAAGATCAGGTGGCCGGACTTCTCGCCGCCGAAGTTGAGGCCCTCCCGGCGCAGGCACTCGGCCACGTAGCGATCCCCCACGTTGGTCCGCCAGAGCTTGATGCCCTCCTTGCCGAGGGCGATCTCGAGGCCCATGTTGCTCATGACGGTGGTGGCCACGGCGTCGTTGGCGAGGGAGCCGAAGCGCTTGAAGTGGGCGGCGCAGAGGAACATGATCTGATCGCCGTCGACCACCTCGCCCCGGTGGTCGATGAAAACGGCCCGGTCGGCGTCGCCGTCCAGGGCCACGCCCAGGTCGGCCGAGCGCGCGACCACCTCCCGGGCGCAGAGGCCGGGGTGGAGGGAGCCGCAGTCGAGGTTGATGTTGAAGCCGTCCGGGGAGTTGGCCAGGACGTGGACCTTGGCCCCCAGTTCCTCGAAGACGGCCGGGGCCGATTTGTGGGCCGCCCCGTTGGCGCAGTCGAGGACTATGGTCAGGCCCTCAAGGTCCATGGTTTTGGGGAAGGTGGCCTTAAGGGAGACCACGTAGCGGCCCACGGCGTCGTCTATCCTGTAGCTCCGCCCGACCTTGGAGGGCTCCACCAGATGGCGATCCAGGAGGGCCGGATCGGCCATGGCCGCCTCCAGGCGGGCCTCTATCTCGTCGGAGAGCTTGTAACCCTGGCCGTCGAATATTTTAAGGCCGTTGTCCTCGTAGGGGTTATGGGAGGCCGAGATGACCAGGCCCGCGTCGGCCCTGGTGCTGGCCGTGAGGTTGGCGAGGCCCGGGGTGGGCAGGACGTCGGCCAGGAAAACGTCCCCGCCCTGGCCCATGACCCCGGCGGCCACCGAGGAGGCCAGCATGGGGCCGGAGAGGCGGGTATCCTGGCCTATGACCACCTTGGGGTGGCGTTTCAGGGATTTCTCGACGCCTATCAGGTATGTCAGGGCCCGGCCCAGGGCCATGGCCACCTGGGCGGTCATGGGCGAGCGGTTGACCACCCCCCTGATGCCGTCGGTGCCGAAGAGATGCCTTACCGGGCCCGGGGGCCCTTGGGCCCGGGTTGGGCCGTCGGTGGGATGGCTCGTCAATCCGCGTACCCCTGGGGGCCCGGGGCGGGCGGGGCCTGGCCGCCGGGGGCCGGGGCCTCGGCGGGGGCCTCCCCGGCCGGCTGGGACTCGGCCGGGAGGCGTTTCATGGTCACGTAAACCCTGTTGGGGTTAACCCTCAGGACGTTCAGGTCGGCGAAGGGGACCTCGACCTCCACGCCCAGCCTCATGCCGCCCAGGCGCTCCAGCTCCCTCAAATCGACCGTGGTCACGGCCCTAAGGCCCCCGTCGCCGTCGGGGGCCGGGACGGGGTGGTTGGCCGGCCAGGAGAGGGTCACGTTCACGGCCTCGGGGTTGGCCGAGAGGTTATGGGACGGGCCGGCCTGGGGGGCGTCGGAAGGCTCGGCGTTCACGGTCACCGGGACCGAGACGGTCACGTTCTCCCGTTTCCAGGAGACGTTGGAGGAGGCCATGAACACGGCCGTGGGGTCCACCTCGACGTTCGAGCCGAAGCCGGAGAGGACGGGCTTGACCTCCAGCTTCACCCCGGGGGAGACGCTGGCCCGGCTGACCACGATGGGGACGGAGTGGACCGTTTCCATGACGTTCGAGGGCCCGGTGACCTTGACCTCCGTGGGCTCGACCGTGATCGGGCCCGAGACGACCAGTTTATCGTCGTAATTGTCGACCAGGGTCATCTCGACCGGGACCAGCTTGGAGATGAAGCCGTAGAGCTGGTAGGGGATCTCGGCCGGCTGGATCCTGGAGACGATAACCCCCCTCGGCAACTGGAGGGCCTTGAGGACGTTTTCCATGTTAAACCTGTACAGGCGCGAGCCGGGCCGCTCCTGGGACAGATCCACGCCATAAACCAAAGTCCTGTTCTCGATAAGCTTAAACTGGGCCGTGTTGGCCTCGACCCTGAGGGAAATCCTCTCGGGCAGGGGCTGGCCAAGCACGGCCTCCCTCTCGTCCGGGAGGGTTATCTCCAGGGCCACCGGTATCTCCCTTGTGCTTGTGCCCGAGGCCGAGACCATCAGCCAAAACATGAAGGACAGCAGAAGGGAGAGGGCGAACAGCGGGAATTTGGTTTTTATTAGTTTTACTAACACTTAAGCGGTAGCCTTTTCGCCAAGGCGATAGAGGCGGGTATTTCCGGCCCGGGCCATGGCCCCTGGCCGATGTTTAGGCCTTTGTGGGTTAGCCCGCGAAGGCCTAAGCGAAGCTCAGGCCTTCGCGGGCTTCGTTGATTTGTCCTTGCGGGAGGACTTAAGGCCCATGTGGGACAAAAGGCGCTCCCTTAGGCTGGCCGCCCCCATCATGACCTCGACCTCCCCGTCCCTGACCAGGGAAACCAGTCCCCTCTCCTCGCTCACGACCACGACCAGGGCGTCCGATTCCCGGGAAAGGCCTATGGCCGCCCTATGGCGGGTGCCGAAAAACCGGCTCACGTTATCCTCGGAGGGCAGGAGGGGCAAAAAGCAGCCGGCGGCGGCCAGGCGGCCGTCGTGGATGATGGCCGCCCCGTCGTGGAGGGGGGCCGCCGTGTTGAAAATGGCCAGAAGGAGCCTGTCGGAGACCACGGCCCCTATCTTGGCCCCGGCCTCGATGTACTCGCCCAGGCTGACCCGGCGCTCGAAGGCTATGAGGGCCCCGGTCCGCTTCTCGGCCATGAAAAAGCAGGCCCTGACCACCTCGTTGATGGCCTCGGCCAGTATGGGGTTGGTCTTGGCGAAGGAAAAGCGCCCGGCCCTGGCCAGACCCCTCCTGATGTCCGGGGTGAACAGAAGTATGACCACCAGGAACAGGTTGGACAGGAGGTACGACATCATGAAGCTAAGGGTCAGGAGCTGGAACTTGGCCGACAGGAAATAGGCCACGGCCAGGACGCCCAGGCCCAGGAGGACCTGGCCGCTCCTGGTGCCCCTCACAAGGGAGATGGTCTGGTAGATGATCAGGGCCACCAGGACGATGTCGATATAGTCCTCGAACCGCATCCCGGCGATCGAATTGAGAATAAAAGCGATTATGTTTGATATCGAATTCATCTGGGCGTCGATGGGACCTTCCCGGGGTTGCTTTCCCGGCGGCTCGATCGTTTGGGTTGCGGGCGTTATAGGGGATTCGCCCTAACCGGGCGAACGTTCGGGGACGGTTTGGGTTAAAGGGATTCCCGCCAAACGGCCAGGGCCACCCCAATGGCCTCCCTGGTCGGGGCGACGTTATGGACCCTGACTATCTCGGCCCCCTTGAGGACGGACAGGGCCGTGGCCATGGCCGTGGCCGGGTCCCTCGCGAGGGGGTCGGAATCCTTTAGAACCTTGCCCAGGAAGGCCTTGCGGGACAGGGCCATGACCCGGCGGTAGCCGGGCGGGATGGTCTCCTGGAAACGGTTGATGAGGGTCAGGTTATGGTCGGCGTTCTTGCCGAAACCTATGCCCGGGTCCAAAAATATCCTCTCCCTGGGCACGCCCGCCGCCATGGCCCCGAGGGCCGCCCCCAGGAGGAAGGATCTGACCTCCCCCACCACGTCGTCGTAACGGGGCTCCAGCTGCATGGTCCTGGGTTCCCCCAGCATGTGGGAGAGGATGATGGGGGCCCCATGTTTGGCGGCGACGGAGAGTATGCCGGGCTCCTTGCGGCCGGCGTAGATGTCGTTCACCATGGCCGCCCCGGCCGAGAGGGCCTTCTCGGCTATCTCGGCCTTGTAAGTGTCCACGGATATGATCGGCCTCTCGGGCCTTGCGGCGAGGGCCGTGAGGACCGGCTCAAGGCGCCGCCACTCCTCGTCGGCATCGGTGGGGAGCGAGCCGGGCCTGGTGGTTTCGCCGCCAAGATCCAGGATGGTCGCCCCCTCCCGGAGGTGCCTCAGGGCCTGGCTTACCGCCGCCCCCGGGTCAAAGTACAGGCCCCCGTCGGAAAAGGAGTCCGGGGTGACGTTCACGATGCCCATGATGACGGGCCCGGAAAAGCCCAGGGAATAGCTTCTTTGGCCCACCGACCAGACAAGCGGGTCAGGGAGGCCCCCCTGGGCCAGGGGCTGGCCAAGGGCCGGCCCCGGGGGATTCCCGGGATTTTTTTCGGCCTGGGCGTCTAGGGTCATGGTCTGGGTTTCCGCGCCGTCACGGGGGTTTCGGGCGAAATGGTCCCGCCCGGGCCGCGCCCATCGGGGGAACGGACCGGCCGGGGGTTAACGGTTTTTCCTGGGCCCGGGCTCAAACCGGGGTGGGATCGTCGGGCATGCCCGACCCGTCAAACGAAGATGGGTCCATCGAGGACGGGTCCATCGAAGAGGGGTCGGGGACGCCCCCCAGCGGGGCGTCGGGCCTGATGTCGACGGGGGGTTTTTGGAACTTTAGCTCGGCGCCGGGGACGGGGACCTCGAGGCCCTCGGCCAGTATGGCCTTCTTGCAGATCTCGATGACCTCCGAGGCGTCCAGGGTCTCCTTTTCCAGAAGGAGGTCGGCCAGGGCCTTGAGGACGTCCATGTGGGCCTTGATCAGGCCCCTCGCCCTCTCGTGGGCGGCGTTCACCAGCTTGGTGACCTCGGTGTCTATCTGCTGGGCCGTCTTCTCGGAGTAATCACGATGGCGGGCTATCTCCCGGCCCAAAAAGATCTGGCTCTCCTCCTTGCCGAAGGAGAGGGGGCCCATCTCGCTCATGCCGTAGCGGCAGACCATGTTGCGGGCTATGCCCGTGGCCCTCTCGATGTCGTTGGCCGCCCCGGTGGTCATGCTGTTCAGGGCCAGCTCCTCGGCGACCCTCCCGCCCATGAGGATGGCCAGCCTGACCTCGAAATAGGCCTTGGAATGCGTGTAGCGGTCCTCGACCGGCAGGTACTGGGTGACGCCCAGGGCCTGGCCCCTGGGGATTATCGAGACCTTGTGGATGGGGTCGGAGCCGGGGAGGACCAGGGCCACCAGGGTATGCCCGGCCTCGTGCCAGGCGGTGGTCTTCTTCTCCTCCTCGCTCATGATCATGCTCTTGCGCTCGACGCCCATGAGGATCTTGTCCCTGGCCGCGTCGAGGTCCACGCCCTCGACCATCTCCTTGTCGTGTCGGGCGGCCATGAGGGCCGCCTCGTTGATGAGGTTCTCAAGGTCCGCCCCGGAGAAGCCTGGGGTGCCCCTGGCCACCACGGCGAGGCTGACCTCCGGCGAGAGGGGGACTTTCTTGCTGTGGACCTTCAGGATCTGTTCCCTGCCCCTCACGTCGGGCACGGGCACGACCACCTGGCGGTCGAAACGTCCGGGACGGAGCAGGGCCGGGTCGAGGACGTCCGGCCTGTTGGTGGCGGCGATGACTATCAGGGCCTCGTTGGGCTCGAAGCCGTCCATCTCGACCAGGAGCTGGTTGAGGGTCTGCTCCCGCTCGTCGTGGCCACCGCCCAGGCCCGCCCCGCGATGGCGGCCGACGGCGTCTATCTCGTCTATGAACAGGATGCAGGGGGAATTCTTCTTGGCCTGGGAGAACATGTCCCTGACCCTGGAGGCCCCAACGCCCACGAACATCTCCACGAAATCCGAGCCGCTTATGGAGAAAAACGGCACCCCGGCCTCGCCGGCTATGGCCCTGGCGAGCAGGGTCTTACCGGTCCCCGGGGCCCCCATCAGCAAAACGCCCTTGGGGATGCGGCCGCCCAGCTTAACGAACTTGCTGGGCTCCCGCAAAAAGTCGATGATCTCCTCCAGCTCGCCCTTGGCCTCCTCGATCCCGGCCACGTCCTCGAAGGTTATTTTCTTCTGCTCGTCGGATAGCATCTTGGCCCGGCTCTTGGCGAAGGTCATGGCCTTGCCGCCGCCCTGCATCTGGCGCATGAAAAATATCCAGATGGCGACCAGTATGACGACCTGGACGAGCCCGCCCAAAAACGTGTACCAGTAGGTCGAGGGGGGCGGGGCGATCGAGGTGATCACGTTGGCCGCCCTCAGGGCCGGCAGGAGATCCTGATCGTAGTTGGGCATGTTGGCCACCCATTTCGTCGAGGTGTTCTGGGTGGTCACGACGATCTCGTGGTTGCCCAGGACGGCTTCCCTGACCTCGCCGTTTTTGATGGCCTGATAGATTTCCGAGTAGTTCTTATGGATCTGGTTGTCGGTGGGCTTGAAGTAATTAAACAAGCCGAGCATGACTATCAGAACCATCGTCCAGATCAGAAGGGTGCGAGAGAAATTGTTCAAATTGGGTCTCCCAAAAGGGGGTCAGACAAGCGGGGTCCCGGGCCCCATGGGGCCAGGGACGCGGCTAGGCGATAAAGGGACTTGTGGCGAGCGAAAAAGCCGCCTCCCGGGCGGGCTTTCCAGGATTCCGGCAACCTTCGTAAGTTTTAACCATTCTTGTGTCATCGGCAAGGCGGCCATGCCGGCTTTAAACCTCGCGAACCATTTTAACCTAAAAAAACGGGCCGGCCCTAAAACGCCGGTACGCGAAAAACTAGGGCGGCCCCCATGGCCGCCTGAACCGGGGCGAGGCGCCAATCACTTTATGACGATTGGGCCAGCCGATTATTGCCGCCGGGATCGCCTGAACGGCCGGGCCCGGCGGATATTTGGGGGGCCTCCCAAAGCCCGAAAAGACAAATTATCGCCCCGTCCCGCCGCCCTCTTAAAAGCGGGGAATCAAAGGAGAAAAAATTGGGGTCGCGGAAAACCGACTGACATCGGTTTGGCGTATGGTGGTCCGGGGTCGATCCTGGCTCGCGGCGACCCGCCGCCTCGCGGCCTTTCGGGGCCGTCGTTGTGTGTCTTGCCTACCCAATTGATGAAACCCCGTAACCATTTGAGCGAACGGTTCGTTCCTTCCCAAAGCTTATTCGCGTGCGTTTTCTTTGGATTAACCACTTGCGGTGAAATTTGCGCTAACTTAGCCCAGGCGTTTGAATGATGTTTATATGCGTTTGGGTCAAAAAAATTTTTTCGCTCTGATTTTACCGCTGTTTGTCGCCTTTATCGATGTCGCTAAATCTATTTCGTTTACCCTTCGTTGGTTGAAGGTAATATTTGTGCCATCGCCGTCTGCGAAAGCGTGGCCAAAAGTTTGGCCCGTTACCGGGGCCATGGGTGAAACGGCCGGGCCGGGGCCCCCGCCTTTGGGAGTATAACCGAAACCGGGCCAGAAACTTTAGCCCTTGGCGGCTCCCCGGCCTTCTGGCGATGCCGGGGCCATTATCGGTGGCGGTGGGTCGCGCGAACCGGGGATGACCGGGGCGGCGGCGGCCGGCCCGCTGGTCGAATCGCGGGGTTATTTCAGGCGGTAGGTGATCAGCCCGTGGGTCGGGTCGTATGGGGAGACGGCCACTTCGACGCGATCGCCCATCAAAACCCGGATTTTAAATCGCTTGAGTCGGCCCGAGAGCATCGCTCTTATTTTCACGCCCTCGGAAGTTTCCACCTCCATGTGACCGTCGCCAAGCGTTTTGGTGACGCGGCCTTCTAGTTTGATCAGATCATCGCGGGTCAATGTACCTCCTAAAACCGGGCCCCTGGGCGGGCCGGTCTCCCCCGTGGGGATGTTATCGCCACATTATAAGAGTCCCCGACTGGGACTTTGAATACCTTTTCAAATATAACCCACCGCAATTTTTATGTCAAGCCCCATTTGCGGGTTTGACGTATAAACTGTTTAGAAACCATGCTGGTCTTTTATCGGTAATTAATAAAAATGAGACGAAAATTTAACTTCAAAACCTAGGTCGCAGTTATGAAAACCTAATAAATTCAATAAATAATGCGTAATGGGGAAAATTACAAGGTGGATAGAAAATTATGGGAAATTATGGAATGATATCGAAAACTATGGAATGGTAAGGACACTTATAGGCTATGGCAGAAACTTGGCAAATAAGGTTGAACGGCTCGCAATCGTCACGATTGCGGCGATATTGGGTGGATTGTGGGGATTGAGGTTGGGGAAAATTTGGGGAAGGGATTGGGAAATGGTGGCCGGGGGTTGGGGAAAGATGGAATAATATTGGCCATGTGGCGGGCAAGGGTGCCGGAAAGCTAGTTAGGGGAGGTTGAAGGTTGGGAATGATGAACCGTAAGTGGCTATGTTGGGATAAAATTTGGCTGGCTTGGCGATTCGTGGGCAAGGAATGTACATTTAGTGTTTCACGATTTTTTATGTAGGTAATTTAGGTGGGTTAAAGGGCAATTTAAGACGGATTGATGGAAGTGGTTGGTAAGGATGGGGCTAGGAGGGTTGATTTGAGGTTAGGGGCTTGGCGTTAAGGGGATTAATGGGTCGAAAGGGTCTGAAGTGATATGGCAAGGCGGATGGAGCGGTCAAGCGTGTTGACGGATTCGCTTAAGTGTGGGCTAAGGAATGCCGATGATCTTAGGGGGGAGTTTGATGTAAAGAGTTTTGATAAAAGTTACTTTTTTTCTGGAAACGGATACTCTTTTTTGGTAACATGTTAATGAAATTTTTGGCATTCCTTTTCTTCCCGCCTTAAACTAGAGAGCCAATAAAGCTATTGGCGAAATAAGTATTTGAAATTATTTGAAGTTATCGTGCCTGTCTTATCGCGTGATTTTTTCGCCTAACAATTCCCGCCAAGGGTTTTCGTTACCGCGGGACGCGCCAGGACTGTGCCAGCCGAGTAGGCCCATGGCCGGATGGCCAGGGGTTTAAGCCATGGCCCGAAGGTTTTTGACCGGGGGGCTTGAAACGATTACCGGAGCCGTGAAATGGGTTTCAGAACGAAAATATTGTTGATGCTGGCCTTGCTGACTTTAACGGCCTTGGCCAATTTCGGGGTCACCCTGTTCATGGCCGAGAACATGGGCAGCGAGCTGGGGCGAAGATCGAGCGAGAGCATCGAGCGTCTGACCTCGCTCCTTAAGGGCGCCGAGGAGGAAAAGGCCGCCAACGCCCTCCTGGCCGAGCTGACGGATTTTCAGACGCTTTTAAGCAACGTCGAGCGCGAGGCCTTGTACGACGCCTACTTCTACCGCACCCATAGCGGCATGGCCAAGCTTTCCGAGAAGGCCAACGAGGTGGCCATAGCCCAGCTGGAGGTTTTCCACCGGAACATCATGACCACCCAACCCAAGGCGGTAAACGGCTTCGGGGCCAGCTTCGAGAAGGGCGAGTTCTCCAAATGGACCCCCTTCATGTTTCCCTACATCTACCTGGAGGACGGGAACCTCGATTACACCATCGTGGCCCAGGTCGAGGGGGTGGAGAACCCCACGGCCAACCAGCAGGACGAGGTCCTGCAAAAGGAGATAGCCGAGGACTACTACGTCTCGAGTCTGCCCCTGGACCATGACCGCTCCAAGCCGCTGCCCATGAAGGTCAACTGGACCGAGCCCTACATGGATCAGATCTCCAAGCAGCCCGTCATCACGGCGACCGTCCCCATCAGCGACGAGAACCGGGTCATGGGCGTGTCCTTCATGGACCTCTCCCTCCACGGGCTGCATGACATCGCCCAGAGCCTGGCCCAGAAGGTCAAGGGCAACCTGGTCCTGATCCTCGGCCTCGCCCACGGCGAGGTCATCGCCCAGTCCGGGATGCCCCATTACGAGCCCATTGACGGCTTCGCCAAGGACAACCCGGCCCTCCCGGCCATCCTGACCAAACCGCTCGACTCCTTCGATGAGGGCAAGCGGGTCTCCGTGCTCTTTAACGGCCTTAAGGACGGGGAGCTGAAAAGCTCCTCTGTCACCATCAAGGGCGAGGGCTACCTGGTCCAGGCCGTGAACATCAAGGATTTGTTCGGTTTCATCGTTTTCACCCCCAACAGGGAGATCTACAGGGAGGTCGAGCAGGCCCAGGCCATGGGCAGGGAACTTAACGAGAACCAGGCCAAGAACCTGAGGCGCATCGGGGTCGTGGGCATCGCCTGCGTCATCGTCCTGGTGTTGGTCCTGGCCTTCATGACCATTTTCGTGGTCCGGGTGACCACGACCCTGAAACTGGCCGGCGAGAGGCTTTTCTCCCAGGCCAAGGAGGTCTTCAGGATGTCCGACCGGCTCTCGAGCCTCTCCGAGCTCCTTGAGACCGACGGCAAGACCCAGCAGGAGACCATGGTCCAGACCTCCTCGGCCGTCTCCACCATAAGCGCCAAGCTCCACGAGACCGTGGGCACGACCAAAAGCTGCGGCCAGGCCATGGGCCGGGCCGCGAACCAGGTGATCAGCGGCTCGGAGACGGTGGTGGACATGAAAAAGGCCATGGACGGTATCTCCCAGGCCTCCTCGGAGGTGGCCAAGATCCTGGGCGACATCGAGACCATCGCCTTCCAGACCAACCTTTTGGCCCTTAACGCCTCGGTCGAGGCCTCCAGGGCCGGCGAGGCCGGCCAGGGCTTCGCCGTGGTGGCCGAGGAGGTCCGTAACCTGGCCACGGCCACCAAGGAATCGGCCCAAAAGACCTCGACCATCCTGGAGGAGTCCTTCAGGCGGACCAACGAGGGCCAGGAGGCCGCCGATAACCTCTCCAAGAGCTTCAAGGGCATCGAGCTGGTCGTCCAGGAGGCCGAGGCCATGGTCAACACGGTCAACCAGGCCACCGAGGACCAGACCTCCTCCGCCGACGCCATCTACGGCTACGTGGAGGGCCTCCAGAAGCTGGTGGACAACAACAAGGACATCGTCCGGGACACCAAGACCGGCAGCGGGGAGCTGAACGAGCAGGCCACCAGCCTCTACGAGACGGCCAACCAGCTGATGGACATCATCAAGGGGGTCAACAGGTCCACCGAGGAGGAGGATCTCATACTCTAGGGACCCCCGGAATGGGCCCGCCCGCGCCTTGACGGGCGCCTTAGGGGCGTTGTATCCTAAGGGCGCCCCCCGGGACGGGGGGCGCCCAATCTTTATCCGCGTAGGGGGATCCCGATGACCAAAGCCGCCCCGACGGCCGCCGTGGCCCTGGCCATTGTGGCCCTTTTTACCCTTACCCCGGCCCCGCTGGCCGCCCAGGACGCGCCTTCCGGGGCCCCCCAGGCCGTGGCCCCGGAAGCGCCGGGGGCGCCCGCGGCCACGGCGGGGGAGATCTCGGAGGGGGCGCTGACCCCGGAGATCATGCTGACCGAGCCGCCGCTGACCGAGGCGGACTTCCAGCTTTTCATCGCCCTGTACCAATACATGCTCTACGGCCCGGACAGGCTGAACTTCAAGACCTTCGCCCAGGACAACGGCGTGGCCCTGCGGCGCCTCAACTATGTCGCGGCCAAGATCTCGCTGCCCCTGGGCGAGGCCGAGAGGCGCGGGCAGAGGATAAACGAATTGGGGCTGGGGGTTTTGCTGGACCGGGGCGAGATGGAGCTTTTCGCCAAGCATAAGCCGGAGCTGGAAAAGCTGACCGAGGCCATGAAACGGGCCATAGCCCGTTAGGCGGGGATGGGCCTACCGGCCTTCCCCGCCCTGGAGCTCGACCTCCGTCACCCCGGCCCCGCCGGGGATATCGCCTGGCTGGGAGAAGCCCAGGACCTGGGGGTGCCTCCGTAGGTACTCGGAGATGCCCCGCCTGAGGCGGCCGGTCCCCAGGCCGTGGATGACCGTCAGGCGGTTTTGGCCCCGGAGTATGGCCCGGTCTATCTCTATTTCCAGGGCCGCCTCGGCCTCGTCCACCGTCTTGCCTATCAAATTTATCGAAAGGGTCATCCCGCCCGGGTCCGGGGCGAGGACGAGCGGCCCGGACCGGGCGGTTTTCCTGTCCGCCGCCCTGGGCTTGAAGAGGCCCGACAAACCCACCTTGACCGTCATCCCGCCCACGTTCACCCTGTACTCGTCACGCTCCTCGTTGGCGTCCATTACCACCCCCACCCTGCCCAGGGAGGGCAGGAAGGCCTCCGTCCCCTGGGCGGCCCGGGCGAGGGGCTCGTTGGGGCCCTCGGGGGTTCCCTCGGGCCTCGCCCCGGCCAGGGCCTTTTCCAGCCTGGCGAAGGAAACGGATGTAGCCACGGGGTCCGGCCTCCGGCCCTGGGCCAGGGTCTCCCGGATCTCCCTCTTCAGGGCCTCCCTCTCAAGGCGGGTCTGGGCCAGGGCCGATTTGACCCTGGAGTCGAGTTCCCTGGCCAGCCTCGCGTGTTCCTGCCTCAGGCGCCCCGCCTCGGCCCCGGCCTCGGCCCGGGTCCGCTCCAGAAGGGCCCTCTCGGCCGTGAGGGCGGCCCTCTCGGAGGAGAGGGCCGCCCTTTCCTCGTCCAGTTTCTTAAGCAGGTCCATGGCCCGTCGCTGGCCGTCGTCCAGCAGGCCCTCGGCCCGGTCTATCAGGGGCCCGGGGAGGCCCAGCCTCCTGGCCATGACGAGGCCGCCCGAGAAGCCCGGGGCGCCGTAGCTGAGGCCGTAGGCCGGGTGGCCGGAGGAGGCCGCGTTCACGCTTATGGATACCACCCCCTCGGTCAGGGCGGCCCAGCTCTTTATCAGGTGGAAGTGGGTGGCGGCCAGGATGAGGGCCCCGCTGGGGAGGAACCTCTCCAGGGCGGCGAGGCCCAGGGCCGCCCCCTCGGCGGGGTCCGTGCCCGAGCCTATCTCGTCCACCAGGACCAGGACGCCCGGCCCGGCCGCGTCAAGGGCCTCCCCCAGGGCCTTGACGTGGCCGGAGAAGGTCGAGAGGTCGCTTCCCAGGTCCTGGCCGTCGCCCATGACCGTGACCATGTCCCGGGGGAAATCGAGCCTGCTCCCCTCCCCCACCGGGGGGACGATCCCGCAAAGGGAGAGGGCCACGGCCAGGCCCAGGGTCTTGAGGGCCACGGTCTTGCCGCCGGCGTTGACCCCGGAGATGACCGCGAGGGGCTTTAGCGGGGAGATGGCTATGTCCAGGGGCACCATGTGCCGCCCCAGCCCCGAGAGCCGCCTCTCCAGCATGGGGTGCCTCGCCGAGACCAGATCGAAGCCCTGCCCGGGGGCCCAGGCCGGGGGCCAGGCCCGCCACAGGCGGGCCAGCCTGGCCTCGGCCAGGGTCAGGTCCAGCTTGGTCAGGGCGGCCCCGGCCTGGGTCAGGCCCGGGGCCAGTTCCCGGCAAAGCGAGGATAGCCTCGTCAGTATCCTATCTATTTCCCTTTTTTCCTCTTTCTTTATCAAAGCCAGACGATTGTTGTCCTCGACCGTCTCCATGGGTTCCAGGTAGGCCGTGGCCCCGCTGTTAGACCAGTCGTGGACCATGCCCCTGTTTTTCCCGGTGGCCGAGGCCCGGACGGGTATGACGAAACGATCGTTTCGCGTGGTCACCAACTCGTCCATCAAAAGGGGCCTGTATTCCTCGGACCGTATGAGCTCGCCCAGCTTGATCGACAGGGCCGAGCGGGCCGAGCTTATCTCCCGCCTGAGGCTGGCCAGCCTCGGGCTGGCCGAGTCAAGGATCTCCCCGTCCGGGCCGAAGGTCCGGTCGATGCCGTCTATGAGCTCGCCGAAGGGGGAAAGGCCGGAGGCAATGGCGGCAAGGCCTGGGCTCGATTCCGCGCGGGGCGCGAGCCAGGCGAGCGCCTGGGCCGAGGCCTTGGCCTCGAGGCCCACGGCCCGAAACTCCCGCACGTCCAGGCGGGAGCCCTCGGGCCCGAGGGAGGAGAGGATGGGCCTAAGATCGGAGTGGTCGCGCAGATCGGGGCCCTCGGAGACGTCCAGGGCCGCCCTGGCCTGGCCTATGAGGTCCCAGCCGGCCAGGGCCTCCTGGGGGGTCAATCCCGGCCTTAGGTCGAGGGCCGCCTGGGCCCCGGGGCCGGAGTGGGTCAACTCGGCCAGCCAGTCAAGGACCTGCCCGAACTCTATGGCCTCCAGGGTCTCGGGACGCATGGGCCTTACGACCCGGCCCCCGCCGCGGCCAGTATGGCCGCGCCGGAGGGGAAGTCCAGGGTCCCCTCGTAGAGGGCTTTGCCGGATATGGCCCCGAAAAAGCCCCCGGCCTCCTTGACCGCCACGAGATCGGCCTCCCCGGAGACGCCCCCCGAGACCACGGTGGGAAGGCCCGAGCGGGCCATGACCTCCTGGGCCATGGGTATGTTGGGCCCGGACTGGGTCCCGTCCCTGTCGACGTCGGTGTGGATGACCATCGCGACCCCTAGATCCCTCAGGCCCGCCGCGGTCTCCAAAAGATCGAGCCCGCCACCCTTTTGCCAGCCCCAGACCCTGAGTTCCCTCCCGCTGGCGTCCAGGGCCGCCGCGAGGCGCCCCGGCCAGCGGCCGGCCGCCTTCTCGACCATTTTGGGGTTCTCGCAGACCGCCGTCCCCACGATGAGGCGATCGAGCCCAAGATCGAACCAGGCGGCGAGGCTATCGATGTCCTTCAGGCCCCCGCCCAGCTGGAGCCCCACGGCCACGGCCCCCCGTATGGCGGAAATGGCCTTGCGGTTGGGCCCGCCCCGCCCGATGGAGCCGTCGAGATCGACCAGATGTATGAGCCTCGCCCCCAGGGAGGCCCACCTCTCGGCCATGGCCGCCGGGTCCCGCCCGTAGACGGTCTTGTCCTCGAAACGGCCCTGGACCAGCCGGACGCACTGGCCGTCCTTCAAATCTATCGCCGGGATCAGTAACAAACGGGATGGCCCCCTTTTGGCTAAAATAAATTTAAACAAATGCGCCGAAGGCGCCTCAGAGGACGCCTTTGGTGGAGAGCGGGCCCTTTTGGTCCCTCGGGGCCGTGGCCCTGGCCAGGGCCAGGCCGGTGGCCTTGAAGAGGGCCTCGCAGAGATGGTGGCTGTTGTTGCCGTGGCGCCCCGTCAGGTGGAGGGTCATGCCCGCCCTCTGGGAAAAGGCCCTGAAGAACTCCTCGACCAGGCAGAGCTCGAAGGTCCCGGTCACGGGCTGCGGCCAGTCCACCTGGAAACGCAGGTACGGCCTTCGGCCGATATCCACCGCCGCCTCGGCCAGGGCCTCGTCCATCGGCGCCAGGGCCTGGCCGAAACGGGCGTGGCCCGAGTAGTCGCCCAGGCACCCGGCCAGGGCCTCGCCCAGGACCAGGCCCACGTCCTCGACCGTATGGTGGTCGTCCACGTATTTGTCGCCCTTGGCCGAGAGGGAGAGGCCGAAGCCCGCGTAAGTGGCCATGGCGTTCAGCATGTGGCCAAAAAACCCCAGGGCCCTGAAATCCAGCTCCACCTTGCCGCCGCCCAGCGAGAGGCCCAGATCGATATCCGTTTCCTTGGTCTTGCGCCTTACCCTGGCCGTCCTGGCGGCCAGGCCTTCCGAACTTCCCTGGGTACCCATGGTCCACCCCTCCCCGCCCGGGGACCGGGCGGGTCGAATCGGCCCCCGGCCAAGGGCCGGGGGGCTAAGGTCAGCTCCCCTGGCTTGGGGCCGGGGGCCTGGAGAGGGCCACGAGGCCCGTCCGGGCCATGGCCAGGATGCCGTAGGGCTTAAGGCCGTTCACGGCCATGTCCACGTTTATGGCCGTCCCGGCGACCAGGACGGTCAGGCTGTCCTCTTTGATGTCGCTAAGCTTGAGGCCCAAAAGGTTAATGACGTTCAGGGCCTCGGCCCTCCTCAGGCCCTCGGCCCTGACGGTTATGAGGGCCAGCTCCCCGGTCACCGGCTCGTCGTTGGTCAGATCGTCGACCCTGATCACGTCGACCAGTTTCCGGAACTGCTTGACGACCTGCTCCAGGATGGGCCCGTCCCCGGACACGACCAGGTTGATGCGGGTTATCTCGTTGTTCTCGGTGGGCCCCGCGGCTATGGACTCCACGTTGTAGCCACGCCTCGTGACCAGGCCGGCCACGTGCGACAGGACCCCTGGCCTGTTTCGGACCATTATGGACAGTATTTTTTTCAATTGCCCCCCTCCTCGGTTTCGAAGAAATCGGTCTGGCCCATCCCGGCCGGGATCATCGGCAGGACGTTCTCGTCCCTCGGCACCCTGACCTCCAAAAAGGCCGCCCCCTTGCCCCCGACCAGCCTCTCGACGGCCCCGGCCACCTTGCCGGGCGACTCCACCCTCTCGGCCTTGAGGCCGTAGACCCTGGCCAGTTCCACGAAATCCGGGTTGTAATCGAAGAGCGTCTGGGAATAGCGGCGGTTAAAAAAGAACTGTTGCCACTGCCTGACCATGCCCAAACAGCCGTTGTTGATGAGCATGATCTTAATCGGGAGCCCCATCTGGGTGACCGTGGCCAGCTCCTGGACGTTCATCTGGAAGCTGCCGTCCCCGGTAACCAGGCAGACGAGCTTGCCGGGGTTGGCCATCTGGGCCCCTATGGCCGCCGGGAGCCCGAAACCCATGGTCCCCAGCCCCCCCGAGGACAGAAAGTGCCTCGGCTTGTCGGCCTCGAAATACTGGGCCGACCACATCTGGTGCTGGCCCACGTCGGTTACCAGTATGGCCTTGCCGCCGCAGCGGTCCGAGAGGGCCTTTATGGCCGCCTGCGGCCTTATCTCCTTGCCCGCCACGGGGATGGCCATGGGGAAACTGGCCCTCAGATCGGCCACCCTCTCCCGCCAGGCGGGCCTGCGGTTGTCCTTGAGGCGCTTCAGGGCCAGGGACAACACCTCCCCCAGATCGCCTATCACGGCCACGTCCACCGGCAGGCGCTTGCCTATCTCGGCGGGGTCGATATCCACGTGCACGACCCTGGCCAGGGGGGCGAAGCGGCGCACGTTCCCAACCACCCTGTCATCGAAACGCACCCCCAGGCCCAGGATCAAATCGCTCTCGCTTATGGCCAGGTTGGCGTACTTCGATCCGTGCATGCCCGGGAGGCCCAGGCACAGCGGGTGGTTGTCCGGAAAGACCCCCTTGGCCTGAAGCGTAGCCACGACGGCCATGTCGGCCTTCTCGACCAGCTTAACGATGTCGTCCCCGGTGTTGGTGATGGTGGCCCCCCCGCCCAGATAGAGGACCGGCCTCTGGCTGATCGATATGGCCTCGACCATGGCCTCCAGGGCCCGCAAGTCCGGCGTCGGGGTCGGCTCGAAGCGAAGCGGCACGCTATCGGGCAAAAGGTTCCCCGGGTCGATCAACGTGGTCTGGATGTCCTTGGGGACGTCTATCAAAACCGGCCCCGGCCGCCCGTAGGCGGTCAGCCTGTAGGCCTCGGCCAAAATGCCCGGAAGCGACCTCGGGTCCTTGACCAGGTAGTTGTATTTGGTGATGGGAATGGAGATGCCGTAGATATCGGCCTCCTGAAAGCTGTCGCTCCCCAAAGAGGTCGTCGAGACCTGCCCGGTGATGGCCAAGACGGGGACGCTGTCCATGTGGGCCGTGGCCAAACCCGTGACCAGATTCGTCGCCCCCGGCCCGCTGGTGGCGAAGACCACCCCCGGCTTCCCGGTCGACCTAGCATAGCCGTCGGCCGCGTGTATGGCCCCCTGCTCGTGCCGCGCCAAAACGTGCTTGATCTTGGAGTCGTATAAGGCGTCGTACAGGGGAATGACCGCCCCCCCGGGGTAGCCGAAGATCACCTCGACGCCCACCGATTCCAAAAAATCGATTATGGTCTGGGCCCCGTTGCGCGGGACGGCCCTCGCCCTCGTTTGGCGGGCCCTCTCCGGGCCCCTGGCCGCGCCGGCGGCCGATTTCTTCTCGCTCGGTTTTGACTTTGCTTTCATGTATTTCCCAAAAAAACGCGACCACGGTCGCCACAAAGATCTAAGCCTAGGTCAGATCGAAATAAAAAAGAAGCTCCTTAGCTTATACCTTAGCAAACGAATATAAGCTTAGGGAACGTATTAACGAAAAAAGGAAACTAATCGTAACGAATATGGTTAACTAATTATCAAAAACCCGGCCAGCCGGTTTGGCCCGGCGGGGTCCCCACCCCCCGTCAGGCCCCCTCAGGCTTGCCGCCTAAACTCCAGGGCCTGCTTGAGGGTCCCCCCATCGACGTACTCCAAATCCACGCCCACCGGGAGCCCCCTGGCCAACCTGGTGATGGAGGCGCCCTTGCCCCTCAAAAGGTCGATCAGGTAAACGCAGGTGCTCTCGGCCTCCGGCGAGCTGCCCGTGGCCAAAAGGACCTCCCTTATCGGGTTGCCCCCGGCCTGCCGGGCCTCCAGCCTCGCGGCCAGGTCCGCCAGGTTGAGATCCCCCGGCCCTATGCCGTTCAAGGGGCTCAAAACCCCGCCCAAAACATGGTACAGCCCCCGGTACAGCCCCGACGACTCGATGGCCAACAAATCCGCCGGCGTCTCCACCACGCAGATCTGATCGGCGTCCCTCTCCGGGCTCGCGCAAATGGGACACGGGTCGCTATGCGTATAATTATGGCACGTCGAGCAAAAACTAATCTCCTCCTTGACGGCCACCAAGGCCCTGGCCAGGGACCGGACCTCCTCGGTCTCCCTGCCCAAAAAATACAACGCCAGCCTCGTGGCGCTTTTTGGGCCCAAACCGGGAAGGCGGCTCAACCGGTCGATGAGCTCGGCAATCTGGGGCGGGTGTTTTCCGTTGACGGGCAAGAAGTTACCTCCGAAAGGGCCGCAAGTCCCCCCACCCAGGCGGGCGACTTGGACCGGGCGAGTAATGGTTAGGGCATATTCTACAAAAGGGAGCCGATAATGTCCAGAGAGGAAGGACCCCCCAAGGACCCCCGGCTCCCCACCCCGCCGGCCCCGCCGCCACCGAATCGCCTCAAACCCTCGACGCCCTCTCCACGAAAGCTCCATCACGACTCCACACCGGCAATATAGAATGCTTTTCGGGCAAGGCTTTTTGGGCCATCGCGATTCGGTCATCGCGATTCGGGCCAAGCTTTTTTGGCCGGGTTTTTGGCCATCGCTTTTCGGTCATCGCGATTCGGTCATCGCGATTCGGGCCAGGTTGTTTGGCTAGCTTTTTGGCCAGCTTTTCAAGCTAGCGTTTTTACGCTTGCGTTTTTGCGCTTTTTGGCCGAGGGTTTTATGACTACCGTTACCAAAAAGTTGCCATAAACCTTGTCTTTACTAGACAAAAATTAATTATAGATGGACTGTATCGTCAAAATAGTGATAAATAATTTTTTTAATTAACCATTAATTTTTTTCATCTAACTGGCTATAAAATTACAGTTACGAGTTGCGCAAAATTTGCCAAAAAAATTTATCGGTACCTAAAAAATTTATATTAATTTTTTTATTTAACTTTCTTATTTTTATAATTTTTTACGCCTCTGGAACAAATTATTTGGCACCCTATGTAACCCTTTATGGTAAAAATCGTCTCGCTTGTCGCGTATGGCAAAAACCGGCTCGCTTGTCGCGTATGGTAAAAATCGTCTCGCTTGTCGCGTATGGTAAAACCGACTCTCTCGTTACGTATGGCAAAACCGTCTGGCTCGTAGCGTATGGCAAAACCGGCTCACATGTTACGTATGGTAAAAATCGGCTCGCTTGTTGCGTATGGTAAAAACGTCTCACATGTCGCGTATGGTAAAAATCGTCCCGCTTGTCGCGTATGGTAAAACCGACTCTCTCGTTACGTATGGCAAAAACCGGCTCACATGTTACGTATGGTAAAACCGGCTCGCTTGTTGCGTATGGTAAAAACGTCTCGCTTGTTGCGTATGGCAAAACCGTCTGGCATGTCGCGTATGGCAAAACCGGCTCGCATGTTACGTATGGCAAAACCGTCTGGCATGTCGCGTATGGCAAAACCGGCTCACATGTTACGTATGGTAAAACCGTCTCGAATGTTACGTATGGTAAAACCGTCTGGCTTGTCGCGTATGGTAAAAATCGGCTCTCTCGTTACGTAT
>JAITKA010000054.1 GCA_031278635.1 Deltaproteobacteria bacterium | reverse complement strand
CCAAATATCCCCATTTTTAATGGCCGATAACTCTTTATAAGAATTGACTCGCCCACGACTGTAGGTAAGGATCTTTTCCTCGATATCTTCATTTACAACGGTGGTTTTTGAGACCATGTACATGCCGATGGCTTTCTTGACCGCTTCGCCCCAGGCGGAGTTTAAGGCATCAATCTTCGTTACCCCGGAACCCTCGGCCTCAACCGTGACATACTTCGAACCGTCCCCCATGGGGGCCGGCGTCTGGGCTAAAACTTGGCTCGTGCCCAATAAAAGAACCACTAATAATAGCAATATCGTTGCTACTTGGTTATGCGATTTCATTTATAACCTTATAGATTGTCATTTATAAGTAATTTACCGATATTTAAAAGAAAAAGAAGCTTTAAATTTTGTTATTTTAGCCAGGGTGTTTGGGTCCACGTCGAAAGGAATTTTGTGTACCATTATCCGCCCAAATGGACGGCCGTAACCCATTTTTAATCCTGGTAAAATATCGATTGAAAATAATCTTTTACCCCCAAGTAAGGCGAATATATCTTTTTGATATGTAGTAGAAGCTATAACGGTATTGTCATCCAAAGCTTCTATAGTAATTATGACCACAGTAAATGGATTATCTATATATGAATAAAATTTATATTTGGCTACAATTAATTCATATAAATCTTTTTTGAGAAAATAAGTTGAAAACTTGTCGCCCTCATAAATATTGACAATATTTTCTTTGTCAAAAAAACGATTAATCCCCCGATGGAAGTCAGTGCAATGAATATCGAGATTTTGATTCTCACCGTCGAAAACATATGAGAGATTTAACAATAGTTTGTTGCATGCAGAATCTTCTTGATTTATGAATTGGTTTTCAGTAGAAATAGATATTTGTCTTAGGATATCATTTAATTTTGTTAGTATTAAATTACGATAGATATTTAAATCAAGCTCTATAGTCGCATAGATAAATAATTGCCCATCTTCGATGCTGGGTTTAAGGGTAATTTTAAATAAATCTTCAAATTTAAAATCATCCAAAAAATTTTTTAAAAGCAAAGTTTTATTTTTTTCTTTATCAGATTCCGTTGATAAAGTAGCCGCTAAATTTAATCCGTCAACAGAAAGTTCCGTCGTTGAATAATTATTGATCGTTTCTATCAATATTTCTTTCTCGATCTCGGCTTCTATCGTAACCTGCCAAATATCACCATTTTTAATGGCCGATAACTCTTTATACGAATTGACCCGCCCACGACTGTACGTAAGGATTTGTTCTTGGATATCCTCGTTTATCACGCTGGTTTTCGAAACCATGTACAAGCCGATGGCTTTCCTGACGGCCTCGCCCCAGGCCGAGTTCAAGGCCTCAAGTTTCGTCACCCCGGAGCCCTCGGCCACAACCGTGACATACTTTGAGCCGTCCCCCGCGGCCGACCCTTGGGCCAAGGCACGGCCATCGTCCAATAAAATAACTAACGATAACAGAAATACCGCTACCGTTATATTACGTTTGCGTGATTTCATGCCTGCGCCTTTTATCGATTAAGCGATTCCGTTGCCTTTTAACGCATCAATCGGCCTAAATAATTTTTTTCACCGGACTCGTCGTTTCCGTTTAGGGCTATCAAAAATAATCCGCCGCCCAAATTCAGCCCGGGCTGTCAAAAATAATCCGCCGCCCAAATTCAGCCCGGGCTGTCAAAAATAATCCGCCGCCCAAATTCAACCCGGCCGGGGGAAAAAAATGGTCGCCCCAAATTCAGCCCGGCCAGGACAAAAAAATGGCCGATATAACCAAAACTTATACGGCGCATCTTTTCGCTTAAGTTTCAACGCGTTATAAATTCCCGGCAAAAAACGCCACGGTTTTTGGCTGGGGGAAAAATAACGGGTATCATGGCTAAACGCGTTTCACGGCCAAGGCCGGGCTTTGCCTAAAGGGAGGCCCCGAGCGGGCCTTCGGGCGGCTTAGCCTGGTCCAGCTGGTTGGCCACCAGAAGGCCGCAGGCGGCGTTTATGGAGGCGCCTTTGGTTTCGCGGATCATGGCCGTGTGGTTCTTGTCGACGAGTACGCCCCGGAAGGCCTCGATGGCCTGGGGGGAGGGCCGATCGAAGGGGGCGCCGGGCCAGGGGTTAAAGGGGATAAGGTTGACTTTCGACTTGATGCCGGTCATGAAGCGGGATAGCTCCTTGGCGTGCTTGGGGCTGTCGTTCACGCCGCCCAGGAGGACGTAGGCGAAGGTCATCCAGGAGGAGGAGGTGTTCGAGGGGAGCTTTTGATAGGCGGCTATGGTCCGTTTAATCTTGTCCAGGGGCCATTTCAGGTTTGAGGGCATAAGCTCGCTTCTAAGCTCGTCGTTGGCCGCGCCGAGGGAAACGGTCAGGCGGCACCTCAGGGTCGGGTCCTCGGCGAAGCGTTTGAGCTCCTCGGTCATCCCGACGGTGGATATGGTGACGCCCCTTCTGGGGATGGCCTGATATTGCGGGGAGACCATGATCTGAAAGGCGTTGGTGACGTTTTCGGCATTGTCAAAGGGCTCGCCCATGCCCATGAAAACGACGTTGGTGATTTTCATGTCCTTTTTGGGCACGATCTTCCTCGCGCATATCAGCTGCTCGACGATCTCGCCCTGGGTAAGGTTCCGGGTAAAGCCCAGGGTGCCGGTCCGGCAGAAACGGCAGCCCATCCGGCAGCCGACCTGGGAGGAGACGCACAGGGTCAGGTGGCCGGTCTGCCTGATTAACACGCTTTCCACGAAAAGGTCGTCCTCGAGCCGCCATAAAAAGCGCCTGGCCCCGTAAGGCTCGGCCTCGTCCTTCTCCAGCCTGAGGGTCGATTCGGGGGTGACCGTTTCCCCGAGGTAGTCCCTCGATTTTTTGGAAATGTCCGTCATTTCGTCAAAGGTCCTGACCCCGCGGTTAAAAAGCCAGTGGTTGAGTTGTGCCCCCCTGTAGGTTTTTTCGTTGAGCATGCCCATCAAGGCGATTATCTGGTCGGGCCGCAAATCCATCAGCCGGATTTTTTTCTGCGTCGGCGCGGGGATGGCCATCACGGGGCGGCCGGGCGAGGGGCTTTCGGCCGCCCCGTCGGTGGCCGCCCCGTTGGTGGCCGCTTCGTTGGTGGCCGTTTCGTTGGCCGTTTTACGGGCCGGTCTACGGATTACGCTCATAAACTCTTCGCTCATCGAAAACTCCCGCCGTGGGCCCTGGCTTTGGCCAAGGAATTGTGTCCCCATGGCGCCTTAGGTCGGGCCGGGCCTTAAAAACGCGTCGCGGTTTGGGGCGCGTCCGAGGGAAATGGGATAAAGGGAGGCTGAAAACGCTCCACCTGGGCCACTTCCCATTCCATGGCCAAAAGGGCGTTTAACAGTTCCTGGCACTGGGCGTAGTCCTTGACCGGCACCCTGAACCAGATTTGGTTGGGAAACTCGCTGGATTGCTGGAACTCGGCTATCCTGGCCGAGTGGGATACCATGGCCCCGATTACGTTGGGGAGGTATTTTTGGTCGAACAGCCTGACCTTTATGAAAATATCCGTGGTCGACTCCAGGGGCTGGCTGTTGGCCCAGGAGACGGTGACGAAGCGGGATTTGTCAAGGCCGCCCAGGGCCGGGCAGTTGGCCGAATGGATGGAGACGCCTTTCGTGTGGGTCAGGAAACCCTTGATTGGCTCGCCCGGCATGGGAAAACAGCACTTCGGGAAATTAACCGAGATGTTTTCGTGGCCATCGACCAGGATCATCGGGGTCAGGCGCTCGCTTTGCTTGACCGGGGTGACCGGGAGGGGGAGGGGCCTTTCCGGGGGCGGGGGCGTGACCTCGAGGCCCGGTTTTATGGCATCGATGACCGTTTTTATCCTTAGCCTTCCGGATCCCACGGCAAAGTTGAGGTCGTCCAGCTTGGAGAAGCCCAGGCCGTCCAAAACGCTTTGGCTCAGCTTGGCCTTGGAGAGCTTCAGGCGGGTCATGGTGCCCCTGATGAGCTCCTCGCCGATTTTTATGTTGTTTTTCTTTTCCTGGGTGGCCAGGTACTGGCGGATCTTGTACTTGGCCTTGGCGCTGACCACGTACCTAAGCCAGTCGGCCTTGACGTTTGGCTTGGAGCCCGTGTTTATCTTGACCACGTCCCCGTTATTGAGGGCGTGGCGGATGGGGCACATGGCGTCGTTGACCATGGCGCTCTGGCAGCTGTTGCCCACGTCGGTGTGGACCGAGTAGGCGAAATCCAGGACCGTGGCCCCGTTGGGGAGCTCGATCGGCCTCCCGCCGGGGGTAAAGACGTAGATAAACTGGTTGGCGGCAAGGGATTCCTTGAGGGTGTTCAAAAAGCCGTTGGGATCCTCTATGCTTTGCCAGTTTATTATGTTCCTTAGGGTGGCGATCCTGGCCAGCTCCTCGGAGGAGGCGGCCCCGCCATCCTTGTAGCGCCAGTGGGCGGCGATGCCCTCCTCGGCATACATGTGCATGGCCTTCGTCCGGATCTGGACTTCCATCCGGAAATTGTGGAGGCCTATGACTGCCGTGTGGATTGATTGGTAGCCGTTGCTTTTGGGGAGGTTTATGTAGTCTTTGAGGCGGCCGGGGATGGGTTTGAAGATGGTATGGATGACACCGAGGGTCATGTAACACTGTTGGACGTCATCGACTATAATTCGAAAGGCCACCAAGTCATAAATCTGCTCCAATGGGAGGTTCTGGGCGGACATCTTCCTAAAAATGCTGTATATATGCTTGGGGCGACCCTCTATCTCGCAGGGGATGTTCCACTCGGCCATTTTCTCGGAGAGGAAGCTCTTGACATCGTTGACGAAATGCTTCCGGTCATCCCTCGCGACCGAGAGATAGCTCCTGATGGTCTCGAATTCCATGGGATTGAGGTAAAAGAGGGCCAGATCCTCGAGCTCGGCCTGTATTTTATGTATGCCCAGCCTTGAGGCCAGGGGGGCGAAGAAATCCAGGGTTTCCCGCGAGATGGCTATTTGCTTGTCGGCGGCCAGGTAGCCAAGGGTCCGCATGTTGTGAAGCCGGTCGGCGAGCTTGACGAAAATGACCCTCAGGTCCTTGAGCATGGACAGGAACATCTTCCGGAGGTTTGTGGCCCTGCGCTCGCTTTCCGAGGAAAAATTAATCTTGGCTATCTTGGTCACCCCGTCGACTATGTTGGCCACCTCCGGCCCGAACTCCTCGTCCACGTCCGGTATGGTCAGGGGGGTGTCCTCGACCGTGTCGTGGAGGAGCCCCGCGGCCACGGTGGCCGCGTCAAGCTTCATCTCGGTGAGGATCGAGGCCACGGCCAGCGGGTGGTTAAGGTAGGGCTCCCCGGAGCTCCTGACCATGTCCTTGTGGGCTATGGCCGCCCTCACGTAAGCCCGCCTCACCAGGTCCTCGTCGGCATGGGGGTTGGTTTCCAGGAGCGAGTCGATGATTTCCTCGATGCGGACGGGGCGGCTGGAGTAGAACGGGACGTCCTCTAGCCTCTGGAAGCCCTTGGGGGGAGAGGGCGCCTGGAGCGGCAGGGGCCTGGGGGGCCAGCTGAGGGATTGCCTGTCGGGGTCGGAGAAAAGGACGGGATCGTCCGGGTCCAGGGTGGGCTCGGTCAGGGGGATGTCCCAGTCCTGGCGGGTCAGGGCCATGGCCGGGCTCTGGGCCAGGACCTGTCCGTCGGAACCGGGCCCGGCCCCGGCGGCCTGGGCCGCCAGCGGCGCCTCGCCGCCGGAATCGGTGAACGCTCGCTCAGGCTTGGGTTTCGTTTCTTTTTTCTTGCCCATATCGCGACCTCCTACGATCACCCATTTTTGAGGGCCTCGTCGCGCGCTTCTTTGATGGCCAAGGCCGCGCCGGCCAACGGCAACATGGTTACCTGGCGGCCGCGGCGCTCCTTGAGCTCGACCTGGCCCTGGGCCAGCCCCTTCTCGGAGACGGTCAGCCTCAGGGGGAGCCCAAGGAGATCGGCGTCCTTGAATTTAAGCCCGGGCCGCTCGTCCCGATCGTCGAGCAGGGTCTCCACCCCAAGATCGGTCAGCTCGCCGTACAGCTTTTGGGTGGCCTGGCTCACGGCCTCGTTTTGGACCTGCAGGGGCAGGAGGGCCACCTGGAAGGGGGCCAGGGCCATGGGCCAGATAATGCCGTCCTTGTCATGGCTTTGCTCGACCGAGGCGGCGATGGTCCGGCCCAGCCCGATGCCGTAGCAGCCCATGATGATCGGGAGCTCGGTTCCCTCGCGGTTCATGTACTTGGCCCCCATGGCCTCGGAGTATTTCGTGCCCAGCTTGAAAACGTGGCCCACCTCGATGCCCCTTTTCAGGGTCATGGGCGCGCCGCAGTGGGGGCAGGGGTCGCCCTCCATGGCCACGGCCAGGTCCAGGTACCCGCCCACCGGGAAATCCCGGCCCGGCTTGGCGTTGGCGAAATGGTAATCGGCCTGCCCGGCCCCGACCACCCCGTTTTCCATCCGGCCGATGGCCAGATCGGCCAGTATCCTGACCTTGGCGCCGACCGGGGTCACGAAACCCATGGGGACGCCCATTATCCTCTCGGCCTCCTCCGGGCTGGCCAGGGCCGGCGTGGCCCCGCCCAGGGCGAGTTTCAGCTTGGTCTGGTTTATCTCCCTGTGCCCGGGGATGAGGACCAAAACGGGCTCGCCGCCCTCGACCTCGAAGAGCATGGATTTTATTATGCTCGACTCCGGCGTTTTCATGAAGGCCGCCAGCTGGGGGACATGCCTGCAGCCGGGCGTGTGGACCTTTTCCAGGGCCGCCTCCGGGGCCTCGTAAATAAGGTAATCACCGATCTTGGCTTTTTCAAGGTTCGTGGCGTAGGAACATTTGCCGCAAAAGGCCAGGGCGTCCTCGCCGCTCTCGGCCAGGACCATGAACTCGTGGGAGAAACTCCCGCCGATGGTCCCGCTGTCGGCCTCGACCACGGCGAACCCGAGCCCGCAGCGCGTGAATATGTTCTCGTAGGCCTGGTACATGTCCCGGTAGGAAAGGTCCGCGCCCGCGTCGTCCACGTCAAAGCTGTAGGCGTCCTTCATGATGAACTCGCGGCCCCTCATGAGGCCGAACCTCGGCCTGATCTCGTCCCGGAACTTGGTCTGGATCTGGTAGAGGTTCAGCGGCAGATCCCTGAACGAGCGCACCTCCCGGCGAATCAGGTCGGTGATGACCTCCTCGTGGGTCGGCCCCACGACGCAGTCCCGGTCGTGCCGGTCCTTGAAGCGCAGAAGCTCCGGGCCGTATTTGTCAAAGCGCCCGCTCTCCTTCCAGAGCTCGGCCGGCTGGACCGCCGGCAGCAAGACCTCCCGGGCCCCGAATGAATTCATCTCGGCCCTGATGATGCGCTCGACCTTCCTAATGCTGCGGAGGCCCAGCGGCAAGTACGAATATATGCCCGCGGCCAGCTTGCGGATCAAACCGGCCCGGATCATGAGCTTGTGGCTAATTATTTCCGCCTCGGCCGGGCTCTCCTTCATGGTCGGGGCCAGGTAACATGAGAGCCTCTGGCCGATGACCTCCCCGTTGGCGTCTACCTTGGTTTCCGCGCCGGCGGCGGCTTTATTCAATCCCTTAGAGGGTTTATCCTGACACATATACGAGCGAATCCTTAAGGCGCAACGGCCCATGGGCAATAAATAACCGAACCGGCTAGGCCCCCCGGCTGGGAGCGGCCCCCGATGGCTTCAGTCGCCAAGCCCCTCGGGCCAAGCGATACGGGCGCTTCCGGGTCCTGGGCGTGTTCCCCGAAAGCTCGCGCCTTCTTTCCAAAGGCACCTCGAAACGGGCCCATCCGGGTAGCTAAGGCCCCCAAGAAAAAGCGCACCCGCGATTTTATAGTATATCAAGAACCTTCCTAAAAATAAACAGCCCGAAAAACCTAATCAAACCCTTCGGGTTAAAA
>JAITKA010000009.1 GCA_031278635.1 Deltaproteobacteria bacterium | reverse complement strand
CAAAATTTGTGGTCATTTGGGGAAAAGCGTGAATCGATTTTGAGGCAACCCTTCGATAGGGGTTATCGTTGCCTGGATATCCGCCTCCCCAATGGGCATATCCAGGCACTTCCGGTTCTTAAAAATAGGCGTCTATTCTCGTGACTTTTAATTTTATTATCGATAATTGGTACGTAATAGCCTTTTATTAAAACAAAAGTCTGATTTTAGTTGCCCACTCACTTTAAAATTATGGCGCCAATCTTGCCCTCGGGAATTGGCCGTAAACCCCGCCGCCCCCCGGGCCGGTCGGGTTCATGGGCAATTCCCGTGAAGCGCCTTGGGCAGGGTTTCCGTACAATGAGAACAAACCGTAACCAAAAAAATTAATTGAAGCGGTAATTAAAACTATCTTTAAAAAACGAGAATCAACGGTATAAAAGACGCAAAAAGTAGCCCCGCCAAAGCCAAGCCCTGATGAGGTCAACGAAAGTTATTCAATTTTACTTGATAAAGGCAGATAAATCAACAACCGAACGTCCGGTCGTCCCGCAAGGGGGGGGCGTGGCCGCGACTAACGTCCGTTCGGGCTGGGGGCGCGGGGCCCCGGTTAGCGCAAGCCCCGCCGGGGCGGGGCTTGCGGGGATGGGTATCAGGCCTTGGGTTCCTCGCCGGGCTCGCCCGACACGGGCCTGTCCCGGATAGAGGAGCGGCCGTAGAGGTCGGAGCCCCGCCAGTGGTGGAAGACCTCCCTGGTTTTCTGGAACATGGCGTAGACCAGCGGGATGATGACGAGGCCGACGGTGGAGGCGGCCACCATGCCCCCGAAGACGCAGACGGAGACGTTCTGGCGGCTGGCCGCGCCGGGACCCGAGGCCAGGACCAGCGGGAGGAGCCCGGCCAGGAAGGCCATGGAGGTCATGATGACGGCCCTGAACCTCAGGAAGGCGCCGTTGGCCGCGCTTTCCTTGATGGTCTGGCCGTTCGCCCGGGCCGTCTTGGCGAACTCGACTATCAGGATGGCGTTCTTGCTGGCCAGGGCGATCAGTGTGACCACGCCGATCTGGACGTAGAGCGTCAGGCTCTGGTTGGCAAGCTTAACCGCCAGCATGGCCCCGTAGATGGCCGCCGAGATGGAGACGATGACCCCCAGGGGGATGGTCCAGCTCTCGTAGAGGGCCACCAGGAAGAGGTAGGCGAACAAAAACGAGAGGACGAATAGCGCGACGGTCTGGCCGGCCGATTCCTTTTCCTGATAGGTGGATCCGGTCCACTCGTAGCCGATGTCAAGGGGGAGGTTCTGGGCGGCCCTTTCCATGGCCTCTATGCCCACGCCCGTGCCCAGCCAGGGTTTGCCGCTACCCATGATGGTGGCGCTGCGGTAATTGTTGTAGCGGGTGATGTTCTGGGGACCGGTCGAGAGCTCCACCGTCATGAGGGAGGAGAGGGGCACGAAGGCGCCGGTGTTGGAGCGCACGTGGATGGCGTAGATGTCGTCCACGTTCCTTCGGCTCAAATCGCCGCCCATGATCTTGACCTGCCAGCTGCGGCCCTTGTAGCTAAAGTCGTTCACGTAGTAGCTGCCAAGGTAATACTGGAGGGAGGCGAAGATATCGGTGATCGAGACGCCCATCATCAGGGCCTTGTCGCGGTCGACGTCCACCTTAAGGACCGGCGTGTCGGTATTGAAAAAGGTGAAGGCCATCAGCATGGCCGGGTCCCGCATGGCCACGCCGATGAATTTCTGGGCCTCGCCGGCGAACGTCGTGGCGTCCCTCCCGGCCAGATCCTCCAGGATGAACTCGAAGCCGCCCACCGAGCCGATGCCCATGATCGGGGGCAGGGTGAAGGAGACGCAGCTGGCCTCGATGATGGAGGACAACCGGACGCTGGCCTGGTTGGCTATGTAGGTGAGCTGGGTCTCGTCGGTGGTCCTTTCGCCGTAAGGCTTCAGGCCCACGAACATGAAGGCGGCGTTATCCTGGATGCTAAAGTTAACGACGTTGATGCCCACGATGGCCATGACGTTATCGACCCCGGGTATCTGGGAGACGATTTCCTCGGCCTTGATTAGGACCTCTTTCGTCTTGTTGAGGGAACTTCCCTCCGGGAGCCCGATCTGGACGAGGAAGGTGCCCTGGTCCTCGTCGGGCAAAAAGCCCGTGGGTATGAACTGAAGGATGCCGTAAGCCGAGGCCAGGCAAAAGGCGGCCATCACCAGGCCGAAGACCGAGCGCCTCAGGAGGACGGTGACCATGGAGCGGTATTTTTCCCTGGTCCTCCCGACCAGGCCCTGGAAGAGCCTAACCGCGAGGAAAGGCCTTTTTTCGGTCGGCTTCAGCAAAATCGCGCACAGGGCCGGGCTGAGGGTCAGGGCGGTCACGGCCGAGATGAGCATGGAGACCGAGATGGTCACGGCGAACTGCTGGTAAAGCTTGCCCGAGAGGCCGGGGATGAAGGCCACCGGCACGAAAACCGACAGAAGGACAAGGGCGATGGCGATGATGGCCCCGGTAATCTGGCCCATGGCCTTGATGCTGGCCTCCCTCGCCCCAAGGCCCTCCTCCCGCATGACCCTCTCGACGTTTTCCACCACGACGATGGCGTCGTCGACCACTATGCCCACCGAGAGGACCAGGGCCAAAAGGGAGATGGTGTTGGCCGAGTAACCCATGACCAGAAGGACCGCGAAGGAGCCGATCAGGGAGACGGGCACGCAGAGCATGGGTATGAGGGTGGCCCTCCAGCTGCCAAGGAAGAGGTAAACCACCCCGATGACCAGGGCCATGGCGATGAATATGGTCTGCTGGACCTCCTCGATGGAGGTCCTGACGAACATGGTGGCATCGAAGACCGGCAAAATGGCCATGTCCGGCGGGAACCTTTTGATTATCTCGGCCAGGGCCTCGTCGACCGCGGCAGCCGTGGCCACGGCGTTGGAGCCGGCCGTCTGGGTCAGCATCATGCCGGTGGCGTTGCGACCCTTATAGACCGCCGTGGGGGCGTAGATGGAAGTGTCCAGGACCACGTCGGCCACGTCCCCCAGGCGCAACAGGCCCCCGTCATCGTTGGTCCGTATTATGATCCTTTCGAACTCTTCCGGATCGCTCATGCGGCCGGTCGCGCTCAGGTTAAAGTGAAGCTCCTGGTTAGTCGGGGCCGGGGCGCCCCCGACCTCCCCGATGGCCGCCTGTATGTTCTGGGCCTGCAGGGCGGCGATTATGTCCCCGGGGGTGAGGTTCACGGCGGCCAGGCGGTTCGGGTCCATCCAGACGCGCATGCTGTATTCGTAACCGAAAAAATTGATGGTGCCGACGCCGGGGACCCTGGACAGGGGATCGACTATATTGTTGCTGATCCAGTCGCTCATCTCCAGATCGGAAAGGGTCCCGCCCGGGGAGTAGAAGGTGAAGGCCTTCAGGAACGAGGAGGAGCTCTTGTCGACGTCGATGCCCTGCCTCGTGACCTCTATGGGCAAGAGCGGCTCGGCCTTTTTCAGCCGGTTCTGCACGTTGACCATGTTCAGATCGGGGTCGGTCCCGATCTCGAAGGTGATGGTCAGGCTGTAGAAACCGTTGTTGGAGGACTGGCTCGACATGTAGAGCATGTTGTCCACGCCGTTCATGGCGCTTTCGATGGGCTGGGCCACCGTGGACTCCAGGGTCTCGGACCCGGCCCCCGGGTAAGTCGCCCTGATGTTGACCTCCGGGGGGACGATGTTGGGGAACTGCTCGACGGGGAGCCTCAGCAAGGCCAGGTAGCCGGCGATGGCTATGATCAGGGCCACGACTATGGCGAACCGGGGCCGATCGATGAATATCCTGGACAGCATCAATCCACCCCCGCCGCCGCCTCTGGCGGCCCGGCGGCCGGGGCCTCGCCCTGGGCGCTGGCCTGGGCCTCGCCCGGGGAGCCGGCCGGGGGCGCGGCCGCGCCGGCGATGGCGACGGGCGCGCCTGGCCGGAGCCTGGCCCCTTGCGACATCAGGCCCTCGACTATGACCTTCTCGCCCTCCTTAAGGCCGGAGAGGACCTCGAAGCCCCCGCCAAACTCGTTCCCCACCGTCACCGGCCTCATGGCGGCCACCAAACCCTGCCCCCCCTCGCCGGGCTCGGCCAGGTAGACGAAACTGGCCCCGCCCCCGGTCATGAGGGCGGGCTTGGGGAGCATCAGTATTTTCCTGGGCTCGATGGGCTCAAGGCTGGCCACGACCGCCTGGCCGGGGGCCAGCTTGCCGTCGGGGTTCTTGAAACGGACCTTGAAGCGCACGGTGTCGGTCTGCCGGTCCACCTGCGGGGAGACGTAGGAGATCTCGCCGTCGTGCTCGTAATAGTCGTTCCCGAGGAGGAGCCTGGGCCGGACGTTCTCGACGCGGCTCCCGGGAAGTCCGCTTCGCTCGTTACCCAGCCTCACCCCGGACATGACCTTGTCGGAGAGCCCGAAAGTCACCTCCACCGGGTCCTTGGACACGACCGTGGCCAGGGCCCCGCTTTCGGGACCCACGAGGCTCCCGACGGAAAAGGGGCTGCTGCTCACGGACCCGTCGAAGGGGGCCTTGATGGTGGCGTAATCCAGGTTGAGCTTGGCCTGGGCCAAACGGGCCCTGGCGGCCTGCAACGTGGCCTGGGCCACGTCCAGCGCGGCCTGGGCGGTATCGAAGTCGCTTTTCGGCGAGCTTTTCTTGGTGTAGAGATCCTTGGCGCGGTTAAAGTCCAGCGTGGCCTTGTCGAGCTGGGCCTGGGCCGAGGTCACGTCGGCCATGGCCGAGGTCACCGCCGCCTGGTACTGGTCGGGCTCGATCCTAAAGAGGGTCTGGCCGGCCTTAACCTCCCGGCCTTCCTCGAAATGCTTGCCGATCAAAAACCCGCTGACCCTGGCCTTTAGATCGACGCTCTGGTTGGCTTCCACCAGGGCCACGGCCTTTAGGGTCGGGGTGGCGTCGACCAGCTTAATCTCGTCGAGCCTCACCTGCTGCGGCGGGGGCACGATCTGCGGGTTGGTCCTTAAAAAACCCAACCCGATCACCGCCGCCGCCAGGCCCACGACTATCAACGGGATCAGCACGAATATCCATTTTTTGATCACCGCGCTTGCTGACATTGGTCCTCCGATGTCGATTAGTCAATCCGGCAACTCAATGCGAATTTACTTTATTTCAGCGATTCGTTCCCTTCCCGCCCATCCCTGGGACCCCTTGGGGCCCCAGGGATGGCCCAAAGGCTTCAGGCCATGACGTATTGCCCCCGGCTCCCGGCCATGATGCCGAGTCGCGCGAATTATCGGACGCCAAATTGTGGGATTTCGATCGGGAAGATCCTTAAACGGCCCCTTTGGGCGGCGCCTTGCCGCCCGGGAGTCGCTAAAGACTCTCTGGGGTGGGCCTTGACGCGAAACAGGCCACGGAAACTCATCGCCCGGGCCAGTTCGAAAAACCGATTCCTAAAACTTTAAAATCCTGACGCCTTTTTTGGGCGCCTGCCATCCATGCAAGAATTCTACCAGATATTTAACCGTTATCAACCGAAATTTGAGGCCCGGCCAAACGGCGCCCTGGCCGGCTTGCCAGAGGCGACCGAATCGCCCCAAACGGCTGGGAAAAGCACCCAACGGGGCACAATGCCAATAAAATACGGATCAGGGCCTGGGGCCCCGGGCATTAACCCAGGGCCCCGGTCCCTACTCGTCGTGCCATTAGGAGTCTTGCGGCTTCCCGAACCACGGGCCTATCCACCCGTCGGCCATCGCCTGGCCGTTTCGCCCTGGGCGCCCATTTGGGGGCCCCCGCGGCGCCTTGTTCCCATTCTTTGGCCAGTTTGGCAAGGCCGCGCGATCCATTTGATATCTAAGACGGGTAGCCTTGAATAATATTGCCGGGAAAAATAAAAATTTTTGCCCCATAAGACTTTGGGGTTTATCTTTTTCTTAAATGCGTATCAATTAGGAAATAAAAATAGGCAATGGGCATAAAACGCTAACCCAGGGGAAACCGCCCCCCCCGCGTCGCCCTTGGCCACGAGATGGCCTTGTTTTTGCCGGCGATCGACGATCGTTGATTTCGTTAAGGGCCCTTGGGCCCTTGGGAGCTTTTTTTTATTTGTTACAAACGGTAGAACTATGGTAATCTGTTAGACGCTTTGAAAGATTGACTAAAATTTTGACTTCACCTGAAAGAACGTGTTAAAAACGTTCGATTTTCTATCAAATGTACGCATTTAGCCATAAATTCGCCATTAACCCCTACCCCAGTGGAGCCAGAGATTAATCGCCCCCCTTGCCGCGACAAGGGGGGCGGCCGGTGGGCCCGCTTCGTTTAGGATGAGATTTTTCGATGATCGGAAGAGTTTTTTTCCCGTTACCCCAGGCCTTGCTTTTTAAGGCCCTGGCCCTGGCCCTTTTCGTCCCGCTAACCTTCTGCGGCGATCTGTGGGCCCAGCTGCAGCTGGGCGCCCCGTCGCTTCTGGCCAAGAACCACGATTTCGAGGCCTCCTTCACCTACCCCGGCCTGACCCTGATCCCGGACGACTTGGCCGAGCTGGAGATTTTCATCGCCAACAGGGGGATCCTGGGCGACACCTTCACGGTCGAGGTGACCGAGGCCCCGAAAGGCTGGTCCACCGAGCTCAGGCGCTTTAACGCCGTCATCACCGGCCTCTACCTTAGCGGGGAGGAGACCGTCTCGCTTACCCTGGCGGCCACCCCGCCGGAGGGGCAGGACGCTCGCCTGCCCATCGGCGACCACGCCTTCAAGGTGAGGATCACCTCCCTGGCCGGCCAGAAAACCATCGAGAGCCAAATGACCCTGACGGTCGCCGGCTCCAAGCTAAGCCGGGAGGCCCTCACCGTGGCCACCTCGTACCCCGAGATTGGCGGCCCCAGCGACGGCAAGTTCTCCTTTTCCCTGGACATCCGCAACAACGGCCCCGAGGACGCCCTGGTGAACCTCCAGGCCGAGGTCCCCCAGGACTGGGAGTACTCCTTCAAGCCCGGCTACGAGGACAAGCAGATTTCCTCCATCCACGTGACCAAGGGGCAAAACCGCTCGGTCACCCTGGATCTGACCCCGGCCTACATGGCCGAGGTCGGCTCCTACGGCATAAAGGTCAAGGCCGAGCAGCCCAACGGCTCGGCCGAGGCGGACCTGACCGTCAACCTGACCGGGACGTACAAGATCCGGGCCGTCTCGGCCAACGATCTGCTCTCGACCTCCGCGGAGGTCGGCAAAAGCGTGACCGTCACCCTGTTCGTCCTGAACGAGGGCTCGGCCCCCCAGAGGGAGATCTCCTTTTTGGCCGTGAAACCGGACAACTGGGAAGTCGTCTTCGATCCCCCGTCGCTCCAGAACGTCCCGCCAAGGTCATCGCCCGCGCAGGTCGACATGACCATCACCTCGGCGGCCAACGCCCTGGTCGGCGACTACGGCCTCGGGCTGAGCGTCCAGGGGGAAAAGGCCCAGTCGGCCCTGGATTTCAGGGTCACCCTCAAGGCCGGCTCGGCCTGGGCCTGGCTGGGGGCCATCCTGATCGTCGCCGCCGTGGCCGGCCTCGCCCTCGCCTTCCTGAGGCTGGGCCGCCGCTAAAATTCCCGCCAGGGCCCCGGCCGGGGCCCGGCATCTCCGGTTCGGCTATCCCGGAACAATGGTCCCCATATGACCCGCAAGGAGGGCCGCTATGACCATAAAACCCAAGGTAAGCCTTTGCTTGGCCCTTTTGGTGCACGTCCTTTGCCTCTCCCTCGTCTTCCTCTCCCCGGCCCAGGCAGCGAGCCAAAAGGAGGAGCTGGAGATAGGCCGGATGGTCCACGCCCAGATCTCGTCCAAAAACGTCCTCATGGAAGACCCCATCGTCAACGACTATTTCCGCAGGATCGCCCAAAAGGTCCTGAAGGCGGCGGGCCCCCAGCCCTACCCCTTCCATTTCTACGTCATCAGGAGCCCCTACCTGAACGCCTTCGCCGTCCCCGGGGGTTACATTTACCTCCACACCGAGACGTTCATCAGCCTTGAGAACGAGGGGCAACTGGCCTCCATCCTCTCCCACGAGGTGGCCCACATCACCTCCCGCCACTTCGCCCGGCGCTCCGAGGCCGGTAAATCCATCGGCCTTTTGAGCGTGGTCGGCCTCCTGGCCGGTGTGGCCCTGGCCGGCGTCGGCGGCGGGGGCCAGAACACCGCCGCCCTGGGCCAGGCCCTCATGATCGGCTCCTCCGCCGCCTCCATCCAGGCCATGCTGGCCCACTCCAGGGCCGACGAGACCGAGGCCGACTCCAAGGGCCGGCAATACCTGATCAAGGCCGGCTACAACCCCAGGGACATGTACATGGCCTTCAAGGTCATGAACGAGAAAAGCTACCAGCTGTCCGGGAACGTGCCCGGCTACCTAAGGACCCACCCCGGCCTCACCGCCAGGCTGGCCTCGACCTTCGCCGATCAGTCCGGGGCCCCGCCGGCCCCCGTGGACCCGGCCTACCTGGCCATCCAGGACCGGGTCCTGGCCCTGACCGGCCTCACCGCCAGGGCCACGAAGATTTTCGCCAAGCGCCTCTCGGAAAACCCCTCCGACGCCTCGGCCCTTCACGGCCTGGGGCTTCTGGCCTACCGGGAACTTAACTACACCAAGGCCGAGGAGCTCATCTCCAAGGCCCTGGCCATCACCCCCAACAACGGCGAGTACCTGACCGACATGGGAAGCATCGCCCTCCAGCGCAACAAACCCGCCGACGCCATCCGCCACTACGAGGCGGCCCGCAAAAACGGCTACCGAAACATCCAGACCTCCCTGGGCCTGGCCAGGGCCTACGAGCTCACCGGCCGCCCCAAGGACGCCTCAAGCCTCTACGACCAGGTGACCGGCGAGGCCAACGACTATTACCCCACGGCCCTGGAGAAGGCCGGCCTTTTCTTCGGCCAGAACGGCCAACGGGCCAAGGGCCACTTCCTGCTCTCGACCTTCTACGAGTCCACGGGCCGCCCCAAGGACTCGATATTCCACTGCAAGGCCGCGACCGAGTCCCCGGGCGGCGCCAGCTACATAACCAAGTGCGACACCAGGAAGCGTAACCTCGAGGAACTCATGGAGATCACCAAAAAGGCGGGCATCGGCCTCAGGGCCAAGTAGCCCCCCGGAAATATGAAACGCCTTGGCCCGGACGGGAGATCCCGCCCTGGCCAAGGCGTTTTTTTTGGGGGGGCCGCTTACTTCTCGACTATGCTGTCCAGTATACGCCCCACGCCGGGGTCGTCCAGGTTCCCCGACAGCATGAACACGGCCACCTTCTCCTGGCTGTCGTGGTCGCCCGAGACCACAAGGACGATGTCGTTGTCCGCTATGGTGCCAAAACTAACGTACGTGTCGAGGTACTCGTCGCTCCGTATGGGCGGGGTCGAGTTTTCCAGCTCCTCGGCGTAAATCTTGGCTATCAGGCTGGTCGGCAGGCCCTCGTTGGGGATCATGCCCAGGTAGAGCCATGTCCCCGGGACCAGCGTGCTCAGGATGATGGCGTCCTCTTCCTCCTCCTCGACCGCCCAGCCATCGGGCACCTCGAGCCTGAAGCTGGCCAGATCCCTTAAGCGGCCGGAATTCCTGGGGGGTATCCGGTATGGCCTGGGGGGGGCCTGGGAGCCGCCCCCCCGGGGCTGGCTCAGGCTGGCCCTGGGGGCGCTTTGGCCCGGGGCCTTGACCAAGGGGGCCGGCCTGCCCTTTTTCGTGCCCGCGAAGAGCTGGCCCGAGGCCAGCCTGGGCTTTACCCCGTTACTTATCAGAAACTCGACTATCTCGCTGGCGGCCTGGGCGATGGTCATGTAGTTCCCGGCGTTCGAGTCCTGGACTATCCAGGTGTTGATGGCCACCACCTCCCCCCTGGAATTGATCAAGGGGCCGCCGCTGTTGCCGCCGGAGACCGAGGCCGTGTGGACCAAGGTCAGGCACAGCGGGGAGTCCAGAAAGGAGCTGACCGTCCCCTCGGTATAGACGACATTGGGGGGCTTGAAACCCCCGCCGCCCCTTGCGCTCCCCCGCAGCGTTATCTCTATGTTCGAGAGCACGGCCGGGTAGCCCCAGGTGCCGACCTTGTCCATCCTGCTGACTTCCTGGTTGAAGACGAGGGGCGGCAAAACCACCCCCGCGGGCTCCTCGTACCTCAAAAGCGCCAAGTCGCGCCCGCCGACCCCATCGACCTCCGTCCTGTCCATGATGGCCGTGACCAGCTTGGCCTCGGTCAGGGGCAAAACGTCGTTGCCGATCAGGATGTCGCCGCCCCTTGGCAATTCCCAGACCACGTGGGCGTTGGTGACCACGTAGCCGGGGGCCACGACGAAACCCGTCCCGAAACTCGGCGCGTCCTCCCCGTCCACCAGCACCCAGACCGTGGCCCGTTCCAGCATGTCCGATACCTTGCGGCTGTTCGTCTCCCGGTCGCCCAACCGGTCCTCGAATTGCCTCAGCCTCTCCTGGGCCAAGGCCCCCGACCCCTGGCCCAGGGCCAGGGCCAGGAAGGCGAAAATGACCAGAACGAGTCGTATTTTTTGGAGACTAAAAGACATCTTCGTCACATATATAATCGAAATTGAGATAACGTACGGTATTATTTAACGCAACCGCCCTGAAAAGGCGCAGGCCAGGACCCCCCCGCCAGAGGCGATTCGGCCTTAGGGAACCCAAGTCCCAAGCTACTCCATTCGCCCCGATTATATCACGACGTTGGGCCAAAAATCACAAAGTTTGGGTAAGGGGTTTTCTGGGGCGGGGTGCCCCGGTAAGGCGGTTACCCCCCGGGGCGGGGGGTTTTTGGTGGGTTTTTTCCCGTAAATCCGGCGGCTTCACAAGTGGGCCGGGGGCCGTGGGCTACCCGGCCCCCGAAAGGTATCGGACAAACCGACCGCACGGTTACCCCAAACGACGACGCCGAGCCCGATCGGGTCCAGGCGTTATCGCAAGGCCATGGCCAGGGCCATGGCATCGGGGGCGTTCGCGGGAGGGGATTAGACGGCTTGGCGCCTTTGCTCGTCCATGCCGGCGATATGGTGGCGCTGCCGCAGGAAGTTCCACATGGCCGGGGCGGCCGAGTGGATGGAAAAGACGGTCAGGCGGCAATCTATGCTGCGCCTGACACCGAGCGGCAGATCCTTGATCTTGCAGATGGGCTCGGCGTCGTTCAGGTAGACGACGCGGTGCCAGTGGGGATAGCCGGCCTCGGGGGTGTTCTCGCTAAGCTCGGGGTGATACTCGTAAGGCCCCATGACCTGGGCCAGGTAGACGTCGTCCTCGTTGGGCACCAAAATGATGTCCGACTCCTGGATCTGGTTGACGAAGCGGTCCAGGACGCCGGCCGCCACGGCCAGGTCGCTTTTCTGCTCGTCGAGGTAATGGACGTAGGTGCTGGTCAGGCGCTCGGACAGATCGGTGCGGTTGAGACCGCCGCCCAGGTTGCCCACCGCCGGCCAACCGATGGCCACCATGCCGGAGTCGATGAAGGCGTCCAGTCGATTGATGAAATTTGGCTCGGGCCTAATCACCCAAAGATTTCTACTGTGACTCATGATTTTACCCAAAAAAGATACTTCTGACCTAAAGTCAGGTTAGAAAAGATCCAATAGGACCCAAAAAAAGTTAGCCGTTGCCGTTGATTTGCCAGCCGCCAGCGAGGCGGCAAAGAATCCGGGTTTTGGCCGGGAAAGGGGACCGGGGGGCAAACTAAGCCGCGCCTACGCGATCGCCGTCCCTGGGGCTCTCACCCGGGACCTGGCATGGTCCCGGGTGAGAGCCCCCCGACTGGGCAACGTCTTGGGTTGTCGGCCATTCAATGGGGTTTCTGGACCGACCCAAAAAAAATGTTTTGTAGTTTCATGGTGTTAAGGCAAAATACCAGTGAATGCAGTCTGGAAACCGCTGGCAATCCGGGATAAGGGCCTAACCTGGTCTAGCCCAGTAAAAAACGAACTAACGTTCAATACGAATAAAAGACCATAAATTACGGTACTTACCTGAATAGCTAACAGTCATTACCCCAAACGAACAGAGAAAATCAAAGACTTATTGGGCTGGGATCTCATTCAGAACTAACCATGCGAAAACAATAGCACAAGCTCTAAATGCTGTCAAGACTTAGTTGCCTTTTTTTTTATAAAATTCACGAGGTTAAATTCAAGACAAAATCGAGATAATAATCTCTGAATTCAAATAGTTATGCACCTATGGTAGTTTTAGGCAATTTAATGGATCGTTATTTTGTAAATTTCGCAAAGGGTAATCGTTTATAATATTTTAAAAATACAGAATTTTTCTTCAATTTTTGCAACGGCCCAAAGTGTCAACACAAATACCCTAGAAAAAAATGTAGGATATACGGGATGATGATTGAAGCGTCTTATTTTTCGCGAAAACCCAAGGACCCGGCCATGCGCATTCGGCCCGATGGGCCTTGCCCGGCCGTGAATCCTACCGGCCCGACTTGAAAAATCGGCCCGGCCATCCGGCCCGGCTTTGTCGCCCGCCTTCGCCCCGCGGTATATATTTAATTAAAACGGGTGATCGTGAATAATGGCTAAATAATGGCAATTAAGGGTAACCGTTTCGATTGAAAGAAGCGGTCGCCACCGGATAAGCGCCAAATAAAGCGATAAAAAGATATTTTTATCTAGAATTAATTCAAACGATTTTACTTATCCCGCATTATTTCGGGCTAATGGGCAAACAGGTTTCAAACGGGAGTGTTTTCGCCCGAGTTAACCCCCAGCCGAAAAAAATCGCCCAACCGGACGGGCCGGTTGGGCGAAAGGCCGTCCCGGGGGAGCCAAGGGCGCCCCGCCGGGAGAGGGGGTCATTAATACATGCCGCCCATGCCGCCCATGCCGCCGGGGCCGCCGGCCATCGGGGAGACGGGCTTGTCTTCCTTCTTCTCGGCGATCATGCACTCGGTTGTGAGCAGGAGCGAGGAGACGGAGGCCGCGTGCTGGAGGGCGAACCTGGTCACCTTGGCCGGGTCGATGACGCCGGCGGCCATGAGGTCCTCGTAGGCGGCGGTCTCGGCGTTGAAGCCGACGTTGCCGGACTCGTTACGGACCTTCTCGACCACCACGCTGCCCTCGTGGCCCGCGTTGATGGCGATCTGGCGGAGGGGCTCCTCAAGGGCCCTGCGGATGATGTTGACGCCCTGGGCGGCCTCGCCGGAGGCCTGGACGTTATTGAGGGCCGGGATGCAGCGGACCAGGGCCACGCCGCCGCCGGGGACGATGCCTTCCTCGACCGCCGCCCTGGTGGCGTGGAGGGCGTCCTCGACCCTGGCCTTCTTCTCCTTCATCTCGATCTCGGTGGCGGCGCCGACGTTGATGACGGCCACGCCGCCGATCAGCTTGGCCAGGCGCTCCTGGAGCTTCTCGCGGTCGTAATCGGAGGTGGTCTCCTCGATCTGGGCCCTGATCTGCTTGACGCGGCCCTCGAGGCTGGCCTTGGAGCCGGCCCCGTCGACGATGGTGGAGTTGTCCTTGTCGACGGTGATCTTCTTGGCCCGGCCGAGATCGTTCAGGGTGATGCTTTCCAGCTTGATGCCCAGGTCGTCGCTGATGACGCGCCCGCCGGTCAGGATGGCGATGTCCTCAAGCATGGCCTTGCGGCGGTCGCCGAAGCCGGGGGCCTTGACGGCGCAGGTGTGAAGGGTGCCCCTGAGCTTGTTGACGACCAGGGTGGCCAGCGCCTCGCCGTCGACGTCCTCGGCCACGATGAACAGGGGGCGGCCCTGCTTGGCGATCTGCTCCAGGATGGGCAGAAGGTCCTTCATGTTGCTGATCTTCTTTTCGACCAACAGGACGTAGGCTTCCTCCTGGTGGACGACCATCTTCTCGGCGTCGGTCACGAAATAAGGGCTAAGGTAGCCGCGGTCAAACTGCATGCCCTCGACGACGTCCAGGGTGGTGTCCATGCTCTTGGCTTCCTCAACGGTGATGACGCCTTCTTTTCCGACCTTGTCCATGGCCTCGGCGATGATGTTGCCGATGGTGGGATCGTTATTGGCGCTGATGGTACCGACCTGGGCGATCTCCTTTTGGTCCTTGGTGGCTTTGCTCATCTCGCGAAGCTCGGCCGTGGCGGCCTCGACGGCGGCGTCGATGCCCCTTTTGAGGGCCATGGGGTTAACGCCGGCGGCCACGAGCTTTTGGCCTTCGCGGTAAATGGCCTGGGCCAAAACGGTGGCGGTGGTGGTCCCGTCCCCGGCCAGATCGGAAGTCCTGGAAGCGACTTCCTTAACCATCTGGGCGCCCATGTTTTCAAACTTGTCTTCCAGCTCGACTTCTTTGGCCACGGTCACGCCGTCTTTGGTGATGGTTGGAGCGCCAAAAGACTTCTCCAAAATGACGTTGCGGCCCTTGGGGCCCAAGGTGACCTTGACCGCGTCGGCCAGGATATCGACGCCGCGCATAATCGCTTCGCGGGCCTTCACACTGTATTTAATCTCTTTAGCGGACATAAACGAATATCCTCCTCTTTGGAAGTTCTATCTAAATTTTTACCGATATTCCGGTTTTTTAAACTGCGATTACGCCAAATCCCCATCTTCGCCTAAACGATGGTCACGTTGACCAAAACAATGGGATTAAAACAAATGGCGTCTTCAAAATTTTACGACATACCGTTACTTTAATGAGTAAAATACCCATTAACCTAACTAACGTTGCCCGGTTTTCGAAACCAAGCCAACAAAACCGTTAACATAACCTGGCCCATCAAACCAAGCCAACGAAACTTGGCTAAAAAACTTGGCTAACAAAACCTGGCCAACGGTATCGTCACGACGAAACGGAGCGACCGGCTTTAAGCTTTTTACCGGCGTCACCCCAAAGGCCCCGATTACTCGATGATGCCAAAAATGTCATCTTCGCGTAAAATGAGGTACTCCTGGCCGTCGATCTTGATCTCGGTCCCGGAATACTTTCCAAAAAGGACGGTATCACCGGCCTTAACCCCAGGCTTAACCCTGGTGCCGTTGTCGAGAAGTTTACCCTCGCCGACGCCGACAACTTTGCCCTGCTGCGGTTTTTCCTTGGCCGTGTCGGGGATGATGATTCCACCCTTGGTTTTTTCTTCTTCTTCAAGGCGCTGCACGAGAATTCGATCCGACAAAGGACGTACGTTCATGTCTTGACTCCTTATTTTCTCTTTTT
>JAITKA010000007.1 GCA_031278635.1 Deltaproteobacteria bacterium | reverse complement strand
ATGCTGAAAAAGCGTGTTTTTTCTACTCTGCTGCCCTGCTTTACCAAGATAGATCATTCGCTCAATCCGCTCTTGGATTCGTTCACGGATGCTGAAAAAGCGTTTTTTTTCCCACTCTGCTGCCCTGCTTTACCAAACAGGAATTGATCGATAACTCGGTGGCAAGGGGATACGCCGCCGTCTCTCCTGCCACGATCAGGCGCCATTATGAAGCGGCTTGTGGATGCGCAGGGGTTTTGGAAACGCGTGGAACGACGAGAAACAGGCAGTATCGCTTGCGATCCCCAAAGTAGATATAAGGGGATATTTTCCGGGCGATTATACCGCTGGCCGCGAGCAATCCCGTAGAAATAGACAATTCGCTCAATCCGCTCTTGGATTCGCTCACGGATGCTGAAAAAGCGTGTTTTTTCCATTCTGCTGCCCTACTTTACCAAGATAGATAATTCGCTCAATCCGCGGGGTGAAGCCGCGGACGCCAGCGAAGGTGGAATCAACCGAGGCGTCATGGAGGTGGTTTGGACCCCATTCATCGCAGGCCAGGGAATACCTGGTCATGCCGGTGAGCATGGCGAAGGGGACGTGATCGGGACTTTGTTTAAGGTCGGTGAAAAAGTCGCGGGGTTCCCTGGCGATGTCCTTGGCCAGCTTCCGGTTCGCGGTCATGGCCCTGGTGACGGGGGCGTCGCGATCGTCCATGGGGACCACCGTTTTGCCTTGGTTGTCCCGCCCGTGGAGGGCCCCCACGGGAAATTCGAAATAAAGGCTTGGCGAGGCGTCAGGGACATGGGGCTTTTCCCGGGCGGCGATTTCCCGAGGCATGGCCTTGGGGTTATCCATGGGCGCTTTGGGGGTTTCGGCGTTTATGTCCGGGGACAGGCGCAAGACGGGGCGTTTTGGGAAGCCGTGAATGGGGACATGGGGGCCCGGCCGGGTTGGCCGGGCGGCGGGGTTAGCGGAGGACGTTGATCTGGCCGTGTTTCCGTGGGGCGGCCCTGGGGGGCTCGCCTTCGACGCGGCCGATGGCCGCGGAGCCGATTATGGAGTGGGTGGCGGGGAAGCCGAGGCCGGTCAGGTATTTGCGGAAGAGGGGCTCGTCGGCGATGGCCCCCAGCTGGTTGACCCAGCAGGCGCCCAGGCCCATGGCGTGGGCGGCGAGGAGGATGTTGCCCAGGACGAGGCTGCCGTCCTGGACCGGGCAGGGGGAGACGGCGGGGTCGACGCCGACGACGACGAAGAGGTGGGCGTTTTGGTAATTGATGGAATACGAGGGGCTGGAGACGAGATCGCGGTAGCGGTCGAAGCCGGGGACCTTGGAGGCCTCCCTGACCTGGGCGTCCAGGGCCCGGATGCGCTCGGGGCCCAGGAGGGCCATGATATACCAGGCCTGGGTGTTCCGGGCCGTGGGGGCGAAGCTACCGGCTTGCAGGATGGCCTCCATCTCCCCGTCGGTGACCGGCTCGTTGGCGAATTTACGGATGCTCCTTCTGGACATGATCGCGGCAAGTATCTCGTTCATGGTGTTACCCTCGTGATGCCCTGGCTTGGGCCAGGTCGGAAAGGGGCGGACGCGAACCCGGCGAGTCACTCGTAGGGTTCGGCCACCGGGTCGTCGAAACCTTTTATCAGGGGGCCGATTTCCACGGTCGGCGGGGGGGCCTTGGGGGCGTTCTTGAAGGGATCGAGGTTGGTGGCCTCGATGGGCCAGACCTCCGGCCACATCGGATGGGGGCGCAGATTTTGGAGCCTGGGGTCCACGGCCATGGGGATAAGCCTTTGGTAAAGCATTACGTAGGGCCTGTCCTGGGTGGCCAGGGTGGCGAGGCGCCTCAGGGTGACGGGGCGTTCGGCCGGGGGGGCCACGTTCAGCTCGGCGATGATGGCGTCGGCCTCGGGGCTGGAGTAGCGGGCCGGGTTCCCGGCCACGCTGGAGCGGGAATCGAGGAAGCGGCCCAGCCACATCTCGGGGCTGGGGAACTCCGGCCTGCGGAAATCGATCAAAAGGTCCCAGTCGGCCTTCTCCAGGAGCCCCTGGCCGTGGGCGCCGGAGAGGGGGACGAGGCGGACGGGGAGGTTATGCTTGGCCAGGGCCTCGGCCAGGGTCTCGGCGTCCCGGCGGGCGGCCCCGTCGGCGGGGCGGAAGGCCAGATCCAGGGGGATGCGGGAGGGGCCCAGCTGGGAGAGGAGCTCGGTGGCCCTCTCGGTCAGGCTTAGGGGGTCAAAGCCCTCGGTCAAGGCGCTCCTGGGGGCGAGGCCGGCGGGGAAGACCGTGGTGGGCCTCCCGGCCGGGTCGGGGCTGGAGAGGGCGACCTTGGCGAGGCCGGCCAGGGCCTCCCGGGCCCCGTCCATCCTGAGGTAGGGCCTCGTCATGTTAAAGGCCAGGAACCTCGTCTCGAAGGAGGGGGCCAGGATGGTTTTGGCCTCGCCCTGGGAGGCGGCCGGGAGGGGCGCGTCCCAGGCCAGGTGGGCCTCGCCGGCGGCGATTTTGGCCAGGCGGGCCTGCCCGTCGGGCTCGTAGAGGAACTCGACCCGGTTCAGCCTGGGGACGCTGGGCAGATCGAGGCGCAGCTTGAGGCTGATCAGGCCCGGCTTGTACTCGTCGACCATGAAACGGCCCGAGCCAAGGGTCGCCCGGTCCAGGAAGCCGGCCCCCTGCCTCTGGAGGCCAGGGCTTATGAGGGAGGCCATGGGGGTCGTGAGCGAGGCCAGGAAGGGCGGGAAGGGCTGGGTCAGGTAGAGCCGGAAGGTGTAGGGGCCCAGGATCTCGATGAATCTCAGGTAAGGGAAGTACGTCCGGCCGGTCTGGCCGCCCATGAGCCGGTCAAAGGTGTAGAGGGCGGCCTTGCTGTCGACGGGGGTCCCGTCGGTGAAGGTCCGGCCCTCGCGCAGGGTGAAGGTATATATCAGCCCGTCGTCGGAGAGGCGGTAGGTGACGGCGGCGGCCTCGGCGTTGTCCAGCTCCGATGTCCCCTCCTTGAGGTCGAAGAGCCTGCGGTAGCAGGTCATGATTATGGGGAAGGCGGCGGGGTCCGGGGGGTAGGCCTGGGGGTCGAGGCTTTTGGGCTGGGCGGGATAGGCCAGGCGCAGGGTGTCCGCCTGGGCCGGCCAGGCGGCGAGGAGGGCCAGGAGGGCGAGAATGGCCAGAAGGGGCCTGGGGGCCGGCCGGGGCATGGGCAACCACCTACATGTAGACCAGGGAGGGCCCCAGCGCGCCGAGGCCCCAGATGAAGATGCCGTAGATAAAAAAGCCGAACAGGAAGACGAAGGCGGCCAGGGCGCACAGGACCTCCTGGCCCTCGAGCCGCTGGTACATGCCCTTGAGGGCCTTGTGCCAGGCGCCCCGCCAGGGGCTGATGAGGACGAAAACGATGGTCGAGATGGGCGAGAGCCCCAGGTATATGAACCTCTCCTTGAGGAAGAAATTGCTCTTGAAATACCCGGTCAGGTAAATGACGCTGAAAAATACGGCCACGGCCAGGATATAACCGGCGTGCCAACGCAGGAAGCGGTTTACCTTTAGGCGGACGGCTGGGTCGGAATCGAAGAGTCTCAAAGCCAAACGCTCCTAACGCGCCGGGGGAAATTGCCGGGGGCTTACGGGCCGGGCCATGGGGCCGCCGGGGGGGCCATGGCCCCCCCGGGGGGGGGCGTGATATAATGGCCCTGGAAACGGATCGATTTTACCCCAGCCCAGCGTCAAAAGTCCACTTTTGGGTTGCCGGCGTCTTTTTATTGGCCTTTATCTTGCAACGTGTGTCCCGGGAACGCCACGGCGGAAATTCTTGCCACGGGATACTTTCGCGATTTTTAAGAGGCCGCGATGAGCGAAGAACAAAAGGACCTTGAAAACCTGGGCCCCCAGCCCGAGACGCCCCCCAGCCCGCCCCCGGAGCCCGGGACCAACCCGGATCTGGAGAGCCTGGCCCTGGGCGAGCCGGAGATCCCCAGCATGGCCGCGACCTCGCGCCTGAACACCTTCGGCTCACGCAAGTCGGCCGCCAAGGATAAGGATGCGGCAGGCGAGGGGGAGGCCGGCGAGGGGGAAGGCGGGGGCCAGGAGGCCGGCCAGGGCCAGGCCCTGGGGGCCGATCTGGCGCCGGGGGGGTTGGGGTCGATGGACCTGAACCCGCCGGGGGCGGGGCCGCCCAAGACGGGCAACGCCTTCACCCGGGCCGTCGCCAACTCCTTTTCGGCCATAGCCAGGATCTGGAAGCGCATCCCGCCCCTGGAGGACATGTTCGACATGCTCATGGCCTCGCTGGGCTTCCAGAGGAAGCCGGCCAGCATGCTCAAGAGGGCCCAGGGCCTGGCCGCCAAGGGCCGGTACGCCGACGCCATCAAATGGTTCCGGGACATCCTCTACCTGAGGCCCCTGACCGTCGCCGCCTATGACGGGCTGGGCAGGGTCTATTTCAGGATGGGCCTGACCGAGGAGGCCAACCGCGAGTTCACCATCGCCGACTCCCTGGAGAGGCTGGTCAACAACCGGGAGGACCTCGACGCGGCCTGCTCCCTGGCCAAGGCCCTTCTGGACCGCAAGCAGGCCAAGATGGCCGTGTCGCTCCTGGAGCCGGTCCTTATCGCCCATTTCTACACGCCCAACAATTCCGACCTTTTGAAGCGCATGGGCCTCCTGTACGCCGAGCTCAGGGCCACCAAGAAGCTCTACCAGGTCTACGAGGCCGGGCTGGCCCAGCACCCCGACGACCACGAGTTCTACATCCTCAAGGGCAACCTCGACGTAAAGTTCGGCCGGTCGGCCGAGGGCGAGAAGCTCATCCGCTGGGGCAGGCTGATGGGCCGCCTCAAGGACAACCCCTCCGACGTCAACGCCCTGATGTCCTTCGGGGAGCTCTGCGTCAAGGAAAACCGCATGGAGGACGGCCTCCACCACCTGGCCCAGGCGGCGGCCCTCTCCCCGGACAACAGCGGCATCCGCTGGCGCCTCTTTAACCTCTACCAGAAACTCGGCCAGTTCCCCGAGGCCCTCAGGTATTTCCTGGAGGTGGTCAACATCGAGCCCGACAACGAGGAGCTCAAATACAAGCTGGCCGATTTTTACCGCAAAAACCGGCACCACGAGGAGGCCCTGGAGATTTACAGGACGCTGGCCGCCAGCCATCCCCGCCAGCCCAGGCCCCGGGCCCTCATGTCCGAGCTCCTCCAGGACATGGGCCAGTTCGAGGAGGCCCAGAACCTCAAGGCCCTGGCCAACACCCTGGCCATGGGCCTCAAGCCCAACCCCGACCACAACGAGACCGTGACCTTCATGAAATACCTCTTCAGCATCCACCAGCAGGCCGAGGCCCAGGAGTGGCTGAACCGGGGCCTGGCCAAATGGCCCTATCACGGGGAGCTCATCATAACCAAGGTCAAGATCCTCTACAACGAGTACCGCTACAAGGAGGCGGTGACCCTCCTCAAAAGGCTCATCTCCGTCAAGCACGACATGGCCGAGCCCCACATGTGGATCGCCCTGTGCTACCAGCGGCTCGGCAACCACATGGCCGCCCTGGCCGAGGCCCAGCTGGCCACGCGCCTCGCCCCCAAGAGCTTCGTCTGCCACAAGGTCCTGGGCGACATCCTGAAGGAGCAAAAGAAGGTCAGCCAGGCCAACGCCGCCTACGAGGTGGCCGACATGATCCGCCTCTCCCAGACCAAGTCCGGTACCTCCTCCCGCTAAACCGGGGCCCGACGGCCCCCGAATCCCCCGACAAACCGCGACCGGGAAACCGCCTTCGTAAAATCGCCTTCGCGCCTTTGGCATTTTTTGCAAAGGGGCGAAGGCACTGGAATTTTTTTGGCAAGATTAGGCAATTTTTGATATCGGGGCGGGCGGCCGGGAGGGATGGGTCGGGTAAGCGCCCTAAATGAGCGATTATTTTGTGCTTATTGAGGGGGCCGCCATGGCGCCCTAGTGGGCGGGGCATCGCCCGGGGGTCCGGGTTTAGGGCACGTTAGGGCAGATTATTTGTTATTATTGGGTCATACTAACGGCGCAAAACCAATAAAAAAAATTTTAGATGAAAGTAACAAACAACACTAAGTCGCGGAATTATTGAAGAATCCATTTGGGCCGATTGGAGAATTAAATTTCATAATAAATCGATTTTCGTGAATATAAACCAGCAAAAATTTAGGTAAAAAAATTATGCAAAAAAAATAATGCGACGATTACTGAACCGATGGCGGAAAATGAGTTAATAATATCTTTTTGATCTACGATATTTGAAAAAAACGATTTTTGACTTTAATGGACTTTGGTCTCGCTTGGCGTATTGGCCGGTTATATTTTGACAATCGGTTAGGGCTGGTTTTTAAATGCAATCTTGCATAAATGGCAATTTTTAATTTTTTCAATGGCTTACATTTTAAATGCAAAAACGGGAAATAATTTTGAGGCCACGACCTAGCTAGGATTAGGAATTGAAAATGGGCCAATGACCCGCAAGATTACAGAAAATAGTTGGGCTAGGTCTAGGGATCATGGCATTATTATGGATAAAAAGTGATATGGGTTGAGAAAACTAAACGGCGCCCTTCATTAATGCATATTGGCTGGGTTATTTACGTTACTTAGAAAGCCATTTTGGGCGGGCGAAAATGGCATAAATCACAAAAACTACTGTTAATTTAAGCGATAAAACCTTGGCCAAATCATTTTAAATATTTTTGCTAAAAATTCTCTTGAGTTGAATGGTTGTAAGTGTTAACATATCAAAAAATTTCAGAATCCTTTGATCCTGATCCTTATATCGTCAATGAAATTAGCCGCCTGCCGGCGATTTCCTTCCTTAAGCAAACCGTCCGGTCTCGCTTGTCGGGTCTAAGGCAACCATGTGGCAACCTTGTTCAGTGTCTATCCCCTGTTGTCAAACGTTCGCTTTTCGCCGGCGGGCCAGATCGTCCCGTTCCCGGGGGCGCCCCAAGCCAATCGGCTGGGATGCCCTTTGTGGGAACAAAGCTCTTTTTGTTTCTCATTCGAAAGTAGGGTAAGATGACCGTCACCAAAGAAACCATCATCAAAAACATCGGCACCAGCTGTGGCTGGAGCCGGACAGAATCCAAAAAAGCCATGCAAAAACTTCTATCCATCATGTTCAAGGCCCTAAGTAACGGGGAGGACATCCTTATTTCGGGCTTCGGTAAATTCAAAGTCCTCCATAAAAACGCCCGTTTGGGCCGAAACCCACACACCATGGAAGAAATCAGACTAAAAGCCAGAAAAGTGGTTAGTTTTAAGGCCTCCGAGAGCCTTAGGCGTAAAACCAACCTTAGTTATGTCAACCTGGAACCCGTCATCGAGGAAGATGACGACGAATAGCCAGCCGGCCTCCTGAGCCGGGGCGCGGGCCCGTCCCGATCCCGGCGCTTGGCGTGGGCCGGGTCGCTATGACTCTCTAGCGATTCCGGCCCCTTAACGGCCCTCTTATTTGGTGGCCCTGCCGGGACGCGAACATTCGTTTCGGCATCGTTTGAAACTAGCGAACGTAAGTACCCTCTTCGAGAAACCAAAACCCGCCCTGACCCCCACGGGGGTCAGGGCGGGTCTTTTTTTGCCGGCGGGCGGGGCCTTCGGGGGCCTTGACGGCCTGCGACCGCTTGGCGCCAGGTTACTTTTTGGTCGGTTTACGGTCGCTGGCCACAACGGCCCTAAGTTCCCGGCCGACCCTGAAAAAAGGCAGCCTTTTCGGGGGTACGTCAATGGCCAGGCCGGTCTTGGGGTTCCTGCCGGAGTAGCCGGGGTAATGTTTGACCCTGAAGGAGCCAAGGCCCCTGATCTCGGTTCTCTCGCCGCCGACCAGACCGTCGGTTATGGTGTCGAAAAACGATTTCACGACCAGGGTGGACTCGGACAGGGAAATCTTCAGCTCGTCGGCCAAAGCGGTAATCAATTGCGACTTGTGCATGCTATCTTACTCCTGAAAAGGGGCGCTGGCGAACGAAGGCCCCTCGGCAACGCCAAAAGCCATGGCCAAGCGCTCGCGGGCCCGTGGGCCCGGACGGCCAAGGCGAGGTTTGGATTGCGACTTTACAAAATATACACCCAAGAGACGAAAATATCAAGACATTTTAAGGAATTATTTTTGGCCGAAAAAAACTGCCCAGTATTTAAGGGAAGAGAGGCTACTTACGCCCCAAGGGCGCGTAAAAATAGATATTTATTTTTACTTCAGCAGCCTTAACTTAAATAACTGGGCACAATCATTAAGCTTATTGAATTTATGGGGTTTGCTTGAGCCTTAACACAGTCGTTTTGGAACCCTAAATGCCTAAGACTTCTAAAAGTCCGGCGGCCGGCCGGGGGGCACGCCCACCGGGCGGGTGAAGTCGGGCAGGCTGTACTTCCCCAGGTAGGCGGCCTCGTAGTTGGCCACGCTCTCGGTCACCCGCTTGACGTACTCGGAGCTCTCGGCGAAGGGCAGGGTCTCCACGAAGAGATCCAGGGATCTTGCGGGGAGGGCCCGCATGTAGGAGGCCACGTTGAATGGCCCGCCGTTGTAGGCGGCCAGGGCCAGGGCCTGGTCGCCGAAGGCATCCATGAGGGCGCTCAGGTAAACCGTCCCGTAGCGGACGTTCAGGCCGGGGTCGAAGAGGTCCTCCTCCCTGAACTGCCCGTCGCCCTCGAGGGCGGCCACCCGGGTGGCCGTGGAGGGGAGGAGCTGCATGAGCCCCCGGGCGTTGGAGGAGGAGACGACCTCGGACTGGTAGGCGCTCTCGGTCCTTATGACGGAGAGGACCAGCTGGGGGCTAAGGCCGAGCCGGCGCCAGGCCCGGAGGACGGGCCGGCCGTAGACCAGCGGGTGGTTCCAGCGGCTGCCCCTGAAGCCCTTGGGGACCCTCATGCGGTTCATGATGGCCACGGCCAGGTGGTAGTCGCCGCCGTAGGCGGCCAAGAGGACGTAGCTGGCCCCGATGGCGTCGCCCTCCTGGGTTTTCCTGGGGACGATGGCCTCCCCCACGGCCCTTAGCTCATCGAAGGCCTCCCGTAGGGCGCCCTCGGACAGGTAATGCCGGACGGCGAACCTGGCCCGCTCGACGTCCCCGGAGCCGCTCTGGGCCAGGGCCTTGACCCCGGCCGGGTCGGGCCAGGGGTAGGGTATCCTCTCGGTCAGCCACAGGAAAAAGCCCATGCTGTCCCGGTCCTCGAGGCGATCGGTCAGGAGGGCGGCCATGGGCTCGGCCAGGGGGATGCGGGCCGGGAGCTTCTCCAGGGTGGCGAGGCGGCCCTCGGCCAGGAGGCGGAAGTAGCCCATGGGCCCGGCGGCGCACCGGCGGTACAGTTCCAGGGCCTCGGCCGGGCGGTCCAGGGCCTCCGTGGCCCGGGCCTGCCAGTAGAGGACGGCCTTGGGCTGGGCGCCCTTCCTCTGGGCCTCGGTCTTGAGGTAGGCGAGGGCCTTTTCGGGCTTGCCGTCGATGAGGCTGACGAGGCCCATGCGGTAGTTCCAGTCGGGGACGGCCGAGCGCAGCTCGGGGTGCTTGGCCAGCAAATCCTCGGCCAGATCGCTAAGGCCGCCCTTGACCATGATGTCCAGGGCCCGGCCCAGCTCCCGGAGCCTCTGGCCGCCCCTGAGGGAGGCGGCCACCCTGACGCGGGCCTCGGCGGCCTCGGTGAATTTGCCCTCCCTGAGCCTCAGGGTCGAGAGCCACCTGAGGGAGGTTATGTCGGCCCGGTTTTCCCAGAATTGCCCGGCGGCGGCGAAATCCCCCATCCGGAGGGAGAGGACGGCCCCGAAGGCCGAAAGCTCGTCCCGGATCTCGGAGGGCAGGCCCGGCTCGGCCAGGGTGGCGTCCAGGATGGCCCGGGCCTCGGCGTTCCGCCACTGGAGGCCAAGGGCCCGGATAAGCTTGGCCCTGGCCCCGTAATCGCCCCCGTCGGAGAGCTTTCTCAGGATCAGGCAGTAACCGGCCAGGGCCCTGGACCAATGGCGGTCCCGGACCTTCTGGTTGATGATTTTATAATAGATGTCCAGGGCCCGGTTGGGGTCGGAGACGGAAATGAGCCCGGCCTCCAGGGCCCAGACGCCCGGCCACTCGCGGATCTCCCTCGGCTGCTTGCGGATCAGGGCCAGGGCCTCGTCGAAGCGCTCCTCGCGGATGAACGAGACGGCCCGGCCGTAGACCTCGGCCCGGCGGCCGTGGAGGCTTGGGTATTTGGGGGGGACGACTTGGGAGGGGGCGACCATGGACGGGCCCGGGCCCTGGTCAAAGATAAGCCTGGGCGGACCGGGCTGGGGCGTCCCGGCCAGGGCCGCCGCGAGCAAGCAGATGGCCCAGAGGGAGGCCACCGCTTCAGGAGGCCCCGGTCCCGGGTTGGCCGCCGAGAAATTCTATGAGCAAATCGGCCACCTTCTCGGCCACGGCCAGCTGGGCCTCCTCGGTCGAGGCCCCGAGATGGGGTATGGCCACGAAATTGGGCAGTTCCATCAGGGGCGAGGGGTCCGGGGGCTCCTTCACGAAGACGTCGGTGGCCGCCCCGGCCAGGCGCTTATCCTTGAGGGCCTGGTAGAGGGCCCCCTCGTCCACCAGCCCGCCGCGGGCGCAGTTCAGGAGGTAGGCGGTCGGCTTCATGGTCGCGAGGACCGCGGCGTTGACTATGTTGGTCGTTTCCTTGGTCTTGGGGAGGTGGAGGGAGACGTAATCGGAGAGCTTGAAGAGGTCGTCGAAACCGACGGGATCGGCCCCGGCGGCCTGGACGGCCCCGGCGGGCAGTATCGGGTCGTGGGCCAGGACCTTCATGCCCATGCCCCTGGCCTTGGCGGCCACCAGCTTGCCCACGGCCCCCAGGCCCACGAGGCCCAGGGTCTTGCCCCCGATCTCGTAGCCGGAAAGGCCCTTTTTCTCCCAGCGGCCCGCCTTGATCGACTCCATGGCCGGCCAAAGCTTGCGGGACAGGACGACCATGAGGGCGATCGTGAGCTCGGCCACGGCGTTGGCGTTCAGGCCAGGGGTGTTGACCACCTTGACGCCCAGCCGCCCGGCCGCCTCCTGATCGACGTTATCGAGGCCGGCCCCGGCCCGGCCCACTATCCTAAGCTTCCCGGCCGCGCCCTTCTCCAGGACCTCGGCGGTGACCTTGGTCGCGCTGCGGATGACCAGGCCGTCATACTGGCCCACCAGGGCCGAGAGCTCCGCCGGGCTCAGCCCGCTTTTCTCGTCGGCCTCAAAGCCGGCCGCCTTAAAACGCGCCGGGCAGACCGGCTCGATCTTGTCGGAAATCAGTATCTTAAACGCCATTGGCCACACCCCGCTCAAGCCGCCCCGGGGGCGGCTTGGGAAACTCGGCCGAGCCGGCAGGCCGGCTTAGCCGTTTTTGTCCATGAAGGCCTTCATGTAGGAGGTCAGGCAATCGACCGCGTCGAGGCCCACCGCGTTGTAGAGCGAGGCCCTGACCCCGCCAACGCTCCTGTGGCCACCGAGGCCGACCATGCCTTCCTTTTTGGCCCCCTCCAGGAAGGGTTTCTCGAGGTTCTCGTCGGCCAGCCGGAAGGTCACGTTCATGGGCGAGCGGCTGTCGACCCTGGCCGTGCCCCGGTAAAAGCCGCCGCTTTGGTCGATGAAACCGTAAAGCTTCTTGGCCTTGGCCTCGTTTCTGGCCTCGATCTCGGAGAGACCCCCCGCGTCCTCGATCCACTTGAAGATCAGATTGGCCACGTAAATGGAGAAGACGGGCGGGGTGTTGTACATGCTGTCGTTTTTGACGTAGGTCCGGTAATCGAGCATGTGGGGCAGGCCCTTTTTCCCGGACTCGGCGAAGTCCTTACGGACCATAACGACCGTGAGGCCGGCCGGGCCCACGTTTTTCTGGGCCCCGGCGAAGGCGAGGCCGAAATCGGTCAGGTCGTGGCGCCTGGCCATGAACTCTGAGGAAAAATCCCCGACCAGCGGCCCGGGGGCGTTTTTGGGGAACGAGGGCCAGCGGGTGCCCCTGACCGTGTTGTTGGCGCAGAGGTAAACGTAGGCGGGGCGCTCGGAAAAATCGAAGGACGACGGGATGTAGGTAAAGGCCTCGGCCTCGCTCGTCGCCGCCAGATGGGCGGCGGCCCCGCAGACCTTGGCCTCGTCGTAGGCCTTGGTGGCCCAGAGGCCGGTGTTGACGTAGTCGCAAACCCCGCCGGGGCCGGCGAAATTAAGCGGCAACATGGCGAACTGCAGGCTCGCCCCGCCCTGGCAAAATACCACGGCCCACTCCGGCCCCAGGCCCAGGAGGGATTTCACCTGCCCCTGGGTCTCCTCGCACATGGCCCCGACTTCCTTGGAGCGATGGCTGGCCTCCATGACGGACATGCCCGTCCCCCGCCAGTCAAGGATCTCCTCGGCCACCCTCTCCAACACGCTCTGGGGCAAGGCGCCGGGCCCGCCGTTAAAATTATAGCACCTCATTTTTCACCAAAAAACCTCAGACCAAGGCAGGGCCTTGCCCCGCCATGGCGATCGACCAAAAGCCACGGTAAAAGCTTTGAATTAATGGATTGCGCGGCTCCCTGGGCGGGCGCCCCGTGCGGTCAGCGTTTGACGTCGGCACCGTTTCGGCGCCTAAAACGGGGCCTTCCGGAACTGAGCCTTCAAAGTTTTCTAATATAGTACCTTTCCGGCGATCAGTCAATTGATATTCAAAGGTTATTTTTGATGAAGCGGCGAAATTACCCCCTTTTTGTTATGGACTTTTAAATAACAGGTTAAAATCATTGCAAAAAATTTTTCTGGGGCCCCGCCCCCTGTCAGGGGCTTTCGGGGGCCTTCCCGGGGGCCTCCCCCTGGAGGGTCTCGGCGGGGGGCAAAAAACGCTCGCGGGCGAAGGCCCTCTCGTCCTCGATGGTCGAGACCTCCCCGTCCAGGCGGGCCAGGCGCAGGGCCGAGAGGGCCTTCTGGAGGGAGGGGCCGGGCTTGAGGCCCAGGGCCAGGAGGTCGCTCCCGTCGCACATGGGCGAAACGAGGCGGTAGACGGCCAGGTAGGCCGCCCCGGCCCGGGCCAGGATCTCCCCGCTGCCCTTGGCCATGAGGTAGAGGATGGCCGGCCAGGAGAGGGGCGACAGGAGGCCGTCGATCTCGCTGGGCTTGAGCTCCTTGGCCTCGCCCCGGCGCCGGTTCCGGGCCAGGATGCGGTGGAGCTTGGGGCGCTCGGCGATGAGGGCCTTGGCCTCCTTGCGGTTTTGGTCGAGGTTTTGGGAAAGGCGCTCCAGGTCCCCCATGGCCATGGGCTCGGTCACGGCCAGGAAATAGACCAGCCAGAAGGGCGTGTCCCCCTGGGCGAAGGTCAGGTGGTACCAGTCCCGGACCCTATCGACCTGGCGGATCAGGGCCTTGGTCGCGGGGGTCAGCTTCATGTCGGGGTGGATCGTCGAAAGGAGGCCCATGTTATCGACCAGTTCCAGGGCCCTGGAGGCCTCGGCCTCCTCGAAGACCAGCCTTAGCTCGGTCAGGAGCCTCCTTTGGTGGGTGTTGTGGAAAAAACCGCCCCTCACGGCGTTCTCGATCAGGCCCTGGGTCATCTTGCTTATCTTGAAGCCCAGCCTCGTGGCGAACCTGACGGCCCTGTAGGCCCTGGTGGGATCCTCTATGATCGAGAGGCTGTGGAGGACCCTGACCAGGCCCTCCTTTATGTCCTGGAAGCCCCGGTAGAAATCGAACAGGCGGCCGAAATCCTCGTCGTTCAGGCCCACGGCCAGGGCGTTGATGGTAAAGTCCCGCCGCTGAAGGTCCAGCTGGATGGAGGCCTGGCTCACCACCGGGAGGGCCCCGGGCCTCTCGTAGTACTCGACCCGGGCGCTCGAGAGATCGAGCCGCCAGCCGTCCTCGAAAATGACCGTGGCCGTCTGGAACCTGGGGTGGCGCTTGATTTTTTTCACGGCCATCCGCTCGCCTATGACCTCGAGGAGCTCGGTCATGTCGCCCGCGACCGAGACGTCAAGGTCGCTCACCGGCTTTAGCATGATCAGATCCCGGACCGTCCCCCCGACCAGGTAGATGGAAAGGCCCACCTCGCTCGCGATCTTGCTCAGATCCCGGACGAGGGCCATGACCTTGGCCGGGAGCCTGTCCTCCATTATCCCCAGGATGTTCCGCTCGTAGGGAAGGCCCCCGCCCCTTTGCCGCGATTCCTCCAGGCCCCCCGAGACCTCCCTGGACATGAGGCGCAGCAAATCCGTCCTGGTGATGACGCCCAGGGCCCGGCCCGAGGCGTCGATGACCGGGAGGATCCTCTGGCCCTGGCCCACGATGATCCGGTTCAGCTCCCCGAAGCTCGCCTCCGGGGGCACCGTCTGGAACTCGGTGACCATGACCTCCCTAACCGTGTAGCCGACCAGGCCGTGGTATATGGCCTTCCCGGCGATGTGGTCGGTTATGATGCCGCTGACCTTTCCCGCCGGGTCCTCGACCAGAAGGACGTTCAGGCTGTAGCGGACCATCATGTCCATGGCCTCGCTCACCTGCCTCCCCTCCCCTATGGTGATGGGCGGGCGGACCATGACGTTGGCGGCGCTGTACATCCGGCCCAGGACCTCCGAGAGGCATTTCTCCAGGTCCTCCTTGACCTCGGCCATGCCCTTGCCCCTGATGGCCGCGGCGGCGGCCGCCGCGTGCCCGCCCCCGCCCAGGGCCAGGGCGATCTCGCCCACGTCCACCTCCCTTATGCGGGATCTGGCCACCAGCTGGACCATGTTTTCCATCTCGACGAGCAGGAAAAGTAGGTCCGCCCCCAGGATGTCCATCATCTTGTGGGCCAGGACCGCCACCTCCTCGACGTGCTCCTCGCGCCTGGCCATGGCTATGACCAGGTTCCGGCCCCGGGCCTCCCGGGACTCGGCCGACAGGATGAGCTCGTTTAAAAGCGAGAGCTGCTCGGGCGTGAGCTCCCTCGAGGTGAAGTCGGCCACGACCGAGAGATCCGCCCCCCAGGACAGGAGGGTGGCCCCGGCCATGAGATCCCTGGGGGTGGTCGAGACGAAGGTCAGGCCCCCCGTGTCCTCGTAGAGCCCCAGGGCCAGCATGGTCGCCTCCTGCGGGCTCAGGGCGATCTTTTTCTCGGCCAGGAGCTCGGTCATGAGGGTGGCGTTGGCCCCGACCCTATCGACCAGCTCGAAGGAGCCGGTCAGGTCCGTGGGCCCGTCGGGATGGTGGTCGTAGAGGTGGATGTCGAGGCCGGGGTTGTTCAGGCAGGGCGTGGCCGCGCCCAGGCGGTCGCCCTGGCGGGTGTCCACGACCACGAGCCTCTCGACCGAGTCGTATTCCAGCTCCCTGGGCCTGGCCACGTCAAATAGGTAAATGAGCGATTGGATGAAAAAACTTCGCAGGTTGCGGCCCTGCCCGCCCGGGAAGAGCATGACCGCCCCCGGGTAGAGCTTGGTCGCGGCCACCATGGAGGCCACGGCATCGAAGTCGGGGTTGACGTGGGTGGTGATGACCGTCTTGGCGCGTATTATCTTCCGGCGTTCAACCTGACTCACGGATGCCCCCTCAACCGGCCGTCCCGGCCGCCCGTCCGGGCGGCTAATCCAGGGCCCTGGGATGGTGGCGGCGGTGGACCTCCTGGAGGCGGCTGTCCTCCACCTTTAGGTAGATCTCGGTGGTCGACAGGTTCGAGTGGCCGAGCATCATCTGGACCGCCCTCAGGTCGGCGCCGCCCTCCAAGAGATGGGTGGCGAAAGAATGCCTCAGGGTATGCGGGGAGGTCGGCGGCAGGCCCGCGGCCCTGGCGATCCTTGTGACCACGCGATAAAAGGCGTTCCTGCAAATGGGTATCCCGTTGGCGCTCAGGAAAACCGCCTGCCCGCTCCTGGGCCCCCTGAACCCAGGCCTGACCTCCTCGAGGTACCGCCCCAGCCACATGATCGCCGTCTCCCCCAGGGGCACCAGCCGGTCCTTGGAGCCCTTGCCCCTGATCCGCAAAAAGCCGTCCTGGAGATGGACCTGCGAAAGGGTCAGCCCGCACAGCTCCGAGACCCTGAGGCCCCCGGCGTAAATGACCTCCAGCATGGCCTTGTGCAGCAGCCCCGCCGAATCGCCCGTATCGGGAAAATTAACCAGCCTCTCGACCTCTTCCTTGCCCAGGGCCTTGGGGAGCGACGCGTCCCGCCTGGGCCCCTTGAGGGCGAAGCCCGGGTTTCCCTCGATCACGCCCTCATCGTGCAGGTAATTGAAAAAACCCTTGACCGAGGAGAGCTTCCTGGCCCGGCTGACCGGCTTCAGCCCCCTCGCGGCCAAGCCCTTCAGGTATGCCTCCACGTGCCCCGGGGAAATCTCCCCCAGGGACCCGACATCGGACCTCGACAAAAAGTCAAAAAAGGCCTTGATATCAGTCCTGTAGCTATCGATGGTGTTCCTGGGGCGTCCCCGCTCCACGCTCAGGTGGCCCAAAAAATTAGCCAGGGCTTCCCCAAACCCTTCCGGCCAAACCCCCGGCAAACGCGGGGTAGCATTTTCCGGCACGAATAACCTCCCCGAGGACAAAATAACCGGTCAAAGGGACCTATTGGATTGTACCACAATTTCCCCCTCCCGGTGATAATCACCGGGGCCCCCCAACCGCCTATGTGTCGCCGCCTACGTCGCCGCCCAGGCCTTGCCTTCTTTTTACCGAAACGGGGATTAAAGGGTATTTATGCATGCATGATCGGGCCGCAAAAGCCTAATTGTTGCAAACTAGCTCTTTAACCATCTGAATTCATTCGCCAAATTTTTCATCGTTTACGGATTTCGGTGTCATTGCGCTGCCATCACCTATCGCTCTGGCCCTACATGACAAAAAAAGTGCCCTTAACTAATAGTCAGTCAATTATCGTCTAACAACATCGAAACAATGGCCTAAATAAATTTGACAGTATATATCTCTGGTATGATCCCATATTAAAAAAAAATTATCGACGAAAATCTGGAAAATTGAGCCAATAAAATTATAGGCTGTTCCCAGGCATGCGAAGTGGTATAATGAGAACCAAGCCACATGAACATCATTGAACGCGACAACGATGGACAGTGACCTTACCTCACTTTTGACCAACCTAATCATAGCTATCGTTATTATTTTTGACATTATAATTTATTTACGGGGAAATATTTATGATTGATATAAATGACCTAGAAATTTTTGGCCTTAACCGTAATTTAGCCCTCATCTACGTGGCCATACTCCAATCCAAAGGCATGTCGCCGCCCGAGCTCGAGAAGGCCACCGGGATCAACCGGACCAACATCTACCCCCTGGCCCAGCACCTGGTGGACAACAAGCTCGTCAGCCTCGATTTCGTCGGCGGCAAAAGGCGCTACACGGCCCGGGACCCGGCGGCCCTAAAGGAGCTCACCACCAAACGCCTTGAGGCCATCGAGAAATACATGCCCGAGCTAAAGGCCCTCTACGGCTCGGCCAACGGCAAGCCCAAGATAAGCTACTACGAGGGGACCACGGCCGCCCGCACGATTTACGAGGAGCTGAACAACATAGTCGGCGATTGCTATTGCTATTTCGGCACCCTGGCCGCCCAGCTGGCCCTGGAGAGCCGCGACGCCACGGGCAAGTACCTAAAAAAGCGCCTCAGGCGGGGCATAGGCAGCCGCACCATCCTGACCAAGCCGGGGCCTGGCGCCCCCCGCTTCAAGGACGACAAAAAGAACCTGAAACAGGTCCGTTACTTCCCCGGCCAGATGCCCGACGACATGCCGAATATCTACATATACGACAACTCCATGGCCGTCCTGGCCACCGCCCCCGAGAATTACGCCGTCGTGATCGACAGCCCCGAGCTCAGCCGGACCATCAAGGCCCTCTTTGAGTTCGTCTGGAACATTTCCCTCAGGTCCGACGAAAGCGCCCCCGGCTGACGGCCCAAGGGTCCGGTCATCCGGGGGCCTTTTCCCGGCCCCGGCATATCGATCCCACCATTAAACGGGCACGGAAGGGCAAGTTTTATTTAATAAGTATTTTTTCTTTTAAGGCGCTATAATGGACCGTGCCCGTAAAGCGGGCCACGACGGATACCCGGTTTCCATTAGGTCAGGAGGGGTCCCCCATGACGACGGCGCGCCCAAAAGAATTCAATGTCGAGGGCCCTTGCGTCCCCCAGCGTCACTACTTTCTCCCGCCTTTGCCCCGGCTTCCCGAGGTCAAATGTCTGGTTGACGAAAAAAAATATTTCACCCTCCACGCCCCCCGCCGGTCCGGGAAGACGACGGCCCTGCTGGCCGCCGTGGACACGATAAACGGGGAGGGCTCGTATCACGCCCTTTATTGCGACCTGCAAACCGTTAGCGGGACCGACGACAGGGCCCAGGCCATGTCCGGCATCGTGGGCGCCCTTTCCGGGGCCCTAAGGGCTTCCGGCGTTGGCCGCCTAAAGGAAGCCGCCGGGGACGGTTTCCTGGACGGCCTGGACCGTTGGCGCGACTTCAGGGCCACCCCGGTCCTTGTCTGGCTTAGGACCCTATGCGCCTGGCTCGAGAGGGACCTCGTTATTTTTTTCGACGGGGTGGATTGCCTTGCCCATCGGAACCTTACGGCTTTTTTGTCCCAGTTAAGGGTCGGCCACGCGAGCAGGGTCAAAGTCCCCTTCCCCCGCTCCCTGGCCCTGACCGGCATGTCAGACGTGGCGCGCGCCACGATCCGGCGGGGCCCCGAAAACCCGGACCCCGGTATCCCCTTTAACATCGTGACGAAATCCCTGACCCTCGCCGGTTTCACCCCGGCGGGGGTCGAGGCCCTCTACGCCCAGCATACCGCCGCGACCGGCCAGGCCTTTCGTGACGGGGCCGCCCAAAGGGCCTGGTACCTGTCCGGGGGGCAGCCCTGCCTGGTCAACGCCCTGGCCCGGGAGGCCATCGGGGGAATCCTGGCCAACGATCACGGGCAGGCCATAACCGGGGGGATTATGGAACGGGCCGCCGATAACCTGATTGAAAGACGGGACGGGCATATCGGGTACCTTCTCTCCCATCTCCCCGATCCCCGGGTCGCCCGGATCGTTTGGCCCATGCTGGCGGCCTCCGCAGGCCCCGTCTACCTGGCCGGCCCGCCCGAAAACCTTGAAACTTTCGGTAGCGATCTCCTCCATTGCCGCGACCTGGGGCTCGTGGCCCCTGACGGGCAGCCGCGCCCGGCCAACCCGGTTTACGCCACCGCCATCGTCAGGCGCCTGAACGGGAACATGCGGGCGGCCCTCCCGGATGGTTTAAGCGGCAAATGGGTGGACGGCGCGAGGATCGACATGACCGGCGTAATCGGCGGGTTCCAAGGGTTTTGGGCCAAACATTGCGAAAAATACCTAAGGGGCCTGGAATTCATCGAGGCCGGGCCACTCCTATTTTTCACCGCCTTCCTCCGGAAGGCGGTGAGCGGCGCGGCCTTCATAACAAACGAATTCGCAGGCGAGCTGGGTTACGCCGGAATCTCCGTCAAGAACGCGGCCCACCGTTACGCGATTGGGCTAAGGAGCGGGGACGAGAACTTGCCCGGCGACCGGGCCCAACTCCTTGACCATATGGGGCGCCTCGCGACCGGTGAGGGCTGGCTTTTAATTTTTAACCGCGAGCCCGGCTCGCGCGAGCCGGGAAAGGGCCGGGCCGGGAAAATCCCCTGGCATACCGAGACGGTGGACGGATATCTGACGGTCCATACCGTGGGCTTCTTATTTTAGCGAAAAAATAAGCTTGCAGACTATTTAATTAATATTCATAATCCTAAGACAGATCATTACCGTAAACTTATTCACCGTAGAACTTATTTAGGGAATTTTACTGCTTTCGTAATTTTCGCATGGCCATAAACATGGCAAAAACATCCAAAGGGCTAGTCAAGGCGTTTTTCCAGGAAAACGAAGTTTAACCGGTCGGTCATTTTTTCCCGCTTAAACTCCCGGTAGCCCATTTTGTCGTATAGGTGGAGGTTTTTGGGATTTTTAGCGTTGGTGTGGAGGACGTATTTCGCCTGGGGGCCGAACAGTCCCTCGACGGCGGCCAATAGCGTCTGCCCCAGGCCCCGGTTCTGGTGGCTGGGATGGACGACGAGCTTGGCCACGTAAACGAGGCCGCCCTCTTGCCTGGCCCTGACCGAGCCAAGGATAGCCGGGCCGCCCCTTTCCCTCAGGACCAATATCGGGCCCTTTTCGAATTCGGCCCTCAATTCGTCCAGGGTTTGCGTCAGGGGCTGGATGGAATGGTCGCCCAACGCCTCGGCCTCGCTCAGGAAGGCCAGTTTTTGGAGCTTGAGTATTTCCGGCAAGTCGTCGGGGTTTGCCGGTTCCGGTTTTTGTGTGTCCGTTTCGGCCATGTCTTTCCCTTTGTGGGCCATAAGTCCCCTTTTGGGCCATAAGGTATGGGGCGCGGGGGCAAGGCCATTATATGGGAAAGCGAGGCAAAAAACGACCCGGGGGGCGTGGGAGCGGGAATGGATGCCGGTACCCCGCTTACTTACCCGGAAAAATCGATCCGTGACAAACTCGGGCGGTGGGGCTCGCCGGAGCTGGCGGGGGTTAAGATATCTATTAGTAACCTTTATTAGTGTATAAGGGCGACTTACGATATCAAAACGTGTTATGGTTGGTTCCTAATTTAGGAGGGCTGGGAACGCTTCGCCTAAACGCCTGAAAAATTGTACTAAAAGCTGAAGGTATTGATTGCAACCAAGCCGACGGTGGTATATACTTTGGTTACAGCGTATACCTTCACGTAAAAAGGCGGGAAAGAAATCGGTAAAAGCGCGGATCTGGCCACCGGCGAAAACATCCGAAAGGCACGACCTTAGATCGTCGGTGATATATATTCGATTCAATCATCAGAAGGTAAGATTTAATCATTACAATCTTTTGATAAAAACTTCAATCTCACTACACTTGGGAGGCGTTACATGGCTTCTAAAATGGTTTATTCTTTTGGCGGTTCCAAGACTGACGGGAACGGGAGCTTAAAAAATCTACTGGGCGGCAAAGGCGCCAACTTAGCCGAGATGGCCTTAATCGGGCTGCCCGTGCCGGCCGGTTTCACGATCACCACCGAAGTCTGCACCGCCTTCTATGACAACGGGAAGCAATTCCCGGCGGGCCTGAAAAAAGAGGTCGACGAGGCCCTGTCCCTGGTCGAGAAAACCATGGGAGCCAAGTTTGGATCGACCACCAACCCGCTGCTGCTCTCCTGTCGCTCGGGGGCGAGGGTCTCCATGCCGGGCATGATGGACACGGTCCTCAATATCGGCCTGAACGATCAGACCCTGGCCGCCCTCATACAGAAGACCAATAACCCCCGCTTCGCCTATGACTCGTACCGAAGGTTCGTGGCCATGTACGGCGACGTGGTCATGGGCATCAAGGAGGAGCTGGCCAAGGCCTCCGCCGAGGAGGCCAAGAAAAACATCGACCCCTTCGGCCATGCCCTCGATCAGCTGAAAAAGAAAAAGGGCTACCAGAACGATACCCAGCTCACGGCCGATGACCTTAAGGGCCTCGTCGCCACCTTCAAGAAACTCATCAAGGACGTCCTGAACAAGCCCTTTCCCGAGGACCCGGCCGATCAGCTCTGGGGGGCCATCGGGGCCGTTTTCGACTCCTGGATGATCATGAGGGCCAAGGAATACCGGAAACTGAACTCCATCCCCGAGGACTGGGGCACGGCCGTTAACGTCCAGGCCATGGTCTTCGGCAACATGGGCGAAAAGTCGGCCACCGGCGTCGCCTTCTCCCGCGACCCCTCCACCGGCGAGAAATACTTCTACGGCGAATACCTCATCAACGCCCAGGGCGAGGACGTGGTGGCCGGCATCAGGACCCCCAACCCCATCAACCGCCACAAGCCGCTCCCGAAGGGGGCCGATTCGACCCTCGCCGACGACATGCCCGTCCTCTACAAGGAACTCGACGGCTACAAAACCAAGCTCGAGAACCACTACAGGGACATGCAGGACATCGAGTTTACCATACAAGAGGGCAAACTCTACATGCTCCAGTGCCGGAGCGGGAAACGCACGGGACCCGCGGCCCTCAAAATCGCCATGGATCTGGTCAAGGAAAGGCTAATCACCAAGCAGGAAGCCATCCTGCGCTTTGACCCGGACCACATTACCCAGATTCTCCTGCCCACTTTCGACGACAAATCCGACGAGTACAAGTATCGCGAGGTCCTGACCCACGGCCTTCCCGCCTCCCCCGGCGCCGCCGTGGGGCAGGCCGTTTTCTCGGCCGCGGCGGCCGAGGAGGAGGCCAACAAGGGCAAAAAGGTCATCCTGGTCAGGCTCGAGACCAGCCCCGAGGACATCAAGGGCATGAACGCCGCCCAGGGCATCCTGACGGCGAGGGGCGGCATGACCAGCCACGCGGCCGTGGTCGCGAGGGGCATGGGCCGGACCTGCGTGGCCGGGGCCCCCATCAACGTCGATTACGACAAGGAGCAGTTCACGGTCAAGGGCGAGGTCATAAAGGTCGGCGACTGGATCTCCCTGAACGGCTCCTCCGGCGAGCTCATCAAGGGCCAGATCCCGACCAAGGACGTCGGGCTGCCCCATGACTTCACCATTTTCATGAGGTGGATCGAGGCCGAGAAGACCATGAAGGTCCGGACCAACGCCGACACCCCGGCCGACGCCCAGGTGGCCCGCAACTACGGGGCCGAGGGCATCGGCCTTTGCCGCACCGAGCACATGTTCTTCGAGGCCGACCGCATCGATCACGTGAGGGCCATGATCCTGGCCGACAACCTTGAGGACCGCCAGAAAGCCCTGGCCAGCATCCTGCCCATGCAGCGCGAGGACTTTTACGGCATCTTCAAGGCCATGGACGGCCTACCGGTGACCATCAGGACCCTCGATCCCCCGCTCCATGAGTTCCTGCCCCACACGGATCACGACATCGCCGATCTGGCCGAGAAGTTTTCCATCCCCGTGAAGGCGGTCAGGGAGCGCATCGACTACCTCCACGAGCAAAACCCCATGCTGGGCCTGCGGGGCTGCCGCCTCGGCATCCTCTTCCCCGAGATAACCGAGATGCAGGCCCGGGCCATCTTCGAGGCCGCCGTCCTGGTCGCCAAGGAGGGCGTCAAGGTCCTGCCCGAGATCATGATCCCCCTGATCGGCAACGAGAAGGAATTCCTGGCCCAGAAAGCCATCGTCGAGCGGGTGGCCGCCGAGGTCCTGGTCGGTCCCAAGGCCAAGATCAATTACCTCATCGGGACCATGATCGAGCTCCCCAGGGCGGCCCTTGTGGCCGACAAGATCGTCCAGGCCGGGGCCCAGTTCTTCTCCTTCGGCACCAACGACCTCACCCAGACCACCTTCGGGCTCTCCAGGGACGATTCCGGCATCTTCCTGCCCAGGTACATCGAGCAGTACATCTGGGAGAAGGATCCCTTCGTCACCATCGATACCGAGGGCCTGGGCCAGCTGATCGAGATAGGCGTGACCAAAGGCCGCTCGGTCGACGGGAAGCTCAAGATCGGCATCTGCGGCGAGCACGGCGGCGAGCCGGCCTCGGTCAAGTTCTGCTACAAGATGAACTTCGACTACGTCTCCTGCTCCCCCCACCGCGTGCCCCTGGCCCGCCTCGCCTCGGCCCAGGCGTCCCTCGAGGCCAAAAACGCCCCCGCGGAGCCCAGCCCCAAGGCCAAGGCCAAACCCAAGGCCAAGGCCAAGCCGTCCGCCAGGGCCAAGGCGGCCGTCAAACCCCGCGGCACCTCCAAGTCCGCGCTCGAGACGAGGAAGCAACTGGCCAAGAAGCTCTCCGAGGCCATCGACCCGACGGCCCAGCTGGCCATCGAGTCCATAAAGCAGAAATCCGAGAAGGTCCTGAACGCCAAAAAGGCCCTCCCGAAGGCGGGCAAGGCCGCCTCCAAGGCCAAACCCAAGGCCCCGGCCAAAAAGGGCTGAGGCGGGGGCCAACGGGCCCCTGAATCCCCGCGAAACATACGTTTACCCATGCGGTAACGGCCAAATGAAAGCCCGGGTCCCCGACCCGGGCTTTTACGTTTTTCCGCCATGCGGAACCGGCTTCCCACCAAGCAAAACCGCCTCGTTTACCCCCACGCCCCTCCGCGTTAACCTAAAAAAGAACCGCGAAAAGACAACGTGTCCCATCCCCAAGGGTGAAATGGTTTTCACCCCTGGGGGGTTATGGCGACCCCATGATTTGGGGCCCTTGCAAAAACCGAAAATTTTCTCTATAATTTCAACAACTTAGCTGGGACGCTTTCAAAAAATCAGGTATTTTCGCGCCTTTATGGAACACAGCCGCGTCAGGCCGAGTAAAGCAATCGTCCCATAAAATCACAACTGGCTTTCCGAAACACAATTATAGCGATAACGAACCATAAACGTTTTCTTTAAATTATCGTTATCTACCCCGAATCCGATAAAGTCGCGACTAAAAAATTATTCGTTAATTTTGGGCCCATATTGACCTGGGCTGTCATTTGGCCCGCAGGTTTCGGCCGCGAGGTCAAACGTTTGCCATATACGCCTTCCCAGGTTCACGCTATTTCCCGGTCCTTAGGTTTACCGCCGGGGCCGATTCCCAAAGGGAGGATATGAGATGTTAAAAGCTAATACCGGAGCCTCTATCAACCAGGATCCCGGCGCGGCCGGGCGGGAGGCCGCCGTCAGGGCCAAGGCGGGCCTGACCGACGTTAAGCTCGCCTTCGTTTACAGCGGGGTCCAGTACGACCAGGAAAAGCTTTTGGGGGGGATCTCGGCCGAGCTCCCGGGCGTGCCCCTGATCGGCAACACCAGCTTCACCGGCGTCATCACCCCCGACGGTTTCATCACCGGCGAGAACGGGTTCGTGGGCATTTTGGCCCTCTCGGACGCGGATCTCACCGTGGGCCGGGCCGGCTCGGCCAAGGTGGGCGGGGACGCCAGGGCCACGGGCCGGAAGGTGGCCATGGAGGCCCTGGCCAACGCCAAAAAACCCGCCACGGGCAAGGTTGAGCCGCCGAGTTACTTCTACATGGTCGCCCCGCCCGGGGAGGAGGAATTTTACCTGAAGGGCATCACCGACGTCATCGGCCGGGTGCCCGTTTTCGGGGGCAGCGCGGCGGACAACGAGATCGCGGGCAAATGGCTTCTCTTCACCGACGATCTCGTGACCGCCGACGGGGTGGCCGTGGCCTTTTTCTACACCGACGGCCCCATCGCCAACGTCTTCACCGGCGCCTACGAGGAGACCGCCAATTCCGGCATCATCACCAAAATCAGGGGGAACCGCACCCTGGTCGAGATCGACGGCGAGCCCGCGGTCAAGAAATACGCAAAGTGGACCGGTAAGGACCTAAAGGACCTCACGGGGTTTAACCTACTGGTCACCACCATCACCGCCCCGCTGGGGGTCAAAGACCGCCTGGGCGACCTTATAGCCATACGGCACCCGATGAACGGCAACGACGATCTGTCCATGGAGGTCGGGGCCAACCTCGCCGTCAACACCGCCGTCATCCAGATGGACGGGAGCGTGGACGGCCTCATCGCCTCGGCCGGGAGCCAGGTCGGGGAGACCATGAAAAAGCTTGGCAAAACCCCTGGCGCCCTCCTACTGGTCCACTGCGGGGGCCGGAGGGCCGGCATCGGCGACCGCATCGGTGAAGCCGTCAAGGCCATCAAGGCCGAGGCCGGGGACGTCCCCTTCATCGTGAACTTCACCTTCGGGGAGTACGGGTACCACGACGACGGGAACAACACCACCGGCGGCCTCATGCTCTCGTACACGGCCCTTTCCTGACCCGGGGCCCCGACCGGCCCGCTTACGCGAAACCGGCCGGGCCGGCCCCTGGGCCCGGTCCGGCTCGCAATAATCGCTTTTGGCTCATGCCAATGGAATAAAGGATACCATCAATGAAAATGATCGTTAACAACAAGGAAGTGGATAGCGTCTCCGGGGAGACGTTCGAGGTCACCGCCCCGGCCACGGGGAAGCTTATCGATACCGTCCCCAAGGCCAACGAGGCGGACATAAAGCTGGCCATAGACGCGGCCTGCCGGGCCCAGAAAGAATGGGCCAAGGTCCCGATCCACAGGCGCGTGGCCATCCTGGGGGATTTCCTGGCCCGGGTGGAGGCGCAAAAGGAAAGCCTGGCCCAGACCCTTTCGGCCGAGAACGGCAAGCCCATAAACGAGGCCAGGGCCGAGATCGGGAACATCGGGATCGGTTTCACCGCCTTCATGGAGAGGGCCAAGCACTTCTACGAGAGCGTCATCCCCGCCGGCACCGAGGCCGGCCAGGACAATAACCTCCAGATCGTGACCAGGGAGCCCATCGGGGTGGTGGCCTGCATCATCCCCTTCAACTTCCCTTGCGACCTGTTCGACCAGAAGGTGGCCCCGGCGCTCCTGATGGGGAACGCCCCCATAGTCCTCCCCTCCTCCGATAACCCCCTGACCCTGATCCGCCTGACCAAGCTCCTGGCCGAGGCCGGCCTCCCGGCCGGGACCTGCCAGTGCCTGACCGCCCCGGGCTCGGTCAAGTCGGCCGCCGTCAAGGACCCCCGGGTCACCCTTGTGACCCTGACCGGCAGCACGGAGGTGGGCCTGGCCACCCAGAGACTGGCCGCCGAGAACCTGACCAAAACGGCCCTGGAGCTGGGCGGGAACGACGCCTTCATCGTTTTGGAGGACGGGGACGTCGATCTGGCCGTCGAGGAGCTAATCTGGGGCCGCATGTACAACACCGGCCAGGTCTGCTGCGCCAGCAAGCGCTTTCTGATCCATAACTCCCTTAAGGCCGAATTCGCCAAAAAAGCCGTGGACAGGATCAAACTCCAGAAATTCGGCGACCCCTCCAAGGAGGACACCCAGATCGGCTGCCTGATCAGCGAAAAGGCGGCCATAACCGTCGAGGCCCAGGTCAACAGAACCGTGGAACAAGGCGGCAAGGTCATCCTGGGCGGCAAGAGGAACGGGGCCTTTTACGATCCCACCGTAATCGTGGACATCCCCAAGACCGCCGACGTGGCCTCGGATCTGGAAATCTTCGGGCCGGTGGTCTCCATCATCGGCTTCGATACCGACGAGGAAGCCGTGGCCATAGCCAACCAGTCCATCTTCGGCTTGTCGAGCTGCGTCTTTTCGAGGGATTTCAAGAGGGCTTGGAAGGTCGCCTCCCGGATGGAGGCCGGGGCGGCGGTCATAAACGGGGCCAGCTTCTTCAGGGCCTTCGAGCAACCCTTCGGGGGCTGGAAACATAGCGGCCTGGGCACCGAGGGGGTCATGAGCACCTTCGAGGAGATGACCCGGGTCAAGACCATCGTCCTGAAAAACCTGACGGCCTAAACGCCGCCCCTCCCGGGGCGCGGAAAACCCCCCCGCGCCCCGCTTAACCCCCGTAGCCGAGGTTCGTCGATATGGCCCTGGCCTTGGCCATGACCTCCCGGGCCACCTCCTCTATCCGCCCCTCCGGCAAGACGGTCGGCGGCCCGCTGGCGCTGATGGCGGCCACCGTCTCGCCCCGGTAGTCGTAAATGGGGGCCCCGACGCACCGATTGTTCGGGCTGTATTCCAGGTTGTCCACGGCGTAGCCCATGGCCCGGACCTTCCTGAGTTCCGCCCGCAGGGCGGCCATGGTCGTGATGGTGTTGGGGGTGAACCGCTCGAAGGCGCAGCGGGCCATGACCTGCGTGAGCTCATCCCCGGAAAGGCCCGCCAGCAAGCTTTTTCCCAAGGACGAGCAGTAGGCGTGCATCCTAAGCCCGATTTGCGAATAAAGCTTGACCCCCGAGAGAAAGTCGATGCGCTCGATGTAAACGACCTGGTCGCCCTCCAAAACGCCCAGGTGGGCCGTCAAGCCCAGTTCCACCGTGAGCCTCGCCAACTGCTGCCTCGCTTCCGTCTGAAGCTCCAGGCTATTGACGTAATAGCTGACCGCCTCGATGAGCTTGAGGCCGATCTGGTAGCCCCCGTCGTCCCGCTTCGAGGCGTAGCCCCGCCTGACCAGGGTCGAGAGAAGCCTATGCGTGGTGCTTTTGGGCAACCCGATGTTTTTGGCCAGCTCCGTCAGGCTCAGGCCGCCCTGCCTGGTCGAGAGCGACTCGACTATGTCCAGGGCCCGGTCGATGGACTGCACGCTTTTGTCCGACGGCTCGCCTTGGCCCTGGCCTCCCGGCCCCCGGCCGGGTTCCTTAAAATCAACTTCCGACTGGGCCATGCCAACCTCCGCCCCATCATGGGCAAAAATAACGCCGCCATCCAAACGTCGCCCCGGATCAAACCCGCCAATAACCCCATGGATGAATTCTACGAAATGGCCCGGCCCTGGGTCAAGCCCCGATCCGGG
>JAITKA010000185.1 GCA_031278635.1 Deltaproteobacteria bacterium | reverse complement strand
GGCCATTCGCGCTCTCGCGCCCGGGCCATGGAAAGGCCTGGCCAGCGATTAGACCTCGTCCGGGTTGGCCTCCAGCTTGACCTCTGGTAGGGCCGCCGGGTAAGGCAGCTTGGATTCGGCCTCTTTTTCGAGGGTCACTTTATTGGCGGCTTTCAGGCGCTCAGATCTCCTGAAAAATAGCATGTAGCAGACGGGCACAAGAAAGAGGGTAATGAACGTAGAGGAGGTCAACCCCCCTATCACGGCCCTGCCCAATGGTGCTTGCGACTCGCCCCCCTCCCCGAACCCCAGGGACATCGGCACGAGGCCAAGAATCGTGGTCAGCGAGGTCATGAGGATGGGCCTAAGTCTCCTGCGGCCTGTCTCACGGAGGGCCGGTATCAGTTCCATGCCGTCCCTTCGCCTTAAAAGGTTCGCGTGATCGGTTAGGATAATGGCGTTGTTGACCACAATCCCGGCCAGCATTATGACACCTATGAAAGAATTGATGTTAAAAGCCGTGCCGGTCAGAAAATGTATCCAAACGACGCCAATGGCCGCGAAGGGGAACGAGAACATGATGACCAGAGGGCCTTTTAACTGCTCGAACTGACAGGCCAGAACCATGTAGACCAAAAAAACGGCCAAAGACAAAACCGTCAGTAGGCCGCTAAAAGCCTCGGCCTGCTCCTCGGCCTCGCCGGTGAAGGCGTAACTGAAGTCGGAGCCCATGGGGAGCTTCTTCAGTTCCTCGTCGATATCGGCTACGACGTCCCCCAGGGGACGATCGGTCAAATCGGCATTCAGGACGGCGATGCGGGATTGGTTCTTTCGGGAGATCTTAAGCGGCCCTGACCCTGGGACGGCCTTGGCGATATTCGAGAGGATGACCGTCTGGCCCAGACTGTTCGTGACCGGGAGCTTCATCAGCTCGTCGATGGTGACCCCCTCGGGGTTCCTAAGGGATACGTTAATGGCGTATTCTTTCCCGTCATCCCGAAAATAGCCGGCGGTGGTACCGCCCAAGGCGGTCTTGATTAGCTTCGTGATGGAGGACACGCTAACCTTGGCGTCGGCCGCCCGATCCCGGTCGATCACGATTACCTCCTCCAACGTGGCGTCCTCATTACCTAAATATACGTCTGAGACCCCGGGGACTTTCTCCATTATTTTTTTCATGGCCTTGGAGAGCCTTACGCTCTCGGCGAGGTCGTTTCCCCGAAGCTCCACTTGGATGCGATCGGATCCGGAACCCCCGGCCAAAAACGACTGATCTGCCCTGATACGCACGGTGGCCCCCGGTAAGGCGGTTAAAATAGGCCTAAGATGCTCGACGATGTCAAATATGGAGCGATCCCTCTCGGCGATCGGTTTAATCTTGACCATCATCTCGCCGGTATGGCTACCTCGGTCCCCGCGGCCCCCGGATCCGCCGATATCCGAGCTCATTGTTAGAATCTCCGGGACCTCCTTGACCACGATATCCTCTATCGTTTTTAAAAACTGGGAGGTCTTTTCCACCTTTGTTCCCGGTTCCATGGTCAGGTTGACCCTAAAGGCGCTCTCGTCCGTTCTGGGCATAAACTCCGTCCCCAACTTGGGGACAAGGGCTACCGATGACCCCAAAAGGACCACGGCCAAAACGATGACCGTCCAAGGCCTGGCCAGGGCCCTGTCCAGCCAAGCCAAGTAGGTAACCTCGACGGCCTTGAAATACTTCCGGCCAAAACGGGGTTGCCCAAACTTGCGTTTTGGTTTGTCCTGGGATTCGGCTTCCTGGGTGATTTCGGCGGGGTCGGAGGCCAGGGGGGTTTTTTCCTTAAGGAGCTGGGCGGCCAACATGGGGACCAAAGTCAGAGACACGGCCAGCGAAGCCGTCAAGGCGAAGGCGATGGTAATCGAAAACGGCCTAAACATGACCCCGGCCAGGCCCTGGAGGAAGATCATGGGCAAAAAAACCGAAAGGGTGGTCAGGGTGCTGGCCACGATGGCCCCGGCCACCTCGTCGGTCCCCTTATAGGCGGCTTGATCGGCCGGGAGACCCGTGGTTCGTAAACGAAAGATATTATCCAAGACCACGATGGCGTTATCGACCAACATACCCACGCCCAAGGCGAGAGCCCCCAAAGTGACTATGTTAAAAGTCAAACCGCTAAAATACATGGCCATGAAGGTGGTAATGATGGAAATGGGAATGGCCAAGGCCAGAATCAGGGTGCTCTTAAGATGCTGAAGAAAGATTAAAATGACGACTATGGCCAAAATTCCGCCGGTCAAGACGGACTTTGACACGGTCCTAAGGCTCATCTTGATATACGTGGAGCTATCAAAGAGGGGAAACAGATCCACGTTGGATATTGTTCGGTTAATTTCCCTGATCGCCTCGTTGGCGTGGTCAGCTACCTCCACGGTGTTGGCCCCGGACTGCTTAAAAACCCCCATGTACTGGCCATCCCGGCCGTTTATGCGGTTTATCCTCGTTATCCTGGCCCAACCGTCGGAGATGTCAGCGATGTCCTGAAGCCTAACCGGGGAGCCACCCTCGTTTCTGGCCACGATGATGGAGCCTAGGTCGCGCAAATCGGTAAACTCCCCTTTGGTCCTGACGGCCACGGAAAGCCTCCCCCTGTCTATCTCGCCCCCGGCCTCCGTTAGGTTTTCGTTTTGAATCTGTGTAACCAGGCCGGAAAGGTCCAATCCCAAGGCCTTGACCTCGGCCTGGTCGACCTCAACCTTTATCTCCCTTTCCAACCCCCCGAAGCTCGAGGCCGAGGCCACGCCAGGGCTTCTCTCCAGACGGTAGCTTATTTCGTCGTCGATGAAACGTTTTAAGTCCCCAGGATGGAAGTTAGAGGAAACCCCCAAAAACATGATGGGCCTAGACGATATGTCAAATTTCTGGATCAGCGGCCGATCGATGTCATCGGGAAGATGCCTAATGATCCTATCTATGCGGTCGCGAATGTCGTTGGTGGCTTCGTCGAGGCTGGTGCCCCAGACGAATTCCATGAAAATGCTGCTGGAGCCTTCCATGGAGCTGGAGCTGATATTTTTAATGCCCGGCACGGCCACAAGAACCCGTTCCAGTGGCTTGGTAATCTGCTCCTCGACCTCGGAAGGGGAAGCGTTATCGTAGGTGGTGCGAACGGTGATGATGGGGAAAGTCATCTCGGGCATGAGGTCCAAGGGGAGCCGCCCCAGGGAGAAAAGACCCAAGACCATCACGATCAGGGTGCCCATGAGGGTAAAGATGGGCCTTTTTACCGCGGCGGAAGCCAAGCTCATTTTTAGACGCCTCCGCCATCCCCGGCAGCCGGGGCCTGGGTAACCCCCCCGGCCGGGGAACCCGTGGTTAAGGCCTTAAATACTTCCTCGTCGGCCACCTTGAAAGGCTGGCCGTCCTGGAGTAGATGCTGGCCCAAGGTGACCACGGGGGCCTCCAGCGGCTCAACACCTATCAACTCCACCCTCCCGTTTTCGTTAAGTCCCAAGGTCACGGGGATCTGGCTTACGGTTCCGCTTGAGACATCAGCCTTGAAGATGACATAACCCTCTTGGCGCCTAAAGGGGACGTCGTCGGCCACGCTCCAGACTCCCTTGTGCTCGTTAAAGACGAAAACCACGTCGGCGTACATACCCGGCTTTAGCTTGAGATCGGGGTTCGAGACCTCAAGTTCCAGCCTAGCCTGCCTGGAATCGTTGGAAAGGACCGGGGCCACCCTCAGGACCTTGGCGGTGAAAATCTCCCCTGGGAAGGCTTCGGTGGAGAGAGTCGCTTCCATTCCCGGAAAAAACTTGGGATAATCTTTTTCAATAACGTCCACGACCACCAAAAGGGGATCCAGGCTTACCACCTCGAAGAGGGGGGTGTTAGCCGTAACCAATTGCCCTTCGTTAGCCAACCGGGAACTCACGTAGCGCGTCTCCCCTGGTTTTTGCTCCGGCCAGGAGGCCACGACTTTGGTGTAAGAGAGGCGCAAATCGGCGTCGGCCAATTGATTGCTCGCTGACCGAAGCTGGCTTTTGGCCACATCAAGCCTAGCCTGGGCTTGAAGGAGCTTATTTTGCGCGGCCTCGAAATCGCTCTGGGTGACGATGTTTTTTTTGGTTAAGCTTGATTGGCGCCGCATGTCGCTTTCGGCCAAGTCGAGATTAGCCTGGGCCTCGGAGAGTTGGGCCTGGGACAAGCTAACGTTTAAGTCCGCCCTTTCCCTGGCCAAGCCGTATTCCTCGTCGTCGAGACGGGCAACCAATTGCCCGCTTTCAAGGCTATCGCCTATATCGACCAAAAGGGATTTTATTTCACCCGCGGCTTTCGTGGAGAGATTGAAGCGGTTGGGGGCTGAGAGCGTCCCGTAATATCGGCTAAGCTCGCGCATATCGCCAAAGGTGGCCATTCCCAGTTCAACATATACCGGTTCCGGCGCGTTGGGGCGACCAAATGGCGCGGCTTGGCCAGATACCAAACGAAAAACCGTTAAACCTGCGAGGACGATTAGCGCTAGAGTTAATTTTTTATGCCGACCGAAGACGCCGACCAACCTATTCGTTGAGGGTGCCTTAGCTTTACTATCGCTCAAAACGGAACTCCATAATAACTTTTTTGGGACCGGGCAATTCCATCAATATCTG
>JAITKA010000149.1 GCA_031278635.1 Deltaproteobacteria bacterium | reverse complement strand
CCCACGTTGTACGGTGGGCTAAAATCGACGACCAAAGGGCCCGTCAGCGTCGGCACCAGGGAAGGCATCGACAGGGCCATGAACGCCAAGGCGTCGCGGCGGCGCCTGAATTCCTCGACTGGTTGGATATTGGGGTTATAGAACCATGGGATGACCGTGAGACCCGGGTCGCGCTTGAGGATTAGCGATAATGGGTAGACGGCGCAAGGGGCGCAGCAAACATGGACCAGCAGGCTCCCCGATGATTCACGGATTGCGTTAGAGACTTCCAAAATTTTATCTCATTTTTAGCTATGTTATATCAACATGGATAGGGCAATCGGTAATGGTAACGTTATTTTAGATACCGCAAAATTTTTATCTGTTTTTTCAATATATTAATTATTAAGAAAGCAATGTGGGCCTGCATAAAGGTTTTCCTACGTTTACCATCAATCTTTATATGTTTTATCAGCATGTTACAACGCAAATAAAATATAGTTTCAGCCAATCCCGGACAATCTGTGATTGTCTAAAAGATTACTATTTTATTGCATGTGTTAATGTTATAGACTGAAATTTTGTCCAGTACGAAAGGCTATATTCTTGGTTCAAAAATTTTTATAAGATTAATTAACACATTATGACTTGAATTTCGATCTGCGCCGAACTCATCTACGATTTAGTTAATTTCAAAATTTTTCATTTGAATATCCAAGATATTACATAGTTAAGCTTGACAAACCCTTAATTCAAGGAGACCATGAAAGTAATCTAAATTTTTATCTGATTAATCTGGCAATTATAACGTGACTTTCGATTGGAACTTTATCCATATACGATCTAGTTAATCTCCAAAATTTTTATTTTAATATTCAGAGTGTTATATAGTTAAACTTGATAAATCTGTAATCCACGCAGAACATGAAAGAAATCTAAATTTTTATCTGATTAATCTGGGAATTATAACTTGACTTTCGATTGGAGCTTTATTCATCTACGATTTAGTTAATCGCCAAAATTTTTATTTGAATATCAAAGATCTTATATAGTTAAACTTGATAAATCTGAAATCCAAGCAGAACATGAAAGAAATCAAAATTTTTATCTGATTAATCTGGGAATTATCTTCGTATAGATATTTGAACCGCTGGTAGCTTGAAAAAATGCTAAAAGTAAAAAATTTTTCTAGCTATTTAAAATAGTTACTATGCGATGAGGTGGCCTGGGAGGGCATGTTACGACGAAAGCTAGAAAAACATGAGTTTGTAGGTAAACTGAATCTGGCAGCCCTGGCCGGGCTCGGATTCGACCTGGATCTGGCCTAGGTGCCTTGTGACCAGAGCCATGACCGTGGAGAGGGATATGCCGACCCCTACCTGGCCTTTGGTTGAAAACAAAGGCTCGAAGGCGTGGCGCTTAACGCGGTCATCCATGCCCCGGCCGTTGTCCTTGACCGTGAAAGTCAGGAAATCGTCGCTACGGGAGGCGGAAACGATAATCCGGGGGTCCTTGGTCTGGCCCAGGGCCTCGACGGAATTTTTTAACAGGGCCTCGAAAATGGTCAGCAGATCCTGGCGGACGACCTTTTGGGGCTCGAGATTGCGGCTCTCGTTTATGAGCGTTATCTCGGGCAGGATCTCTTTGCCTACGGAAAACTCTTCTTTCGGGCCGTTTAAAAGCCTGTTTTTTACCTCTTGCCAAGCCTCGTCCACGACGGAGGACACCAAAACGCTTCTTTCGTCCTCGCGGCTGCCGTCATCGGACAAACGGCTAAGGTTTTCCAGGAGTTTGACGGCGGTGCCAAGGCTGCTTAAGCCATCGTTCATGTATTCTTTGCGTTTTTCCTGGCTTTGGGCGGGATTATCGAAGTTGATAAGGCTGAGGGAACCGGCCACCGCGGACAGGATATTTTTGAAGTTGTGGTCAAGCCAACCGGCCAGCTCAGTCTGGGCTTCCAGGCGCGACCTCTGGCGTTCCGAGACCAGCTTGTTGTTTTTGACAGAAAAACGAGAAAACAAATCATCCACGAGGCCGGGCAGATCGGTAAAGTAAGTGTTGCCCTTAACGATGTAGTCAAAGGCGCCCATGGTCATGGCCTCCCTGACCAAGGACTCGTTGCCGAGGCCGGTGGTCATAACGACCATGGCCTCGGGGGATAACCGGGTCAAGGCGCCCAACATCTTCAAGCCGTCGCCGTCGGCCAAAAAATAATTTATCAAAACCAGATCGGGTTTTCGCTCCTGAAACATGGCCACGGCCTCGGTTTGAAAGGACGTGACCAAAGTCTCATGGCCAGCCCTCTTCAAAGTAGCCGCCACGTAGTCCCCGGTGGCTTGATTTCGTTCAACGATTAATATTAAGGCCACGTATAATCCCCGTGGGGTCGTCGGCTCATTAGGTTAAGGTCTTTTCCGGCCCAACCGTGTCCCTCGTTCCGCCTTTGTCGGCGCCTTCGCGGGTGTTTGCCCTAGATTTAAGACGGTGAAGAGTATTAACAAACCCAAGCCCAGGCAAATGAAAATATCGGCCACGTTAAAAGCTGGCCAATGTTTATCCCCCAAGTGAAAGTCCAAGAAGTCTACCACTCCCCCGTAACGAAGGCGATCGTGAACGTTACCCAAGGCCCCTCCCAAAACCAAGCCAAGGGAAATGAGGGTGCCTTTGTCCCCGGGCCTTGCCAGACGGTAGAACCAAATCAAAGGGACCATCGCGAGCAAGGCCAACCCGGCCATCTTCAGGCCTTGGGAAGCGCCTTGCCCAGACAAAAAACTGAAAGCCGCGCCCGAATTGAAGGCTAAAATCAGGTTAAAAAATTCCGTGACCGGCCTAACGGTAAATTCGTCCAGGCTTGCCTTGGCATAGGCTTTGGTTAACAAATCAAGCGCCAAGCTAACCGCGGCCGGGATCAAGACCATGGGCAACTTGGATTTCATCGGAACAGAGGACAAAAATACGTTCTCCCAAGGGTCCGCCTTTCAAGGCTAGCCCCAACAAGTCCAAAATTCTTTAAGCGTTCAAAGATTTTCTAGCCAGAGCGAAACAATCCGGAAGCTTTTTGGAAATGAGTTTTTCATCCCATGCCTAATTAATTGACGTGATATCAACCAAGCTTGAGAGTTTTGGTTCGAGAATTTCCAGTATTGGGAGGAAATCAGTCTTCTTTAACCCCAGCATCTCCCAGGCGGCCATCGATATTGGTGGGACCAATATGTCACCGCCGTTACCAAAGCCCTTGGCCCTGACGATGATGTCGGCGATGTGGACTATGGCCGTGCATTCCGGCTTAATTACGGCTTTTTCGGGGCGGTGATGAAGGCGCATGGGTTCGGCCAAGCTTTCTGGCAGGTTCCAGTGCTCGGCCAGCCACTGGCCCAGCTCGCTGTGGTCAAAGTCCAGGAGCTGGTTTTCGGCCTCGTAAAACAGTATATCCCCGGAAGCGACCTTGTTTAGTATGAGCCGCATCTCGTCGGGCAAGTTCAGGGCCAAGACGACCTTGCCCAAATCGTGGAGCAAACCGGCGACCAAAATTTCCTCGGCGTCTTCCCGGCCCAGTAAGGTAGCCACGGCGCCGGACGCGGCCGCGCAACCGATGGAGTGTTCCCACAGCCCGGTCATGCTTTTTTGGATCATGTCAAAAACGCTTGAGGTCAGGACCAGCCCCTTGACGACCTCGAAGCCCAAAATGACCAGGGCCTGGGAGATGGAGCTGATTTTTCTGGACATGCCGAAAAAGGCGCTGTTGGCCATGCGCAGGACCTTGGCCGATAAAACCTGGTCCTGGGAGATGAGCCTACCCACCTCGGCGGCGCTGGTCTCCGGGTTTTCAACCATGCGGGATATCTTAGCCACTATCCCCGGCACGGTCGGGAGGTTTTTAATCTTTCGAACCTCTTTCTTAACCGAGACCCGGTCCTGGATTGTCGTTTGGGGATTGGTCATGTTCAAACTTAAGCCGATCCGGACGGCTCAGCGGACTGGGCCGCTTCCGGATTCTCCGAGGCGGCGGCGGGTTTATCGATTAGGGCCAGGGTCACGTCCTTTTCTTTCTGGGCCATGAAAAGCATGGTCTTTTTCAGGGCCATCAATATAGGCGACCCGGTGACCCTAACGAAGCGGGCTTCCATCTGGGCGACCAACCTGCGAAAGTCTTCCTCGACCTCCTCCGCGGTCCTCGATTCTTCCTCCTCGATGACCACGGTGTCAATGTTCATGCGGCTTAACATGCGCAAGAGGCCCTCGGTTATCTCGGAACCTTGGCCGGCCAAAAGCACCCCGTCATGGCGGGTGAGCTTTTCGGCCAGGATCTGTCCGGGGATGGCCTTGTCTATGGGAATGCGTTTCACTGTACTTCTCTTTGGAGAATTATATCGGTCTTAGTCCATGTTTTTCTAGGTTAAATTGCCTTGATTAGCGCCTTTAACCTATCGCCATGGAGATCGCCCCACCCTTAATGGGGCCGAAGGGTACCCACTGGGCATAAAGGCGGCTACCCGGATGGCTTTGCGCCCGCCCGACGGGAACTTAAGCGTCCGATGACATGGCCCGCCAGACGCGGCAAAACGCCATGGCGTTTTCCCTTATCATCCTGGCTAAGCCCGTAACCAGCGTCGTTTCGGGCCACCGCGGCCAGGGTTTAGGCGGAAACGGCCAATCGTTGGCGATGAGTCCTATCGCCTAGGCAAATGTACGATCTTGGTCACCTAATTATAGTATTTATAGTGATTTAATCGCATATTTGTCCGTATTCGCAATAAAGCGGTATGTCTTCCAAGCTTATTTTCACCCAACATTTTACAATATTTTTTACAGTATATCACATTCCATGTCAACTAAAACGCCGGCGAATGGCGAGGGTATACTGAGCGTCCGGATCCGCTTTTCGGGACCCCATAAAAGGGCCGGGAACGGAAAAGTCACCCGGCCCGTGGGTTACTTGGGGGAATGGCCAGGGGGATGGCTTTTGGCCTGAACCTCCCCACGGTCCCGGACCATCTCTCGCCGGGATATCATGAAAACGACCGGCGGGGGTCACCCCGCGTAACAAGGCAAAAACCGTTGCCAATGGGGTTGGCTCCCAATGGCTTACCCGGCGGAGTCTACCGGAAAAAAGGAAGCTAATTAAGTCCAAAAAATTTTATATATTAGAATTTAACTATTTATTATATTTTTAATCAAATTAAACTAACGAAATATTTCTTAAGTTGCGACATTAGAAAAAATGTTTCAAAAACGCAAGGCGCCAACGACCATGACAGCGATTTCCCAAATAGTTTTTAGGGTATGGATTTTTCAACGATAAAATTGTAAAATTAAGTCGGTAACGGACTTAATTGCCCCCAGTAGAGACGCGTAGTTAAGCTAAACCAAGTCCCGCTTGTTATTATACCACGAGTGGCTTTTTGTTGAGCGCCTAACAATTCAAAGTCTATCTACAAAAGGCGTTCAATTCGGTTGCGGTCGTCATTCAAACACCCAAACCAACGAAGGCAAAGCCAACCTTTTGTCCGCCTTCCAGGCGGGTGGCTTTACCGCGCGTTGACAATGGGGTGGTCGAGGCTTATTTCACCAAGCCACGTTAGAACGACCCGCGACGCGTCTTCGATCCCCTGAAAGCTTCGGTCGTTAAAGGGAGTCAGCGGTCCGGTTTTACCCACGGAACGCCGGTCAATTTCATTGATGGCGCCCGTAACGCGCACAAACCAGAAAATAACCTATCGGGGTAAAAAACAAGCTAACAAGCTGTTTATTTTTCTTTAACCGTAGGGTAACATGAATTATGTTACTATTTTCTGCTATACATGAAAAATTCAATATCGCCGACGGTCAGTATCTTTTTCGTGGCCATTTAAGCGTATTTTCAATAAAAAGCGAGATTTCATGCAACTAACCTGTACTGACTGCGGAGCTCCCATTCCCAGCGATACTTGCGATAAATGTAAAAACCCATCCCCATTATGGGCTAAATTTTGCCCCCATTGCGGCAACGAATTAGCCACAAAACGTAAAGTCAGCAAGAGCAACAAAGGCGCCCGCAAGCTTTGTTCCGATGAAAGTTGCATTGGCATCATAGGTCCGGATGGGGTCTGTACGGATTGCGGAAAACGCCCGTAAAATTAGGCCGGACAACAGTAAAAGCTACAATCTTATTTTGAGAAGATTATTGTTAATCAACAATTTCGTCGCTTTTGACAATAAAAGATACAAGATAGTTTGTACAAATTTACTTCATTAAGCTTTTTACAATTTCTTAATCTATACTATGAACATCAATAATAATTATGCCCGATAATTACGTCAATAGGTTTTACTGAGAAAAACTGTTTATTTTACGATTACGAGCTTTTGGCCAACATACCTTAACAACTAGCTTGCCGCATATGTGAGTGTTTCCACTCACGCTTCGGCCTAAGTCCGATTCTTCTTTTTGAAACGATGGATGTTGGCTGGTTGAACGATTTTTCGCAAAAACGGCGCCGCGAGTACTTTTGGAGACCCTATGCCCCTATTGCTTGTCATTGGCGGAATCTTAATCCTTTTCGGACTGGCCTTGTTCGTAGCTTGGTTCGGCTACTTCTGGCAAGTGTTTAAAGCTTTCCTGCCCTTATTTATCATCGCCCTAGGCGGCCTTTTGACCTACTTTGGCTGGGAAGAACGAAAAGACACCAAAGGGGCTTTCATCGATTTCTCTTCCCCGGACGAAGCCAGCCGGTATCAGGCCGAGGCCTTGGCTTATCAGGAAAAAATCGATAAACTGGCCGACTCAAACGAACAACCGGCGACCGGGGAGGCCGATTTGCTAATCGAAAGCACGGAAACCGTCACGGTCGTCTCCGCGCCAGAATCTTCCGGGGACGAAAAAGCCGTCCTGGAAAAGTCGAAAGTTTGACGCTCGCCATTCTTTCGACCGCTTTTGAGTCCTATGTGTCTTCGTTTTGAAAAGAATTTTTAGCGAAACTAGACTCAAAAACAATTATTTTTGAAATTTTATATCTACCAAGCTAAAAATTTACCTTTACTTTTTAACCGCTTTAATACGAGACTTATTTTCAGTTAAGTCGCTTATTGAACTATTAAAATGACAGATTTTCTTACCCCAAGCATTGTTGGCAACCCGACGGTTAAGAGCCTCGTGTCCAAATGCATGTCCATGACGCCTAAGCCGGGCCGGTTCAAAACCGACGTCAACCGCTTGCTGGTGGTCCGCTATGATTCGGACAGCATTGCCACCATGGTAGTCAAACCGTCCATATTCTTTATTTTACAAGGGTTTTCGCACTCGGAGTTCGCCCTTAATCAAAAGATAACCCCGCCGCAAAGCTTTCTGGTAATAGGGCCACAACTACCCATGGTGGCCCGCATAAAAGCCTCAAAAGACAATCCTTTGGTGGTATTGGTCCTGCATCTTGACTTTCAGCTGCTCCAAGCGTTGTCCGTCATGATCTCCTCCAACCCCAAACAAGACTATTATCCTGGTTCATGGGTTACCAATGGTCGGATGGACGTCACCATGAACCAGCTCCTCATAAATTTGCTTGACTGTCAGGCCAAAACGGATACCTCTTTTGAGCAGACCCCGTCTGAAATTTTGGCCCTCTACTCCTACGTTTTAAGCCAACCGCAGGGGACTATTTTAAGGAAGTTGTCCGCGCCTCCCCTTTTGGGCCTTATAAACTCCATCAATTGGGCCAACGACAGATATAACGAACAAATGTCCGTGGCTGAATTAGCCAAAGTCGCCGACATGTCCCTAACCTCTTACCACAGACACTTCAAGTCCGTGACCACCCTAAGCCCCTTGCAGTACCTTAAAACCGTAAAACTCCTGGAGGCCAGAAGGCTCATGCTGTTTTACGGGAAGACTGCCGCCCATGCCGCCCAATACGTCGGCTATGAGAGCCCCTCCCAATTCAATCGCGAGTACAAGCGATTTTTTACCATGCCGCCACATAAAGAAGTATCATATACTTTATATCATAACAGGCCAATCTACCAACCCCTAAGTCTTACCCACAGATTCTAAATTATTTCCAATCGTCTTTAAAAATAACTTACGGTCGTGGGTAAAATCCTTTTCATGCCCTCTCCGCGCCGTTTTCCCTGCCCAAACATTGCCCCCTTTTCACTCGCTCGCAATGTTCCATGCCCGCCATTAACGCTGGGCGATAAAAAAAACCCCTTGAAAAACAAGGGGTTTTTTTAGGGATGGTCTATATGGTAAAAGGGGTTTTTGGCTTTTGGCTCCTCAGGACGGACTCGAACCGCCGACATGGTGGTTAACAGCCACCCGCTCTACCGACTGAGCTACTGAGGAATAGATTTAACTGGCGAATTGGTTGCGACGAAACCAATCTGTCAACCAATCAAGGTACTATAGCGGCTTAATGGGAAACCGTCAAGTATTTTTTTTGGGGGCCACACTTCGCGCATTGGGCCCGGCTCCCCCTTAGGCGGAGCTGATTTTAGCGATCACGGACGATCTTTTCCAGGGTCCCGGCGTTTTCCGTCAGCCAATGTAGCCCTCTTAAAAAGTGGGTCAAATAGGTGATGGCCTCGTAGTCATTGATGTTGTCAACGTCAAGGTAGTACCAAAGCTCGGTCAGCCAGTAAATCAGGTAGAAGTGGGCCCCGGCCAGTAACCTGACGAATACTATTTTCTCGGCCTCGGTCAAGGAGGGTAAGTCCGTGCCGGCCAAAGCCTCGTCGTAGCCCTTAAGAAAGTAATGGCAGTCGTCCAGGCGCAAAATGCCGTCGGTCTCCAAATCCCAGGATCCGCAACAGTAGACCAAACCCAGGCAGATGTCGAAAATCCGGGCGTCCACCTTGGACCAGTCAAAGTCAAACAAACCCACCGTCTCTTCCCCGTCAAACTTGACGTTACCGGAATGGTAGTCACCGTGGATCGGGAGCTCCAAAAGCGCCTCGTATTCGTGGGCGCTTATCGCGTAACGCCTCATGTATGCCAGGATGCTGGGCAAGATTTCCACGAAGAAGCCGTGGAACTGGGTCTCCAGCGGCTGGGCGGCCCTTTCCTGGAAGATCCTTGGGAAATCGGGGATGAGGACCTTAACCTTGGGCTCGGCCTTGCTCTGGTCCCCGTTGGGCTTAAAGTCGTGGGTGGCGACGTGAAAGCGGGCCATCAGCTTGCCGAGGTTCACGAATTCCCTGGGCGTGCTTTTGTTGTCAATCCACGTATATTTATCAAACCCGTCTAAGAACTTGTACACCGTGAAAATACGGCTTGTAACCCGGCCTGACTTTAACTCGTTTAGGCTAATAAAGGTTCGCCCGTCCTTGGCCGGGTAAATGCCGCCCGCCTCGGAGAAACCGTTTTTCAGGGCGTGCCGGATAAGGCAATGTTCCAACATAACGTCAGATTCGGTGGCTTCAGCCTTACATTTTCGGACAAAGTAGTCCGTTCTCTGGCCATCTTTCTCTAAGATGACCCCAAAACTACGGTTTGCGTAACCGCCAAAGACCTCGTGGATCTCGATCACCTTACCCAGGTCATAATATTCATCGAAAAGTTGGCGGATCTGGTTGTAAAGGACCTGGGATTCTATAGCGAAGTAGGCCTCTTCAGTAACCTTGCGGCTGTTTGACAGTATTTCCCGCCACTGCTCAAACACCACCGGCTCAAACTCCACTATGGGTTTCATGTTGACACAATCCATGGGCAACCTCCTGGATGGTGAATCCTAAGCCCCTTAAGGCTTGAATTCTCAAGCGGTAAATGGTTGTCCTTTATCTAAAGCCTTAGTAGGCAGTCACCTCTTTTATTGGCCTTGATGATTTATTAGGACAAATGGCTAACCATAAAAAATATTATTGTATAAAACTTATCTTTTGATGAATAAAGACAATAAATTAGGCATATAAATTAATAAATACCACGCATAACTTGTTTATCACAAGATAATCATTACAAACGATTAGATAATTTTAAATAGAGCCAGAAAAAAGCCTAAACGAATAGCCATCTTAGTTAGAGCCAAGTATCCAGTTACATCCCAGGGCCAAGGAAGATTAGTGCGGTCAAGGGTTTGGGGTAATGTGGGTGTCCAAGGCCAAACGGTTGGCTCACCTTCCGGCGCGGCGCTGCGGCTAACTAACCGTCCGCACTTATATTATCATGCGACGCCAACGTCAGTCAACAAAACGCCGGGATATAGTGACATTTAATAGCATAAACAAGGATTTTATTGTGCCAATATTTTATTTATAATTATTTTTTAAATAAAATTTAATAAACATCAATAAAGCAGTTTTTATTTTATTTATACAATAATATCTTTTGTTTATTCTTATAATTTATTGAATTAACTGATATATTTTACTAACTGACTAACCTTTACTTACCAAAATAGGGCCACAAGGCCTCGATACCGTCCAGGGCCTCGGCGACCATGGGGCGCGCCATCAAGATCGCCCAACTGAACCGACCCCCTCCGCGACGATTGCCACGCGTTCCCTTCGCCTGCCCCGAGGGACTCGATGGCCTTGCGCCCGCTTTACGATGCCCCTTAAGTTCCAGTGAATTTCTGCCCCTGTACCATAATCCATAAGGAGCCCCCGAAAAAAATCCCTTGGTTCCATGCGATATTACGGGAAAAAAATCCCCACCTGTTTGACCGGAACGGAAAACGCTCTCAGCCCATGCGAAAATGGCCCATAAAAAATTGGCCATCTAGGTATCCCCGAAATCCCCCTGATGGAGCCAATAACACAGTTCCCCGCTGCGAAAAGATTTTCGCGATGGAACGACTTTTTTGTTGGGGGACCAAAATTATCCACCCACGATAATCTCTTTTCCCCTTAACCAGACTGTTTCCGGCTATAGAACCCAGAGCCATGGGCTAACTGGCGCTTGAATTCCCATTATATCGGGCAACAAGGCTCAACGGTTTTCCAAACCAAACTCAGGCAGGATGATACCGTTCCGTCTAACCCCAGATAAGGATTGACGACATTTACCGCATCCCAGAATTTAACCGCATGGACGACCGAGGGATAATGCCCTCCGCCATTAAGTGAACCATGGACAAGAAATAAGGCCAGGGTGATTTCGATTACCCCGCCGTCGATGGGGTCCCGATTCCCCTCTGGCTCGAATGCCGGGTCGCCCTTTTCCCCTCTGGAGCGAATGGCGGGTCGCCCTTTTCCCCTCTGACATCACCTTAGGACAACGAATGACCACGGGGCGCTTGGCCTCAAGCCCCCCTGTACCGTGAGGCGCTTCGCGTGCATCAGATAGCGAAGGCGACCCCCGCCCCCTCGGAGGGGACCGAAAAAAAAGAAGGCGCCGATGGCAGACATAATCAAAACCGGGCACGGCGAGCCAGTGTCGGTCCAGGTTCGCTGGAAGGGCTTCGAGCCCGTGGCCAGCTCCGACGATGGGATCGGTGACATTTCCGTCCTGGGTGTTTCCCCATGCGGCGGCGACCGACGTCCTGGACATGCCCAAGGGCCCGGGCAAGGACCCCCTCGCTTTAGCTGGCCGTGGGACGGGTATATTAAGGGAGCGGTCACGGGGCGGGCTATGGCCCAAGTGAAGGGGGGGGTGAGCTGGTCAGCCTACCCGCCTCCACGCTGAGGAAGGGGTTAATAGCGGGCAAGCCGCCCGTCTACACAATCAGCCCGGATTCGTTCAAAAGGGGCGAGAAGGCGTACGGGGTTAACGGTAAAGTCCTGCCATGGTACAAGGAAAACCCTACGTACCGTCTGGCCACACCAAAAATAATGACTGTTTTTTACATCGGTAACGCCATTCGGTTATAAGGCCAACACTGGTGGGTTTAGGTTGCTAGGTTCTGCGGCCCGGTTAACGCCGGTTAGAATTAGTTGGATCCTTCATACGGAACGTCGTAAGTCCGTTTTTTATATTTTTTTCCCTTGCATCTTTGACGCTCGGAAACTAAAAAAATCATATGGAGTTCCCACACAGCCACTCCCCAGCCCCGGGTACCCCCGGTAGTTCGAGGATAAAAATTGCCCCTACGGAATCAGCAGTTCCGTAGGGGCCTTTTTACCACATGAGCCCATATAAACTTTTTCGCTTGTTTCTTTGGCCATAGCTGGCTATAATACGGGGAGCTTCTTTGCAGACACTCCCCAGCCCCGGGTACCCCCGGTAGTTCGAGGATAAAAATTGCCCCTACGGAATTCGCAGATCCGTAGGGGCCTTTTTATGATATCAGCGTTTCCGCAAATAAAACATTATTAGCCCAAAGATGGCGCTACCCGCCACTGAGGCGAGCACGTCTAATACGAATCTGCTCATTTAAGGGGCGTTACCTCCTTTCCCGGAGGTGACCCATTGGCATTGTAGGCGCTCCAATCGATAAAAGCAAAAGATGGCGGCCAGATGTCCGCCTACGTCGTTAGCCTTAGAAATCAACCCCTTCGTGACTTTCCGGTTCCGCTGGGGGGATTTTGTTAAACGTTGCCGCCTAGTTATATTTTTATCCACGCAACCTTCCGAAGGGCTTGAATCGCTTGGATTTGCTCGATAAGGACAGCCAGGCCGTGGCTTTTTTGGATCGAATATTTGTCAAATTGCCAGCGATATTTAATTGCAAGGAGAAGTCCACGATTAAGAAAGAAGACGTTATAATGGTGTTGGAAGGGACGTTTTTCCCGATCTGGCCCTCTGGGAGGGTAAAATAGCTGGCTTTACCTTGGCTCGTACAGTCGCCGAGCTAGACATATTGCCCCAGAATTTTTAACCGGTGGAACCAGTTTTGTAAGGGTGTAGTGACCGTGGCCCACGTTACCTCTCGGTAGGGCCAACTACCCGAGGGGTTCGAATGGAGCGATGCCGGGAAATAAATATGGTTGGTGCAGATCGGGAAGGCCAAATTCCTAGCGGGAGTATCGGGGTGACGCCGTGACGCGAGTTAGCGCGGTTAATGTAGTTTGAGGTGTTGGCACATGCGCCGGTGTCGCTGGTGTCGCCAATGCGCTGGCGGCGATTGCGTTGATCAGCCGGAAAGTAGTAATGACGACAAAGATGGGTTTCCTTCTTCCGGTGGATTGACCTGTAATATGAAACTGTCGTCGATTTTATTTTCGGAATTTAGAATTATAGCAACCCTTAACCTAATTTTGCTCGTTTTAGTTTCAGTTAACTCAGGAAGTATGGCCTTAAACTTATCCATTTCCATAGGCACTAAAAATCCTATGTTAGCGTTAACGCTGTTATTGGCTTCGTCGCGTAGTTGCATGTAACCCTTTTTAATGGCCCAAGTTTCTATTTCAAAGAGATCGTCAACCCAGACTGGAAAAACGGATTGAGAAGATTCATCTTCCTGGCAGACGGTAGGAAATTTATTCACGGCAGCTTGTTTGTTCAACTTTTCGTTATCTGAATTGATATTCATATCATTGCCTCGAAGTTGATTGAGAAGATAACGAGGTGCTGTTGTAGATTTATAAGCAATATTTAAAGCTTTATTAATTAATTTAGTTAAATTTTTGGTTAATAGTTGATTGGTAGCTATTTCTTGATGCTTAATTCTTTTATTTCTAGCTAATTCTATAAGCTTAGTTTTAGTGGCATCCTTTTGAGTCAAACATAACAAGCTAAATAAGCTGAACACGCCCGCTACGCTTCCACTGAAGAGAATCATTTGTTCTGTAGAAGATAGTGCCTTTAGTACTTCTAATATTGAAGCCGAATAGTCAATTAAACCTTCAAAACGGCCTTGTTGAAAATTTGCAGTTAACCTGAGATTCGTTTTGATAAAATCTCTTATTCCGAGCATAAAAATATCGCCAGTGATAGAAGAAACTACGTTTAAAAAGTCTTTTTGAACATTAATTAATAGTTGATCAGGGAAAGAATCTATTTTACCTGCCCAGTTTATTCCGTCAATTTTAATCTTTACGGCAAAACCAGATTGTAAAGAGACGTTATTCCAGTCTATTTTATAATTGTTTATAGTATAAATAAATAATTCGTCAATTGAATTAATGATGATTTTTTCCATGTTAGTTACTTTCAAAGTCCAACCCCTGGTGAGGAAAGGGAGCGGCGACAGATAAGGAGCGGCGACAATAGGGATCGGCGAGCCGTGTCCCGATCAACGATAAACAAATCACTCGCCTTCATCCAAAGACCTAATCTTCGCGAACATGCAGGCCTCCTGTGATTTAATGAGTATAACAGTTTTTTTTGAAGATGGCAACTTTTTTTGAGCGATAAAAATGGCTTTCCTTGAAGGTAGTTAGATAACAATGGCTGGATTTAAGGGTGGTTAAGTCAGCAAGCCGACAGCGGCGGCGGGGCATTCGCGGGGGGACAGCCCGAAATGGGTTGGCCGGTTGGGGCCGCCAAGCCGATGTTTGGCGACAAGGCAGCCGCCATTGACGCCTGGGACAATAACGAGGCCAAGGTGGCCCATTGGCAGCCGGGGGTTAGCCAATGGGCGCTGGGTTGCCTTTGGCCATGCGGCAAAAGCCGGGTGGGCGTCCCGGCGGCCGTTTGGGGGGTGGCGAGATACGGTAGGGTGGCTGGCCGGTTACGCCTTAGTGGCTGAAAGAGGCGCTCAAAAGGTCGGGCTTGGGCAAGTTAAGTTGGAAATATCGATTGGCTGTGCAGGACCGGTACCTACCGCGGGCCCCGGTGGTAAAGGGTCTGCCCTTCCGGGTCACGGTCGCCGGCCTGGAAGGAAAAGGGCACCGGGGGGAGAACTTATTGGCCAGGGGTGGGATTCGGGGAAATCGATAGCGAAGGTTGGCAAGGGTGTGTTGGCAAGGCCGCGAGCATGAAGGGGTTGTTTGAAGGGATTGTTTGAAGGGGTTGTTTTGCCCTTTGGGAAGTGGCTCCGATATCTTACTTTGGGTGCAAAATAGACAGGGAAAAGAATTAGCAATATTAAAAGGCACTATTATTTAACAACTCGGAGGCCTTAGTGAAAGAATTAATGGCCTTATCTTTTTGATCCAGTATAAGATAATAGTCGCCACATTTTTCCCAGTCTTCAGAATTTAATTTATCAGCAAAACGAGTAATAATAACATCCAATAAGATATTGGCGTCATCATGCCGTTTTTGTTGGATTAAGAAATCGGTAGTCATTAAAAAATGATTATAATCAAAGATATTTTTCTTGTGATGAGAGGTAAAAAAATCTATTAGTTCATTTTGGTTATTATTTTCGTACAATCTTGAGATTTCATAGCGGGCGATAGGTCCAAAAAAGATATTGTAGTTATTATTAGACTCATTGGTGTCTAATACTTGTCTGCAAGAACATATCTGGTCAGTTGAAAGCTTGGCTATACTAAAGGCATAATCATTCCAGTCAGAAGATAATTTACTTAAGATTTTAATGTTTGAACAGGCCTGAATATTAGGCGTGATAGAACCAATATTTGATTTGGCAGAACAATCAAAAGAATTGAATGCGAACAATCCTGCCTCATGGATGGCTTGCATTTCGGAACGGTCGATATAAGCTTTGATAATTCTTGCCTTGACGTTTGGATCATGTTCCGGGGGTATTTTTCTTTCAACAAACCCATAAATGCTGTCATTATCATAGACAATGACAGACTCTAAAGCCGGATTGGTCTTAGAGGTCCATTTTACGCCATTTTCCCAGGCGCGCCTTGCCCCGTCATTGGCAGGGAAGCGTTCCCAAAACTCCCCGGAGTCAAATAAACGGCCCATGGCCATGGCCACGGTGGCCATGGCCATGGAGAGGGCCGTAGCCGTGATTATCTTACATATCCTCATAGGGCTGGACCGTACCGCTTGGGCCCTGCCGCACGGATGGGCCTGGTTGGCCCGATGGGGCCACGCCTTGGGAGGGATTGACTATCGAGCCCTCCAGCATTTTATCCCTGGCCGCAGCGGCCCTGTCGCTCGCGCTGGGCAAATAAACCGACATGGCGTAGGCGAAAGTGTTGTCGCTGTCGCGCCAGCCCTCGGTCCTGACCCCGGGGGGCAATTTGCCGCTTCGGACGCTGGTGATGAGCGACGAGTTGCCCTCGATCGTCAGGAATTCTTTTTTCCTCTCGGTTAAGGCTTGAAAGCGCGGGGAGTCGCCCTCGGGGGCGTTTAGGGGGTCGTCGGCCTCAAGGCCTTCAAAATCCTTCACTATGTCGAGCGTTTGCTGGTCGAGTTTTGAGGTCGCGGTGATTTCGTCGCCAAGGATGACCCCGCACAGGGAATCGCTGGCCCGTATCCTGGCTATCCTTTCGGCGTTCAGGTTCTGTTTGGCTTGGATGGCCGGATCGGAGTCAAGGCGAACCGCCGCGCTGCCAAAGCCGACGTAAGCCAGTTCGCCCGTGGAGGGAACGAAGATGGTTCGCCCACCGACCGGCGGGCTTAGGCCCTTTTTGGCCTCGGTCAGGACCGCGTCCAGGCCGTCTATGAGCGTGTCGGCCAAGAGGTTCGAGGTATCCGGCCTCGCTATTTTGCCCTGGGTTTTCGGGGTGCTGACGATGGTCACGTAAACCGTGGAGTTGTCAAAATCGTCAAAGATCTCATAGAGGACAAAGCCCCTTATGAGCCCCTCAACCCTTTGCCTTATCCGTTCCCCCGTAAGCTCGGTTGAGCCGGTCAGGGTATTGCCGGTGTCGGTGTCAAGGTTGGTCATTGATTCCGCCAAGATATTTTTGCCTTCGTTTGACAAGCCATAGAAACCTTGGGCCAGGTTTTTCTTCGCCTCGACGTAAGCCTTGGCGTAGGCGTTCCTTTGGTTGATCCTGGTGGTGGTGGGATTTGCGACTTTACGGTAAGTCCCGCTCCCGGCGGCCACGAAACCAAAACCGCTCGGGAATCTGAACTCGGCGAAACCCGAGGCGTGACGCTGCTTGACATAAGCGTTGATGGCGTCCTGGGGCGTTGCCGCCTTAATCGCGGGTTGCCCCGTTATTGGGCCCGTCTCGGTCGTAACCTCGCCGGGGGCCTGGACTTGAAGCAAGGCCTCGGCCTCGGTGTCCGTGGCCGCGGCTGCCGGGGCGACGAAATCCGAGGCCGAAAAAGATTGGGCGAAAAGACTCGACGTGCAAAGACTCGACGTGCATGTCAAAAGAAAAAGGGCTATTAAAGTTAAATACTTCATATAACGATCCTCTTGGTAGTGTTATAGTTCAAAAAAGAAGGTATAAATATAGATAATTGTAATGAAGTAAAAATTGTAAAAGGATAATGACGTTAAAGATAAAATTATGTTGCTAGAGCAATTTTTTTATGGGAAAAGGACACAAATAATTGTTATAAGTATGGAATTATGCCAGTATATTATTGTCTTTTAAAATTAACCGATAAAGAAGTTTTAATATCAATATTATCTGCCACATTGTCGGCTAATAGATCCAAGTTATTTACTTCAAGTGGAATATTAATTTCATAATCATAAGTTCCTTCATTAAGATGTTTTACGTAATCTTCATTATCATGGATGACAAAATATGGTTTAACGTATATTACTCCTGTTTCAATATTATTACTAGAATTTGAAGAGTAATGTCTATCATAATGAATCAAAGGAGAAATAAAATATGTTAATTGAGTTGCATCGAGCAAATTAGTATTATTTAATATTTGAATATTGATGATAGCTTTAAAAAAAGTAGAACTATAGTAACGAGTGAAAATTTTCATTAATTTAGATACGATAACCTTATCATAAACTTTATATATTGTATATGTTGAAAAATTATCTGGTATAATAAATATTACAGCTTTACAATCATTATCTTTTAATAAATTTAAGTCATATTGTTCTAATATGGGATTTAATTCATCAATTCTAAGTCTATAAGCATACCTACCATATCCTATAGTGCTTCCTTTCTTATTATTTGCTATCTCTCTATTAAGATCTAATGTTTTTGTCTCATAATAATTATTCACCTCTTTTTCTACTGCTATCTGATCTAGCATTAATTTTAAATTATCTACCATTTCTAAAAATTTGTTATTATTTATACTAATTCCTGTGTTAAGATTTATTTTATGATTAGTAAGCGAGACCTTTAATTCGTTTAATTGATAAAGATCTGTAATTTTGTAATTTTCTACAAAATAATCCAGCAATTCCAGTTGCGACAGTTCCCGTTCTTTTTCGGAAGCCCCATAAGCCAATTGCCGTCTTACCATATCGCCGGTAAGCGTCGTCGATCTTGTATTGTAAACTTGGGCCGTTTCCTCCAATATTACTTTCTCGATCTTGGCCCTGATTTTCACCGTCCAAACATTATCTACCTTATTAGATTCTATTTCTTGATATGAATCTACTTTTCCCCTACTGTTAGATATAATTTGCTCAGTATATGTATCGTCTATTAAAGTACTCTTAGAAATCAAAAACATGCCGACACCTAGTTTTACGGCTTCACTCCATGCGTTATTTAGCGCTTCTAACTTTGTTGAGCCTGTTCCTACCGCCTCTACTTCAATCAATTCTAAATTATTTCCATTATCTGAAAGTACGTAGGTGGCAGGCAATAAAAAAATGAAGAATAATGCGAAAAAACTAAATTTTTTCATTGGTGGCTTCCTTTAGCCAATACAATATATGAAGTAGGGATCTTAGTTTGGTTGCTTTTGGAGAAATATTTATAAGTGATATAAATATATGTCGTTTGATATAATTTATTAATTATCGCTAATTAAAGCGAAAAAGTCAAGAGGTTTTTTCGGCATTTTTGGTAAATGTAAAAGCTGGGGGCTGGGGTTAAGGCCTCGCCTGGGACCCGTGGTGTGCATTTGGGTGATTTAAAAAGCCGGTCGGGGCGGGGGGGTTTTTTGGGTTATCGGTTCAGGTTAGGCATGAAAAAAGGGTTTACGGGACCTTGTCACGTAAACCCTTGAAATTATTGGTGCGCCATGTAGGACTCGAACCTACAGCCTAATGATTAAGAGTCATTTGCTCTACCATTGAGCTAATGGCGCAACCTGATCCAAGGTTTATAACTTTTTAAGGCGATTAAGTCAAGCCTTGCGATTATTACCTTAGAATACGGGCGGTTAGGAGTGGCTGGGCGCCGGGTGATCATTTCTCGCCCGGGCCCGGGCCGGGGGAGTCGGCGGGCGGCCGGGAGGGGCGAAGGATGACGTGCTCGAGGAGGACCACCAGGATGGCGCCCATGACGAAGCCGTTGGCGATTATGGGCCGCAGGATGGCCGGAAAGGGCTGGAAGGCGTGGGGCGGGGCAAAGGCGATCAGGAGGCCGACCAGGAGGGGCAGGGCCACGGTCACGCCCTGGGCGTAGTTGGCGATGGCCCGGTCGCTGACGAGCATCGAGAGGCCGCCGGCCAGCTGGGAGACCATGGAATAGAGGAGCACGGCCCCCATGATGGGTTTGGGGATGGCGACGAGGAGGGCTATGAAGCCGGGGGCGAAGGCGCAGGCGAGGAGGGCCAGGCCGGCGGGGATGAAGGTCAGGCGGGCGGCGCATTTGGTGGCGGCTATGAGGCCGGCGCTGAGGGAGAAGTCCACGGGCCCTATGACGCCGAGGAGGCCGGAGAGGACGCTGCCTAGGCCGGTCACGCCCACGCCGCGCCTTACGCGGCCGTCCATGCCGGGGGCGGAGATCATGCGGCCCACGGCCTCGACCGAGCCCAGCTCGTTCACGGTCAGGGCCAGGAAGCAGAATATGAAGGCCAGGATGGGCCCCGCTTGCAAGGCCGGGTCGGCGAGGAAGAGGGAGCGGGCGGGGTCGGCGACGGGGGCCGTGGCTATTATGGGCTCGGCGGGCGCGCCCAGCCAGAGGCGATAGGCGATGGTGCCGACGACCAGGCCCAGGGGCACGGTCAGGCTTTTGAGGGAGCCTTTCAGGGCCTCGTTCAGGGGGACCAGGGCCAGGATGAGGATGAGGGCCAGGGCGAGGGAGGGGCCCGGTCGGGACTCGCCGAGGATGAGGCCGATGATGACGGGGCTTAGGGTGAAGGCTATCAAAACCAGGATCACGGCCACGATCCGGGGGGTGAAAAAGCGCCTGAGGGCGGCCAGGCGGTTGGCGAAACCCATTATGGCCATGAGGGCCCCGCCAAGGGCCATGGCCGAGTACAGGGCCCCTATGGGCGCCCCCTGGGAGGCCACCAGCCCGACCATGAGGACCGTGGCCGGCCCGATGACGAGGGGCAGGCGGTGCCCCAGGGTCACCTGGGCGAGGGAGATGAGGCCGGAGGCGGCGAAGAGCTTCTGGAGGTACCAGACGCGGTCGGCCCAGTCGGCGTAATGGAGGCCGGCCACCACGGCCCCGCTCACGACCACGCAGGGGAGAGTCACCACCCACCACTGGAGGCCGTAGAGGAGAAGGGCCGGCCAGGGCGGGCGATCGTCCAGTCCTATGTTCATGGCGGCTACCTCCTGGGGCCCGGGTGGGGCCGGGCGAATGGGTCATGGCCCCCGGCTGGGGGGCCATGGCCCATTGTAGCCTTTTGGGGGGGCCGGGCGTAAGGGGGAAAATGGGATCAGTTTTGGCCGTAGGAGGCCCCGGGGCCGTGCTTGCGGAAGTAATGCCTGTCCAGGAGGGCCTGGGAGACGGGCCCGGCGGCCTGGCAGTGGAGGGCCATGTAGGCGATCTCCTCGAGGACGGCGGCGTTGCGGGCGGCGGCGAGGGCGTCGGGGCCCCAGGCGAAGGGGCCGTGGAAGGCTAGGAGGGCGGCCGGGATGCCCACGTGGTCGGGATGGCACTCGGCTATGACCTTCCCGGCGTTAAGCTCGTAGTCGCCGTTTATCTCCTCGTCGGTCAGGGGCCTCGCGCAGGGCACGGGGCCGTGGAAATGGTCGGCGTGGGTGGTGCCGTGGGGGGGGATGGGCTGGCGGTTCTGGGCGAATATGGTGGCGTGGCGGCTGTGGGTATGGGCCACGCCGCCTATGGACGGGAACCTCCGGTAGAGCTCCAGGTGGGTCGGGGTGTCGCTGGAGGGCTTGAGGTCGCCCTCGATCACCTTGCCGGTCAGGTCGACCACGACCATTCGGTCGGGGCGCAGGAGCTCGTAGGGGACGCCGCTGGGCTTGATGGCCACGAGGCCCGAGGCCCGGTCGATGCCGCTGGCGTTGCCCCAGGTGAATATGGCCAGGCCCATGCGGGGCAGGAGCATGTTGGCCTCGTGGACTTGGGTTTTGAGTTCGTTAAGCATGTCACCCCCCGGGATGGCTCGGGCTTTTATGGCTCAGGCCTTTCGCCAAATTATTTCCGACAGTCGCAATTCGCGCTCAAAGGCGTCGGGGTCGGTCCCGGCCCCGATGCGCAGGAACTCGACGCCCATGACGCGGGCCCAGTCCCGCATGATCTCGGCGTCGACGCCGTGGCTAAGGACCGTGTGGTGGCCGCCGCCGGCCATGATCCAGCACTCGGCCCCGGCCTCGAGGCTGGGGAGGGGCTTCCACATGACCCTGGCCACGGGCAGGGAGGGCATTTTCTGGGTCGGGGCCACGCAGACGATGTCCTGGAGTATCAGCCTGAACCTGCCGCCTAGATCGAGCAGGGTCATGACGGCGGCGGGGCCGGCCTTGCCCTCGAAGACGAGGCGGGCGGGCGGTTCCCTGTCGCCGATGCCAAGGTTGTGGACCTCGATGACGGGGGTGCCCTCGGCGACGGAGGGGCAGACCTCCAGCATGTGGGCCCCCAGGGAGAGGCCGTTTTTAAGATCGTACGTGTAGTCCTCCATGAAGGTGGCCGGGCCGCCCATTTTCTTGACTATGGCCGTGAGGGCGGCGGTCTTCCAGTCGCCCTCGCCGCCGTAGCCGTAGCCCTTGGCCATGAGGTTCTGGGTGGCGAGGCCCGGGAGCTGCCTGAGGCCGTACAGGTCCTCGAAGGTGTTGGAAAAGGCCGTGGAGCCGTCGGCGTCAAGGAGGCCCTGGATGGCTATCTCCTCGGTGGCCTGGTAACGGACGGATTCGGGGTTGGCCTGGCCGAGGACGTACCTGGAACGGTACTCCTCGATTTTCCCGTCCACCTGGGCCGGGGTCACGGCCCGCATGGCCTCGACCAGCGTACCGACCGGGGTGGTGTTGACCTGCCAGCCGAATTGGATCTGGGCCCCGACCTTGTCGCCGTCGGTCACGGCCACCTCGCGCATGTTGTCCCCGAAGCGCATGACCCTCGTGGCCCGGGAGGCCGCCGCCCCCACGCAGGCCCGCTGCCATTTGGAGAGCCTCGTGGCCACGGAGACGTCCTTCCAGTGGCCGGCGATCACCTTCCGGGCCAGGCCCATGCGGGCCCCGATGTAGCCGTGCTCCCGGTCGCCGTGGGCCGACTGGTGGAGGTTCATGTAATCCATGTCTATGTCGTCGGGGATCTCGCGGTTGAACTGGGTGTGCAGGTGGCACCAGGGCTTTTGGAGGAGAGCCAGCCCGTTTATCCACATCTTCGAGGGGGAGAAGGTGTGGCAAAACGTTATGATCCCGGCGCAGTCGTCCTGGGAGTTGGCCGATTTGATGAGATCGACGGCTATGCCGCTATCGAGCACCATGCCCATGTATTGGACCGGGTAGGGGAGCCTTTCGGCCAGCTCGCGGCATATTTCCATGGCGTTGGCCTCGACCCTCTGGAGGATCCCCTCGCCGTACATGCGTTGCGACCCGGCAATGAACCAAAATTTCACTTGGAACCTCCGATATCGAAAATATCATTCACGTAAGCCTCAAGGGACCGTCCGCCCTTTTGGCCGGAAAAAGCCGCCAGAACGGCCATGCCCCAGGCGCCGCCCTCGCTCGAGTGGGCCATCAGGCGGATGGGTATGCCCAGGGTCTCGCTCATGACGATGCGGCCGGCGGACCCGGACTTGAAGTAGCCGCCGTGGCCGGTGAGCGACTCTATCCTGACCCCCTCCTCCTCGGTCAGGATCCTAAGCCCGTCCCGAAGGTCCGAGACGGCGTCGGTGAGCCTCTCGCGCATGAAGGCCCCCAGGGCCCCGCCCCGTTCGTCCACGGCGATCTCGTAGAGGGCGCCAAAGAGCTTGTCTTTCGGCACGTCGGCCCCGAAGAGGGCCAGGGCCTCGCCGAAGAGGTTGACCCAGCCGTCCACCCTGGTCGAGCACTCGTTAAAATGCACCATGGCCACGTCGAGGCCGTCCGGGGTCGTGACCACGTCCACGGTCGGGTGGGGCTTCCCGAGCGGCTCCTCCAGGACCACCATGGCGAAGACGGAGGTCCCGGCGCTCACGTTCCCGCCGCGCTTGGCCAGGGAGTCGGTGGCCACCATGCCCGTCCCGGCGTCGCCCTCGGGCGGGCAGAATTTAAGGCCCACGTGGACGCCGGGGTGCCCCAGCCAACCGGCCCCCTCCTCGGTGAGGCTCCCGGCCGGCTCCCCGGCGAACTTTATGGTGGGCGCGATCGAGGGCCAGTCGATGCCGGTCAGTTCCCTGAACTTCCGGACGTGGGTCGGGTTCCAGCCCCGGCCCTCCACGGGGAACATGCCCGAGGCGTCGCCGACCCCGAGGGTTTTCTCGCCAGTCAGCCGAAAGTGGACGTAACCGGCCAGGGTGGTCATGAAGGCCACGTCTTTCACGTGGGGCTCGCGGTCGAGCAGGGCCTGGTACAGGTGGGCCACGCTCCAGCGAAGGGGCACGTTAAACTCGAAGAGCCTCGAGAGCTCGGCGGCGGCGACCCCGGTGTTCACGTTGCGCCAGGTCCTGAACGGGGTGAGGAGCTTCCCCTCCCCGTCGAAGGCCAGGTAGCCGTGCATCATGGCCGAGACGCCCATGGCCCCGAGGCCCTGGCCGGGCTCGAAAAAGCCCAGCCCGTCCAGGGTCGCCCGGACCCCTTGGCGGACGTCCTCCAGGCCGTAGGTCCAAAGCCCGTCGGCCAGCTTGTTCTCCCAGGCGAACTCGCCCGAGCGGAGGGCCTTAAAGCCCTCGCCTATGACTACGCCTTTTATCCTGGTCGATCCCAGCTCAAGGCCCAGATATCTTTCCATGGTCCTCCCCCCTAAAACTTTTCAGGCCACGGGCCGGGCCGGGGGCCCGGCCCGTGGCGGATCCATCCGCCCGGTCAGGCCCTCTTGCGGGAGGTTATCACGCTTTGCAGGATGAGAAAAAAGCAAAGCATGGCCGCGAGGGTTATGCCGGGCCACCACGAGCCCACAAGGCCCATGGCCCTGACTATGTTGCCTATGGCGCCCTTGGTGAGGACGCCGATGAAAGTCCCGAAAATGTTGCCCACCCCGCCGGTGAGCATGGTCCCGCCGATGATCGAGGCGGCGATGGCGTCCATCTCGTAGCCGGCCGCGTGGGTGACCGCCCCGGAACGCACGTGCAAGAGGAAAACGAAGCCGCCGAGGCCGGTCAGGAGCCCGCAAAGGACATGGGAGAGAAACTTCGTCCGCTTGACGTTTATGCCGAGCATCAGGGCGCTTTGCTTGTTTCCGCCCACGGCGTAGAGGCTCCTGCCGAAGGTCGTCCAGCGGAGGGTCACGAAAAGCGCGGCCACGGTGACGAGGGCGATGATCACGCCAAGCTCCATGTAGGCTTGGACGAACACCCCGTTGTTGTTCATCGAGCCTATGGGGAGCCTTATGCGCGCCTGGGCCAGGGCGGAGAAGGACTCGTTGGCCACGGTCCTGGTCTGGGTCTCTATCATGGCCGCCTGCCCCCTAGCGAAAAACATGCCTGCCAGGGTCACGATGAAGGGCTGTATGTCCAGGTAGGCCACCAGGTAGCCCTGGAGGAGCCCAAAGGCCAGGCCTATGCCCAGGGCCAGAAGGAGCGAGGTCAGAAACCCGCTTCCCTCCATGTCGTTCAGATGGACGACGCAGGCGACGGAGATCAGGGCGGTCATGCCGCCGACCGATATGTCGATGCCCCCGGCGATCATGACTATGGAAAGCCCGCAGGAGATGATGATCAGGGCGGCGTTCTCGTTTAGGAGATTGAAGAACATCTGGGGCTTGGCGAAGCCCTTGCCGCTAAACAGTATGGCCGCGCTCACGTACATGGCCAGGAATATGACCACCGTGATGATCAACAAAAAAGTCGTGTCTGACATGGGCTCCCCGCGGGCCCTGCCGTCTTTGCCGATAAATGACATCAGGCCCCCCCTTCCCCGGCCCCGGGGACGGTGCCCGGGAGGGTGCCGTTTTGGCCGGGCTCGGCCTCGCGGCCCCTGGGGCCGCCGAAGCGCTTGCGCCAGAAGGCCTTGACCGCCGGGGACTGTATGGCCACCAGAATGATTATCACTATGGCCTTGTAGGCCGGGAGGGCGTCGGAGGGGACGCTGTTGGCGAGCAGGGTCGTCGTGATGGCCTGGATGGTGTAGGCCCCTATGATCGAGCCGGTCATGCTGAATTTCCCGCCGGAGAGGGAATTGCCGCCCAGGGCCACGGCCAGGATGGCGTCCATCTCGATGTCCTTGGCGATGTAATTGTACTGGATGGAGCCGACCCGGCTGACCTTGATGAAAGCGACCAGGCCCACGCAAAGGCCCATGATGACGAACTGGATGAACTTGACCCGCCTGGGGTTAAGGCCCACGAGCCGGGCCGCCTTGTCGCTCACGCCCACCGACTGGGCGTACAGGCCGAGGTTCGTGAACCTGATGGCCATGAAGGCCAGGGCCACGCAGAAGGCGGCCACGAAAATGGGCGTGGGCACGGGGACCCCGGGGATCACGTTCCCGACCGCGTCCAGTATGGGGTTGGTGATCCTGGGGCTAAGGCCCCCGGTTATCCACGAGGAGATGGGGCGCCCGGCGGTAAAGAGGATGAGCGTGGCCACCATGGGCTGGATGTTAAAGATCGAGACCAAAATCCCGTTAAAGGCCCCGAAGGCCATGGCCACGAGGCAGCCGAAAAACACGGCCACGGGCACCGGGACCCCGGACTTGGAGGCCAGTATTTTCAGGATGACCCCGCCGGCTATGGCCACGCAGGCCCCGACGCTTATGTCCTGGCCCCCCGAGGCCGAGGTGATAAGCGTCATGCCTATGGCCAGGATCACAAGCTCGGACGCGTTATTGAGGACGCTTATGAGGTTCCCGGCCAGGATCCAGTTGCCGACGTTGTTCCGCTTTATGGAAATCTCGAAAAACCCGAGGTTGGTGACGCAGTTAAACAGCAAGACCAGCCCGAGGCAAATCACCGGGACGAACAGGGGATTTTTGGCTAGGCTTCTCATGCCGCGGACCCATCCGGGGGAGCGGCGCCGGCGGGCGAAGCCGAGCCCTCGGCTATGGTGCGCATAACGTTATCCTGGGTGAGCTCGCTCCCGGACACGGTCCCCACGACCTTGCGGTCGCGCAGGACGATAAGCCTTGAGCAGGTGCGCAGCATCTCCTCTATCTCGGACGAGATGAAGGTGACGCCCATGCCCTCGGCGGCGAGCCTGACTATGAGTTTTTGGATCTCCGTCTTGGTCCCCACGTCGATCCCCCTGGTGGGCTCGTCCAGGATCAGGTAATCCGGCTTGGTCAGGAGCCATCTGGCCAGTATCACCTTCTGCTGGTTCCCCCCGGAGAGGGTGCCGACGGGGGTGTCGAGCGAGGCCGCCTTGACGCTCAAAAGCCCGATGAAGCCCTCGGCCAGCTCGGTGGCCTTTTTCCTGGTGAAGGGCCTGAAAAAGCCTTTCATGACCTGGAGGGCCAGAATTATGTTGTCCCTGACCGAGAGATCGGACACGATGCCGTCCCGGGCCCTGTCCTCGGGCAGATAGGCCATCCCCAGCCGCATGGCCTCAAGGGGCTTGGTGATCCTCGCCGCCTTGCCCTTGACCCTGACCCGGCCGCCGGTGACCTTGTCGGCCCCGAAGATGGCCCTTACGCACTCGCTCCGGCCCGATCCCAGCAAACCCGTGAAGCCGGTCACCTCCCCTGGGTAATTGCGGAAATCGAACGGGGCGATGCCCTGATCGCTCCTAAGCCCCTCGACCTCGACCACCGGGGTGAGGCCGCCGTAATCCCTGGCCTCGGCGTGGACGCCGGAGAGCTCCTGGAGCTCTTTGCCCATCATCTTCTCGATGAGGGCGAGGCGCGGGAGCTCGGCCAGCGGGTACTCGCCCACCAGATCGCCGTTTCTTAGGACCGTTATCCGGTCGCAGACCCGGTAGACCTGGTCCAGGAAGTGGGTCACGAAGACTATGCCCACCCCCCGGGCCCTAAGGTCCCCCATGAGGGCGAAGAGGCCTTCCACCTCGCTCTCGTCCAAGGACGAGGTCGGCTCGTCCAAAATGAGGGCCCGGCAGTTCATGTCCACGGCCCTGGCTATGGCCACCATCTGCCGCACGGCCAGGGAGCAGTTGGCCAGCTGCCTCTCCGGTTTGGCCGGTATGCCCAGCTCCCCAAGGATCCGGGCCGTTTTCCCGTTAATCTCGCGCCAGTTCAAAAAGGGCGACTTCGAGCGGCCCATGAACATGTTCTCGGCCACGGTCAGGTTAGGGCACAGCCCTATCTCCTGGTAGACCGTGCTTATGCCCAAATCCTGGGCCTCCCTGGGCGACCTGACGTTTAAGGCCCTGGGGTGCCCGGCCAGGCGGATTTCCCCCGCGTCCTTGGAGTAAACCCCGGTCAGGACTTTTATCAGGGTCGACTTGCCGGCCCCGTTCTCGCCCATGAGGGCATGGATCTCGCCCTCCCGCAGCGTGAAATCGACGCCCTTGAGGGCCCTGACCCCAGGGAAAGATTTTGAGACGCCCCTCATCGTGAGCAATATCCCGGCGCCCATGTCCCCACTCCCCCGGCCCGGCCAGGGGGCCGAAAGGGCCCCCCGGCCCGTTACCCGACTGGCCCCCCCGGAGCGGCCGGCCTTCCCGGGGGGGCGTATCGCTCAGTTCTCGAAACCGTAGGTCCGGCCGTCGACGATGGCCTGGGTGATGGTATCGGTATCGAAGGCCTCCTCATCGATGTAGCGAACCTTGTCCACGGGCTTCCCGGCCTCGAGATCCTTTATGATCTGGGCGACCAGGGGGCCGTGGAGGGGGTTGCACTCGACGTCCAGGTTCCAGTTGCCGGCCAGGACCTCCTTGAGGGCCCACTGGTTGGCGTCGAAACCGATGATTATGACGTCCCCGGTTTTGCCGTGGGTGATGCCGTTGGCGTCAAGGGCGGCCACGGCCCCGGCGGCCATGTTGTCGTTCTCGGCGTAAATGACGTTAAATTCCTTCTGGGCGTCGATGACGGCCTGCACGACCTGCTTGGCGTCCTCCTCCGACCAGGAGGCGGTCTGCTGGGCCACGATGTTCCAGCCGTTGGCCTTGGCGGCCTCGGTCAGGGCGGCGGAGCGCTTGACCTGGGCGTCGGTGCCCATCTGGCCCTGGATGTGGATGATGTTGTAGGCGGGGAGCTTTTTGCCCTCCAGCCACTTGACGGCCTTGTCGCCCTCGGCCCTCATGTCCGAGACCGTCGAGGCCACCAGCACGTCGTCCGGCATCTCGATGGCCCTGTCGAAGGCTATGACCTTGACCCCGGCCTCCTTGGCGCTTTGGGCCACGCCGTCCCAGCCGGTGCTGACCTCCGCCGAGATGACCAGGTACTTCACGCCCTCGTTGATGAATTGCTGGGCCGCGGCGATCTGGTTCTCGACCTTGCGCTCGCTGTAGGCGACCGAGACGTCAAAGCCGTTCTCCTTGGAGAGCGCCTTGGTCATGCTCTCGACGTTGGCCTTACGGTAGCCGGACTCGTTGGGATCGGCGTTTATCAGCCCGATCTTTATCAGGTCATCGGCCCGGGCCGGGCCGGCCCAGGCAAGGCCCAGGACCGCTAACGTAGCCAAAAAAATCTTTAAACCTCTCTTCATCGAACCATACCTCCCATGGTGTTCCCGCCCCCGGAAAGGGGCGGGCTGTTATTATGAAACCACCGGCGCAAGCGGCCCAAAGGGCCGCCCGCTCCTTGATGTCCCGAAAGCCATTCTCACGCGAGCCAGCGCCGCGATTCCTCGCGGGCCTCGCGGGGCCCCGTTGAGGCCCGCTTCACCAAAACCGGCTCGAAAAGGTACCCGGCCTTCCCGGCCGTCCCCGAGCCGAGGGCCGACAGGAGCTCCTCGGCCACCCGCTCGCCCAGCTTTTGGTGCGGGTGCCTAACGGACGTGAGCGGCACCGCGCATATCCTCGCCAGCCTGGAATCGTCTATCCCCACGATCGATATATCGCCCGGGACATCAATCCCCCGCTCGCGGCAAAACTCGTACAGGCCAAGGGCGATGGTGTCGTTGTAGCAGACCACGGCCGTGGAGCGCCCCAGGAGCGCCGCCACCCTCTCCGCGGACTGGGTGAACAACGTGGCCTTGTCCTGGTTGGAGAACCAAAGTATCCGGTTCTCGGCCTCGGCGTCCCCGCCCAGGCAGCCCAAAAATCCCTCGTACCTCTTATGGCCCTGCATGTCGTCCAAAAGGAATATGCCCGAGATCTTCCCGTGGCCCAAGGACAGCAGATGCCCCGTGGCCAGCCTGCCCGCCTCCACGTCGTCCATGGCCACGCAGGGAAAGTCCGACCAGGGGTAGGCGGCGTTAAAGAAGACCAGCGGGATCTCCCTTCGCCTCGCCTCCTCGTACAAATGGACGTTCGGGTTCGGCAGGGCGCTCTTGGACGGCTCGACTATGAGCCCGGCCACGCCCTGGTCCAGCATGGACCGAAGGGCCCTGGCCTCGTCGGCTACCATGTTGTTGGTGACCGCGAGCCTCATGGTCACGCCGTTCCCGCTCAGGACCCTTTCGATCCCCGAGACGATAAACGGGAAAATGTAATCGGAAAAATAAGTCGAAATGACCCCAACGGTTTGCCCCGCCGCCTTGCCCAGTCCCGGGGCCTTAACGAACGTGCCGCTGCCCCGCCTCCGGCTGAGCGTACCCTCGCGCTCCAACACGGCCAGGGCCTGCCTCACCGTCTGCCGGCTGACGTTAAGCTCCCGGCACATGTCGGTCTCCGAGCGAAACCTGTCCCCGGGCCCGTAGCCGCCCCCTTCTATTTCCCGCCTGACCCACTCGACTATCTCGAGATACTTGAACATATCCGGTGACCCGCCAAAATAGCTTTTCGCGAAAACGATTTCCCGCGTTAAATTTTTCCCGATGACAGTATCGATACCATGGCCTCAAAAATTTGTCAAGACAAATTTAAAAAAAATTACGTACAAATATCCAAAAAAAATCCCCGCAAATCCCCATCAAATTTACATTTTGGCCCATTAATTGCCTCCACGTCATCGCCATCCCCAAAAATATCCCAACATAACGCCTAGTTACACACAGCCCATACCCCCGCCATCACCCCAACTTGTATTTACTACTCTCCTAAGTTGTACTAATTTTTACCCCCCGCCGTCCATGGACTTGGCCAAAAAACCCCCGTGGCCAAAGGCCCCCCGACCCCCGGCCAAAAAAAATCCCCGTCTCCCATCCCCGCCCCCCCGTCGCCGGGATGACTGGATTTTCGCCTTTACATGGTGTATCCTAAATTCCGTCAACGGATTGGACCAAACCGCGCCCCTGCGCGAAACCCGATATCCTCGCCGGCGCCCTAAAAAACCCTTCCGGCATAGGCAATCCCCGAGCGCCTTTTTGGTTTCCCATAGCGACCAACTTTGGCAAAAAAGACCCTGAGGACCCATATTTTATAGAACATTCCCAAACCGCGCCGCGGTTTTCCTGTTTTCTGACCGCACCCCCGCGGGCCGGCCCAGGCCCGCCCCCCGGCCAGGGAACCCCCTTGGGAGATTCCGATGAAAGTTTCGCTTGGCCCCCTGCCCCTGGCCATCCCGCTGCCCGCCTTCCTGGTGGCCTCCTACGATACCGACGGCAAGCCCAACGCCATGACCGCCGCCTGGGGCGGCGTTTTGTGCGCCGAGCCCCCCTGCCTCGGGGTCGCCGTCCGACAGTCCCGCTGGACCCACGCGGGCATCCTTAAGCACGGGGCCTTCACCGTTAACATCCCCAAGGCCGGCCAGGCCAAGGAGGCCGATTTCCTGGGCATGTACTCCGGCAAGAACCGCGACAAACTGGCCCAGGCCTCCCTGACCCCGGTCAAAAGCGAGCTGGTCGACGCCCCCTACATCGAGGAGTGCCCGGTCCAGGTCGAGTGCAAGCTGGAAAAGACCGTCGAGCTGGGCTCCCATACCCTCTTCGTGGGCCAGGTGATGGACGTCAAGGCCAACGCGCATGTCCTGACCGGCGGCGAGATAGACGTCTCCAAGGTCGACCCCCTGATTTACGGGCCCAACAACCTCTACTACCAACTCGGCCCTTTCGTGGCCAAGGCCTTCTCGGTGGGTAAGGCCCTGAAATAATACCCTGACGGGCATGTCCCTTACGGGCCTGGCCCGCCATGGCCATGCCCGTCAGCCCCATGCCTTTGCCGTTTTAATCCAATCTATCCATTAAGCCGCTAAAACTTGGCATTTTGACCCTAAATTAGCTGACAAAGATCACGGAAAAGACCCCCCCATGCACGAAATCTCCCCGGAATTTTTAATAGGAAAAATAATCGCCCTTCTGGCCCTGTCGATTTTACTTATCTTCTTCGGCCTGAAGCTCAAAATGCCGGCCATAGTGGGCTTTTTGGTAACCGGCATCCTGGTCGGCCAAAGCGGCCTCGAGCTCATAGACGACCAGGAGCAAGTCGAGGTCCTGTCGGAACTCGGCGTGATCCTGCTGCTTTTCACCATCGGCCTGGAATTTTCCATCCAAAACCTGATAAAGATAAAGCGCCTGGTCCTCATGGGCGGGAGCCTGCAGATGCTGGCCGGGGTTGTCATCATCACCCCCATTTGCATGCTCCTGGGCTTCCAGTGGAACCAGTCCGTCGTCTGGGCGCTCCTCCTTACCCTCTCCTCGACGGCCATAGTCCTGAAAATCTTCCAGGACAGGGGCGAGATCGACTCGGCCCACGGGCGGGGGGCCTTCGCCGTGCTGATCTTCCAGGACCTGGCCGTGGTCCCGCTGATGGTCCTCCTGCCGATGCTGGCCGGCCAAAAGGGCGGCGACCCCTTATGGGTCATGGCCCTTAAGGTCATCGGCGTCCTGGGCATAGTCGTGGTCCTGGCCATCTGGGTCGTCCCCCGCCTCATGAAATTCGTGGCCCAGACGAAAAGTAACGAGCTCTTCATGTTCACCGTGGCCCTGGTCTGCCTGGGCACGGCCTTCCTGACCGACAAGGCCGGCCTCTCCCTCGCCCTCGGGGCCTTCATGGCCGGGATGGTCCTGGCCGGCTCCCCCTACGCCTACCAGGCCATCAGCTCGGTCATGCCCATGCGGGACATATTCACCAGCCTGTTTTTCGTCTCCATCGGCCTTAAGATGAACGTGGGCCTCCTGGTCCAAAACCCGGCCCAGACCGTGGGCCTGGCCGTGGGCATCATGCTGGTGAACGCCCTGGCCACCGCCCTGGCCATGAGGATAACGGGCCTTACCTCGCGCGTGGCCTTCCTGATCGGCTTTTCCCTCTGCCAGATAGGCGAGTTCGCTTTCGTTTTGGTCAGCAAGGCCTCCGAGCTCAAACTATTCGAGCAGAACCAGATAGAGATGTTCCTGAACGTGGCCGTCCTGACCATGGCCATGACCCCGCTGGCCCTGGCCCTGGGCCGGGCCATTTCCCACCGCCTGGCCGACATGGCCAAGCCCGACATCGAGGGGGCCAAGACCGAGGCCGAGAACCACGCCATCGTGGTCGGCTTCGGGGTGGCCGGACAGGGCGTGGCCAGGGCCTGCCGCCTGATGAAACGCCAGTACGCGGTCATAGACATGAACCCCTCCAGCGTCAAGTCCTTCCAGAAGCTGGGCGAGCCCATAATCTTCGGCGACGCCGTCAACGAGCACGTCCTGGAGCACGTGGGCATCCACAAGGCGGCCATGCTGGTGGTCAGCATCCCCGACCCCCTGGCCACGAGGCGCATCATCGTCCAGGCCAAGTCCATGAACCCCAAGCTCTTTATCCTGGCCCGCACCAGGTTCCTCCTGACCAAGGACATCCTGACCCGCCTGGGGGCCGACGCCGTGGTGGCCGAGGAGTTCGAGGCGGCCATCGAGGTCTTCGACTCCGTCCTCTCCTTCTACAAGGTGCCCGAGGACGAAAGGCCCCACCGCCTGGCCGAGGCCAGGACGGCCGGCCCCGTCAACTTCCGGGACCCCACCCCCCCGGAGGCCCAGGACCTCAGCCCCCTGGCCTCCCTGGCCAAAGAGCCCGCCCCCGAGGGCGGCGGCTGATCCCAAACCCAAAGGCCCCGGTCATTAGCGACAAGATACCGCCTTACCCGCTTTAAAGGAGAAGCAGACCAAAATGAGTTGGGAAAAACATACCTCATTTACCTCCAGCCTTGTCAAGGTACTGCGCTACAACCCTAAAAGTTCCACTTTGGAAATTTTATTCCAAAATGGCAAAAAGTTTCAGTACATAGACGTTCCCAAAGAAGAATGGGAAGACTTCAAGGCGGCCGATTCCAAGGGACGGTTTTTCCGCAACAACATAAACGGTACCTACATCTACGGCAGGGTTTAAAGCCCCATGCCGGCCTTAGCCGGCTGGCACGGGGCAGAACATTACCCTCAAACATTATCGATTCGCACTTTTGCCCGCGAATGCCCCATACGCGGCAAACCCCAAGTTGTCCGAATCATTTAGATTTAACGTGGGCATCCAAAAAGCGACCACGATGGTGGCCGGAATCCCCAAGCCCCATATCCTTGGCCCGCGCCGGTTTTTTCCGGGCCAAGGGGATCACGGCCCGCCTAGGGGGCCGAGGCGGCCATCGAGGTCTTCGACGCCGTCCTCCCTTTTTCCAAAGTGCCCGGGGCCTTTCGCTTTTTAAGGATTCCTTCTTTGCGCCTCGCCCATCACGGCCCGCTTCCGGGTGACCTCGATTATGGGATTTTCCAGGCGGTCCCGTTTTTTCCGTTTCATAGCCAGTTTGGAGCCGTCCATCCCGTTGGCGGCGATTACGTCTTTCAATTCGTCCACCGAAAGCGCCGAGAGAGCCCGGACGAGCTCGCCCTCGCAGATCCCAAAGAGCTCGAAGGGATCGATTTTAGCGGGAGCGCGGCGACTGGCCCTCCGTCCGGTCTCCGCCGGCGGTGCGGCACGTTCCGGCGCCTCGGCGGGAAACCGTGACGGTGGGACACGTTCCGGACCCGTCGCCGGGAGTCCCGGCGGCGGTACCGTGAAAAAACCTGTTTTGGGAAGTAGGTCCAGTTAACCGCTTGTCACTGATTTGGTGATTTTCGTATTTCGAATTTATCCACTATCGTTATCCTTAATCGAGCCGCGAAAACCCCTAATTTTTGAGCACTTGCTCGTAAACTACCTAATTTTATTTACTTAATTTGTCGTCTTTCTACCAATTTCGGGGTTTTTGGATGGGCCTCCTTATTACCCCTTATCCTTAGGCCTTTGGCTTGGGCGCGGCGGGGAAGACCCCGCCCCTTACCCGCCGGGCCCATCCCCGCCCATCCCCTTTTTGTCCGCTCTGGACAGGCTTTGGCTTTTTGGTTATAATGTCATATATACTTCAAACTTGAGGCGCCTGGCCCCGCCGAACCGCCCCTTTTGAGGTAGCCAACGGGTGATAATCCTTTTGATCGCCCGAGGTTAGATCGCTCCCGAGGGAGAACGTTAAAATGGCTTTCCACTTCACTTCCCGATGTCGCGCCGGGCAAAAATCCAAGGTCAGGGGGTAGGAAAACTATAAGGTAAAACCCGCCTCGATTCTCCCCTCCCCTCGCTCCCGCGGCCTTTCCCAAGGCCAATCCCCGTTTTTTGCCAACTTGAGTTTCAATAAAAACAGAGGCAACATGGCGCCATCACCCGTAGAGAAGTCCTGCGAATATAAGCTGGCCGAGCTCGAGTATTTGACCGACGACATTCCCAGCCTGGAAGAGGTCACCAACCAGCTCTCGGCAATGCGGTCCGATTTACCCCTAATGGAGTACGTCACCGCCGTTCCCAGACCGTCGTTCGCCGCCGCCAAAGAAATCATCAACCTGACCCGGCAGATTATTTTCCCGGGATTTTTCGAGCCGCAACAGCCCTCGAGCGAACTGAACGTCAAATTTTCCATCGGCCAGACCCTGACCAGGCTGTTCGCCGCCCTGACCAGGGAGATCTGCGCGGCCCTGCGCCACGATCACGTCCGCTATGACAGCCTGTGCTCCAATTGCTACCAGCAGGGCCGCCAAACGGCCATGGAGATCGTGAGCCTCCTCCCGAGGCTAAGGCTAATCATGGCCTCCGACGTCGTGGCCACCAAGGAAGGCGATCCGGCCGCCGGGAACCACCTCGACCAGATCATCCTCTGCTATCCCGGCCTTTTCGCCACCCTGGTCTACCGCCTGGCCCACGAGCTGTGGGTGCGCAAGGTCCCCTTCGTCCCCAGGATCCTGACCGAGTACGCCCACAGCCGGACCGGCATCGACATCCATCCCGGGGCCACCATCGGCAAGAGCTTTTTCATAGACCATGGGACCGGGGTCGTCATCGGCGAGACCACCGTCATCGGCGACAGCGTCAGGATATACCAGGGGGTGACCCTGGGGGCCCTGTCCCTCCCCCGCGACGCCGGGGAGTCGCTGCGGGGCCGGAAACGCCACCCGACCCTGGAGGACGAGGTCATCGTCTACTCCGGGGCGACCATCCTGGGCGGGGAAACCGTCATCGGCACCCGCTCGGTCATCGGCGGCAACGTCTGGCTGACCGAGAGCATCCCCCCCGACACCAAGGTCTTCATCAAAAAGCCCGAGCTGGTCATGATCCACGCCCAGGTCAAAAACTAGGCCCCATCCCTCTGGCCAAGGGCCACCCCCTTGGCCAGAACCCCGGCCCCGTCGTTTGATTAATTGTTCTTTCGTGTTTTTGATGCGGCATAACTTTTGTCCCAATAAGTCACAATTAGGTATTTATGCTCGTCAATGAAAAATCAAAGGCTGGGAAGAGCCGTTTAAATTTTCGTAAAATCCTATCCGGCGTTTTTTTCACAATTATGGCGATTAGAATGATACAATACCAGTTCGTTCCCAATCTTTTGTCAGATTTTTTATATTATAATTTTTTTTACCAACAAGCCGAGATAAAACTCGGCTTGTTTGTTTTTAAACCCTCTAAAAAATTTAATTGTCTATTTTAAATGGACTATATTTTTTAATTGATCAGGGAAAACCCAAACCCATGCCTTCTCTAATTAACCATAGGCTCAAGACTTTTTAACCCTACTTACGTATTGGGCTTACTAACACCGCACAATTCAGGGTCGCGGATATATGTTGCTTTTTTCCCCGTCTAAAGTATAATCAATGAATCTACCCCTTCGTTACCTTTGCCCAGATTTCCGGGAGGGGTCGGAAAACGCTCAGTCTCGCCCGTCCGTTGACAGAAAGATAATATCGTTCCCTTCCCGAAAGTCGCGACCGATGGCGTCGGCTCCCGGGTCTAGGCGTATTTTTCGCCAAACTTAACCCCCCCGCTTCGTTCCCCTTCCGCCGGAACGAAACGGCGCCCGGCGGTTACCCTTGACCGCCCGGCCGTGAACCCATAAATCGGCCAAAACCTTTGGGATTTTAGCGAGGTGATTTAATTCGGCGATAACTTTGGCAATAATCCTGATACGTTAACCTGGTAGGCATTAATTTTCGATAACCATGCGGGCATCCCGCGCCCAAGATACTTATATTATCCAAGTCCTCGGAGCCAGTTTGAGGTTGACAGAAAGAGGCACTATGGCCGCTAATATCCTGATCAGCGAGAAAAGGACTCTCCCCAGAAGGGAGCTGATTTATTATTTAAAAGTTAACGACCTACAAAGCGGTCGAGAAATAGGAAGATTAGTTGACGTTCATTCTAAAGGATTTTTACTTATTGGACATAATAGCTTAAACATTGGTCAAGACTATCAAATTAGCATTGAAGTGCCAAAAGTTTTGGCGGAACAAGGCTACTCCCCCATCGGGGCCAAGGCGCGTTGCGTCTGGGCGCACCCCAGTCAAGCCCGACCCTTCAACGAAAGCGGTCTAATGTTCACGGAAACCAACGAGGAGGCCAGAAGGCACATCAATTTAGTGATTGATCTCTTCGCCCTCCCCGACGTCACGCTTAAGGCTTAACGAATCCATCATGGTTATTGACTATATTGGCCGACTTGCCCTGAAAGCTGCCAGTTCCACCGAGAAGCTCGAAGAGTTGCAGGCCGGACTGACCACCCCCACGTCAATCACTTCCACCGACGTGAGATATATTTTTATTATCGCGGGCGCCATAGTCCTGACCCTTCTCGTGGCCGGGCTCCTCAATTATCGCCGCCGCCGGCGCCGGGCCCACAAGGGTTGGTCGTCCATCACCAATAGCCAGGCCATTTGGGAGGTATTGTCCAAGGCCGTGGCCAGGCAAGCCCATTTCTCCCTGGACATTTACGAGGCCACGAGAACCCTCAATTTCAAGGGGATTTTAAACAGCCTAAGCGAGGAGGCCCAACTGGTCCTCTCCCTTTCCGAGACCCCCTCGGCCGAGGCCGATTTCGCCGACCACCCAGGGGTCATCCACATAAATTTCAGGCCGGCCGTCAAGGAACCCACCGAGCATTACCAGTTCGCCACCAAGGTCGCCGCCCTGCGCTTCGTTAAGGTCAACGACTGGCGGGAGGCCCAGATCCTCCTCCCCATCCCCAAGGTCATCACCAGCGCCCAGCGGCGGAACTTCCTGCGCCTTGAGCCCATCGGCCAGTTCGCCTTCGACTGTTCCCTCCACGAGGTCCCCGAGGGCAACATCCTCGACATCGACGCCCTGGATACCGTCTGTAGCGGCTCCATCATGGACATCAGCATCGGCGGGGCCCAAATCAGGCTGACCAACAACGTCACCCTAAGGGAAACCCAGCGCTTCGTGGGCATAATGACCCTGCCCACCGACGATCTCAACGTTGACCTCTCCGAGCCCACCCTGGTCATTCTCCTCCAGCTCCTGTCCCAAGACTACATCCAGCAATCGAGCGAGAGCGGCCATGGCGGTTACACCGCCATCAGGCTCCGTTTCCTGGGCCGATACCTCAAGGACAAGGTCCAAAAGGTCTGGACCTACCGTGGCCTCACCCAAACCGCCCTCGAGGATCTCTCCTACTGGATGCAAGCCTACCAGCGCTACCAAATCAAAAAGAAACTTTTCATGCTGCCCATGCCCGATTCCCATCGTCCGCCCAACATGTTCCCCTCGCAGCCGCCCAAAAGGCCACCCTTGCGCGAAGACTGACGCCGCCCCCCGGTAACCGCCCACGCCGTCAGCGGTTCCCAATATCCCTTGTCACCTTGCCGCCGCCCCTGGCGAACGGATAATTTTGGCCCGCCAGCCTACGACGGCTTTTCCCCAGCGCCAACAATGAAACCCCAAAGACAGCCATCTTGAACCACCTTTTGACGCTAAAATTGCCAAAATCGCCTTTTCCGTCTAACCGGCCCCCTTTTTTTTTGGCCCACCGGGTACCAAGCCATTTCAGGTCACGCCATGCCGCCCGAAACCCCCACGGCCCCCGATCCCGCCCACTTTTTGGCCCCTTTTGATCGATTTTTTTTCCCCGCGCCTTTTCCCCCAACCGGGCCATCCGCGCCCCCCTCAAGCCAAAAAACCGGTTTTTTCGGGCCCCGGCCGATCTTGAGATAAGCCCCGCTCCGGGGTAAACTGTAAACCCTGGCGGCGGCCACCCCGGCGCCATTTTTCCCGAGCCCCAAACGTCCCCGACCTGGCCAAGGTTCCCCCGTCGCGGCCAGGGCCTTTCATAGGAGTGCCTAAATGGGTTTTGTCAAAGGCGGCGCCACGTTCACCCGCTACAGGATCTTCGAGATGCCGGAGACCGGCCTGACCGACGACTTCATCGGGGGGCGCCTGAACGAGAAAGCCTTCGTAGACATCGAGGAGACCAGCGAGGAGTCGAGCCTGGGCTGGGTTCGCTTCTTTGACCACCTCCAGGCCGACTTTACGCCCGAATCCTTCCGTTTTGGAGAACTGGTGGCTTTTAACCTAAGGCTTGACGAACGTAAATTGTCCAATAAGATCTTAAACCGCTACATGACCATAAGCGAGGCCCGCTTCAGGGCCCAAACCGGACGAAAGCCAAACTCAGTCACGAAAAAGGAAATGAAAGAGGCCCTAAGGCTGGACCTTTTGAAGCGGTCGCTTTTGGACACCAAACTTATTGAGGTGGTCTGGCTGACCGAAAGCAACGAGGTCTGGCTGGGGGCGGCCGGCGAGAAAAACCGGGCCCTGTTCGAGGAGGTTTGGGGACATACCTTTGGCCTGGGCATAAGGCTCATGGTCCCGGTGACGATCGGGCTTGAGATCCTCAAAAAGCCCATAAAGGAGCGCCTAATGGCCCTTAAGGATCCCACCTACTTTGGCGGCGGTGAATAGACATGGCCCAAGAAAAACACGTCGATTTTTTCGAGCTCTGGCAAGAGAAGATATTCCTGGGCGAGGAATTCCTGACCTGGCTTTGGCTCAGTTCCGAGGTGGACAATAAGTTCACGACCGAGGACGGGACCGAGTTCGAGGTCTGGTTCGAGAATTCCCTCAAGCTGGAAAGCGGCCAGGGGCCCAGCAAAAAATCCGTCACCTGCCAAAACTCGGACAAGGAGAACGGCGCCGAGTGGGCCGAGGCCTTCACCGCGGTCATGAGAAACAAAAAAGTCATAAACGCCCGGCTTCGCGTGAGAAACGAGGAGCGGGAGTGGTCCCTGACCCTACCCTCCGACACGCTAAACCCCAAGTCCGTGAAACTCCTCGCCGGGGCCGATTTCAGGGAGGAGGACGACGGGCAGGTCTCCCAGGTCGGGGCGTTACTCGACAGGGTCGCTTATTTCGTCGAATTATCCACTATAGTCGAGTCCCTTTTGGGCATATTCCTGCAGCTTAGGCTTTCCCCCGAATGGCAATCGGAAGAACTTCCGCGCCTTAAGGGCTGGGTCGCCCGTTGGACCCGGGAGAACGGCTGAGGGCCTCCCGGCCCCCGGCATGGCCTGAGCCGAAAGATCGAAACGTTTTCCCATGCTTAGATTCCTATTCGGGCTTTGGTACCTGACCCTCTTCGTCGTCTTAACCGTCACCGCCGGCATAATCTGCCTTCTAGTCTCCCTTTTCTCCCGGCGCCTGACCAGGTACATAACCGGCCAGGTCTGGGCCTACATAGTTCTCGTCCCGGCCTTCATCAAGGTGGAGGTGGTCTCCGGCCTGGAGAACCTGCCCGACCCCAAAACGGGCGGCTACATCTTCTTCGCCAACCACCGCTCGCTCCTTGACATCCCCACCCTGGCCAAAGCCACCGGCAGGAACGCCTCCTGGGTGGCCAAGGCCGCCCTGGGCCGCATCCCCATCTTCGGCTGGGCCCTCATGCGGGCCCACATGCTCGTGGAACGGGGCGGGAGCGCCGAAAGCGCCCGGCAAATGCTCTCCGAGGCCGCCGCCCGCCTAAAAAACGGCGAGATCATGGCCATTTTCCCCGAGGGTACCAGGAACAAGACCGCCGAGCCCATCTTGCCCTTCAAAAAGGGCGCCTTCATAATTTCCAAACACACCGGCGCGCCCCTAATCCCCCTGGCCATCCTAAATAGCGGCAACCTATGGCCCAGCGGCTCCTACGTCCCCAAGCCCGGCCTAATCCGAGTGGCCATCGGCGAGCCCCTCGTGGCCGAGCCTGGCCTTTCCCTGATCGCCCTGTCCCAAAAGGCCCACGCCTCCATGGAAAAACTCTACGCCCAGCTTGAGCAAGCCCCGCCAAGCGGGGCCCCTGGCCAAACCAAGCCGGACCAGACGGTCTAAGGCCCCTTTCCGCCAGGCCCCCAAAAAAAACCCCAGGCGTCCCCAGGGGAATATACCCGAAAACCCATGGTGAAATATTTTCCCGCCATGGCCGCCAAAGAAATCTGGCCGAATGATCCATCGATTCCCGCCCGGATTTCCCCTTCGGCCACAAAAGCCTTCAGGGCACTTACCCTAATGACGGTGAATCAATTTCCTGCGTTGGATTAATGATATACAAAAACGAGCTTGATACCTAAACTTATACCCACTAACAGAGTCCATTAGCAAGCTTTGGGCGCGTTGAAAAACCGACCGTTCCGTCGTGCCCTTGTCACCTATAACCATCATCGAATAGCTCCCAACGGCAAAAAATCGGACGCCGTTATCACGTGCTAGAAGATTCGTAGGGTACGCCGGCCCAAAACCGCCCACCAGTGAGTTCGGTTAATCTCTCGCGAGCTTCTCCCATCACCCTATCAGATACGTTCCACGCCAATAAACCTATTTCCTGGAAAATATTTTCACCAATGGCACATTAGATAGAGGGTCTACGGGCAAATGAGGCCTTGATAAAAATATTCAATCAAATCAGCATATTAATTGCCGGACCGGCTTGGAATAATTTTTCTAGACTTCGGTGAAATTTTGGTGTACTTTTTAGATGCTCTATACATTTTCAACTTTTTTGCACCCAAAATCACCGATCCGACAGGCCAGGACAATGTCAACAGCCAAACCCTTTATAAGGCTAGAAAATCGAAATAAAAAGCGTCCTGAGCTTATATATGCTAGGGTATGTACGCCACAGTGGGTGGATAAAAAGAAGATAAATAATGAAATATGGTTAGGCAGAGTAGTGAATATAGAAAATTCAGTTTTTTATAGTAGGGAGAAAGGCTATTTTAGATATACAATAGAAGATAAGTTTATAAAATTAACTGATGACGAAATTAAACTTTATAAAGACGCAGATAAAACTACGAACATAAAAAAGAAGAAAGAACATACTAGTAAATCCATAAATCATCAGGTAGCTATCCAATTTGGAGATATTTATATCATTAACGAATTTATAACAAATAATAATTTCCTTTCATTATTCGAATTTAGTTCTTCGAGCGAACGAGATACTATATTATCTTTAATAGCTTTTAAAATTATTAATTGTACTGAATATAGTTTTGCGCAAGAATGGTATAACACGAGTTACGCTAAATTTTTATATCCCCTTGCGCAGTTTTCACCAAAAAAAATAAATCAAATACTATCCATGATGGGTACAGAAAATTATCATAGAAATTTTTTTATAAATTATGCTAAATACATAAAAAAAATTGGACATAGTTCTCCAACTTTAACAGATATAAATTGCTTGCCTAACGATACCAAACATAACATAACGGTACTCAATATCCACAATAATGTCATAAATAATCAATTTAGCTTGATTTTACTAATTGATAAGACAATTCAATTTCCTATTTATTATCAATATCTGCCTAAAATGATCCTAAAATCATTACAATTACGTGACATACTTTATAATATAAAAAATTTAAATGTAAATATTGACATGCTCGTTTTAGATAACGAATACTATTCAGAAGAAAATTTAACATTTCTTAATAAATCAAAAATTCCTTTTATAATTTCAATGAACCAAAATGGTTCACCCTTTGAATTTTTAATAACAAAATCTGCGCCTATAATAAAAAAACCTTCTAATTCATTTTATTTTGAGCAGCGAGAAATATTTGTTATCAAAACACAAATAGAACTTTTTAATTCTAAAATCCAATTGTTTGCATACGTTTGTTTAGATCCTAATAAGCAATATGATGATTACATTGAATATCAATCAGAACATGATTATTCAAAAATTACAGATGATCAATTTAAACAGGATTGTATGAAACATGGCATATTTATACTTCTAAGTACAATTGATCTTCAAATTGACAAGCTACTTAATTTTTATTACTCTAGACCATCTATTGAATACCTTCTTGACATTATAAATACTGATCTTAATCTTTTATCATCTAAAACGACTAACCATATTATTTTTAACGGATATTTAATGATAAGCTTTATTTCTAATATCATAATTCATTCTATAGAAAAAAAGCTTAAAGAACAAAACCTCTCATTTTCAAGAAGCCTATATAATTTATCGCATCATTTTGCACGAATTTATAGAAACAATATAATACCAAATCTTTCTACTAACACGATAAAAGATATCTGTAAGGCATTAGAAACAAATATTCCTATAAAATTACCTATACAATTAAATAATATTTAGTATGCATTATTTTATTTATTTTATACTATTTATATGAATTTTTTTAAATATACTTCCTCTTATAATAATATATATATGATTCTTCAACATAATATAAATTTATAAGGATTATTAATCATATTTAAGGAGCCCAAAATGCCCCCCGAAGAAGATTTTTTGAAAAGCAATCAAAATGACCAAGCTTCGTCAGACAAAACAGAGTCAGAACAAGCCGCGCCAGAGAAAGCTGAGTTAGACAAAGCCGAGTCAGGCCTAGCTGCCTCAGAGCAAGCTGAGTCTGACCAAGCCGCCTCAGAGCAAGTTGAGTCTGACCAAAGCGAAAATCCACGACCCAATGAAAAAGCGATCTTTGCCCCTGCGACTAACTGGCACGGAAAAGATATGCTTTTTACTGCGTTTCTGTCGGCTTTTTTTACTTTAACATTTTTAGCCTATATTTTTATTTATCTTAATGATTATATAGTTTCAATAGTTAATAATAGCATTCGAGAAGAACAAATAGATAGCTATATAGAAAAAAGCCTGAAAAAATATTTAAATGATTTCTCTGTTACCACCACTAATTCAGTAATTAATGATCAAGACAAACGACTGATTGAATCTTTGGCCAACGCCATTGTAGCGGCCGAGCAAACTAAAGCCGATAAAAAAGCTGATTCGCTTGTCTCTAACGCACGATTAGCAAAAGAAGAAGATGCTGAGAAAGCTTCATTACTCTATTGGGCTGCTTTGGACGTTAGCTCTAGCAAATACGGTATACTTAAGGAATATGTTGATTGGCAAAAAAGCATTATAGGCTTAGATTTAGACAATAATAACTATATATTAGCACAGGAAAGAATGGGCAGCTTGCTGAATTTAATCGACGCCCATCTACATAAAGGAACCGTCGAGGATCTTCTGTCATTTACCGCCATTAGGGACGAGTTGACAGCCATAGACTCCCAAATTACAGAAAAGTTTAACGCTGCGGTCGCCCTCCAGTCCGGCGAGATAGAGACAATAAAAAGCGAACACCTGACGGCCTCTTTCTCCCCCGAAGACCGCGAGGGGTATGTTCAGGCTTTGTCTTCATTGGAGGCCATATCACCTTTCCCACAGGTCGAAGCCGCACTCGAGGAAGCGATTGAGCTGGTCGCCACTAAGCTACAGGCTTGCGAGGCCCTAGACAGCCTAGATCGAGACGGCGGTCTTATCGTCGCCCCGGTAGACACCTCCAAGACGGTGGCCGAAACTTGGCTAAGAAACCTTGGCGAACGCCTGTTGGCCTCAAACGCCCCTGTGTCCGAACTCTTGGTCGCATACGAGACAGGCCGACAATACCAAGCCAATTTGGACTTCGATCTTGACGGCCAAATCACTAGCCAACTGGACAAGGCCGAACAAAAGTTTGCCATCATTATATGGGGAGAGCAAGTTGAAAAACTCATGTCGGATTTAGTCTCAAACCCTTCCACGGATCAACTTCCGCAGTTGGAACTACTATACAACCAAGGAATTGTCCTGTTGTCCTCCGATTACGATTTGAAGCCAGTAATGAATCTACTCGCGACAACCCTTTTCAGGGCCAAGCTACTTCAAGTGGCTGAAGGGTTGGATAACCTGTCCAAATTGGAAGGTCGTTACAGTGATGACTTGCTCCAAAATTTAGCCGCCCAATATCGGTTTCAGGTGGCCTCGCTTGCCTTGGAATTTGAAGACGCGAATAAAATCCTTCCTGAATTAAGCCAAGAGAGCACCTTAAACGATAGTTTTAGTTCTCTAATGAATGCAACGACAGGATCTTTTGAAAGTTATGGACAACAACAACAGGTTTTAGCCGCCGAAAAATTAGAATCAGCTAAAGAAATGTACCAAAGAGAAGTAGAAAAAGTGCTTTCATTATCTGATTATTATTTTTGGCAAGCCGAAACAGCTGCATTGGGTTTTTTTAACACACGAAACGATGAGACACCCCAAAGGCACTACCAATCAGCCTACCGAACATTAATGAAGCTTTCAAGGGACGATGTCTACAATTACGCCAAAGATGGCCAAAAAGAAGCTTACAATACACGTCTGAACAAAGTTAGGGAGAATTATAAAAATTTAGACCAAGATAGCAATTCTAATTTTATTTCTATATCTTTTGACAATATTTTAAAGGATATTCAATAATTTTACTATAATAATCTTTCAATTCAAATTTAAACAAGATAAATTTTTTATAAACATCTAAAAAATTTTCTTTTTTATTTTTTACCAATATTAGTATATAATAACTATAATCTTAAAGTGTATTGGAATATATTTATGAAAAAAATTAATTTTTTGATATTGTTTGCATTTCTGGCTTGCCTAATACCCTCGACGGTCTGGGCTGACAACCCCGCCCCCCAGTACGAGAAGTCGACGACCGGGATCGGATACGTTGGCGGTCTGGGCACGACCATCTATAACTTCACCGCCGCACCGCGAGCCCCCGAGATAATGGCCAAGCATTTTGGCTCCAGCGACATCTCCGACCTCGTCACCTCGAAAGGTTATCCAAGTCGGAGAGGCGACAATAACAAGTGGTTTAACTACGACCAGGATCTAAAAAAATATTATGGCGATGACCGGTCCGTGCGTTCCTATTCGCAAGCCCAGAAAGATTTATACCTGGCCTTGCTCAATCAAGAAAACAAACTCAGAAACGTCGTCTCTCAGGCCAAGGGAAATGCGGGCGAGTCCATGATGCACAACTGGTATGGAAATAATGGCTGGGAACGGCTTAATTCCAAAACTGGGCCCCATGGTTTCGACGGTCTATACGTCAAACGGAATGCCAATGGACAAATTATTGACTTCATGGTTGCCGAGAGCAAGACTGGCTTCAGTTCTCTGGGCCAGACAAACGCTGGCAGGCAAATGAGCCGTAATTGGTCGCGCCAAAAAATTCACGCCTTACGTGGCAATATCACACAGGAGCTTCAAATGGCCCGGCAAAACGGCGACAGGACCACCGTATCTCGCTGCTTGTCGGAACTAAAAGACCTAGATCGGATCGACAAACTCCATCAACAGGGTAGGGGGCGGGAAACGCTTCACAAGATCACATTGGAGAACAACTCCGGCCGACCCGTCTTACGCATGGAATTTTACAAACTAAAATATGTGTCGGACACAGAAGTGGTACCCCAACAACGTTTAACCAAAAAGGGAAACCCGAGTTATTTAGAAGTGCCCTTGGATGCCGACCCCTCAAAGTTAACAAAAACCCAAAAGACAGCCATAAATGGCTATTACGACGGGCTCCAACAGGAACTGGTAAAACAAGGGATTCCAGAGAAAACAGCCCAAACCACGATAAACAAACTGAAAACCGATTTTCAAAAAGGCAAAATCAAAGGGCCTCTCAATGGCCAAAGCTATGAGTCCAAAATATTTGACAATATTCTTGATAATCTCCGTAAAAACGCTGGCAAGGATCCTCAGGTAGCCGCGGCCATGAAAAGGTTAGAAAGAGAGGGTCTACCGGGTGTGCCCCATGCCTTCTCATATCGGCGCGCAGCCGCGGTCGGCGCCTTGACCAGCGGCGTACTTGCCATGGGCTTTGAATTTTGGCAAACGGGTCGGATTAGCTGGGCGAGTGGTCGTGAGGCATTAACCGGGGGAGCGATCGCCGGCGCCACCGCCATTTCCGAACGTTATATGGCCATTGGAATCAACAGAGTTCTGAGTTCAGTCAGTGGTGGGATGGCCAGCAAGATAAATTTCGCTAGGTTCACTAAAATTGGTGGCGCCGTTCCAGCCGCAGCAGTTATGATAGGCATTAGCGGAGTTCGATTGATGCAAGGAAAGATAACGGCGAGTGAATTCGCTGTTGAATCCGCCACATCGGTCGCAATCTTGGCAAGCTCCATGGCCTTGGCTAAGATTGGAGGAGCGGTCGGATCCTTCGTGATGCCTGGAATTGGCACTGCCGTTGGCAGTGCGGTCGGGGTAGTGGCCGGGTTTGTGATTCTCCCGGCTTATCAATACGTGAAAGGTCAAATCAACGAGCAACGTAATGCAAAGTTGCAATTGATTGAAGCTGATATAAGAGACCGTCAGGCAAGGGAGAAAAGCCAACAAAAAATAGAAGATTTGATATTTTCCGCTAAAGCAAACAAACAATTATCCAAGCAAGAATTGGATAAAGTTTTGGCTGTCTTAAGATAATATAATTAATTATGGTATAGACTTCAACCAACTAAACAAATTAATTATATTTAAATTATGATTTTATTGCCGTTAACATGAAAATTTTAATATTCTTTATTGCATAGTCTGTTAATATTAATTTGTATTACTTAATACTTTTTGATGTTACATTTTTTTAATTTTTAATGTGTATATATGTGTTAAAAATAAATTTATAATTGCCTAAGACTCTAATAAAATAATAAATAAGGAATCCTTATTTATATTATCTATATTTAAAAACTTTAAGTTTAGTAATATTTTGTTCAAATTTTGACGGCTTGATTCGTTGTTGATTCCGTCAAAAAACCGTCAAAAAACCTTGCCCTCGCAGCTAGCATTTTTCAAGTATAAAGACACTACTTCTGACTATACAATACCAAAAATTAGCCGACTAGATTTCTTCCATTGGGACAGGGCTCCCGAAAATTTTGGGCTAAAACGTACCGGCTACTTTGTTATAATTCAAATTATCATAAAAAAATTCTACTTTAATTAATAAACGTTATAAATAATTTAAAAAAGATTTAATAATTGCCTATATCTTAACTTAGAATTTGAAAACAGCAAAAAGATACTCTAATTACATTAATAAGCACCCAATTATTGCAATGAAAGTTATAGCAAAAAAACCAGGGGAAAAAAACCATGGCAATCATGCCGCTTGTGGGGCAAAACGAAGGGCCATAGCGCCAAATACATTTGAAGCCAAAATTTAAAGTTCAGACGCTTTTTTGACTTTTTAGAATAAACGTTGATGATTTGCCATGAGACGTCGCCTTTACAGACGACGTCTCATGGTTTTTTCGTTTTTGGGCGGGTTTTGTGGGGGGGCTTTTAGTTGCCGGCGGCGGCCTTTTTGGTGTCGGACTCTGGCTTATTCTTGGCCGGAATCCACTTGACCAGGGTCTGGAAAAGCTCGTTCACGTTTATGGGCTTGTTGACGTGATCGTTCATGCCGGCGTCCAGGCTTAGCTGGCGGTCGTTGCTCATGGCGTGG
>JAITKA010000108.1 GCA_031278635.1 Deltaproteobacteria bacterium | reverse complement strand
TTGAAATTACTGGAGCCGGCAAAGGGAGTCGAACCCTTGACCTGCTGATTACGAATCAGCTGCTCTGCCACTGAGCTACGCCGGCGAAAGGCTGGTTATCGGTTAGCCAAAGGGTTGGGAACGGCACGCGTGTGGGGGTGGGTTCCTTGGGCTCGCTGGTTTATTGTGGCTTATTGGGGGCCCAAAGGCAAGGGGATGGGCTCAAGCCGATATTTTGCGGCTATAAACTTACATCAGGGAGTCGTTTGTGTCAAGGGGCCATTTTGGGGCGCTGGGGGTGGGACGGAAAGAGCGTATACCGTTGGGGAATAACGATATACGCTCGTATGGGTTGGGGCGTAAAGGGCCAGGGTGGGGATGGCGCGCTTAGTTGATTTTGCTGGTACCGGCGGTGGGGAGGTGTCCCCCGACGTGGCAAATCAAGATTTTACGGTCCTCTTCGAGAAACTGGAAGTGGACCCTTAGTTCGGTCCCCTGGATGGAGGACTTCAGATGGGGGTAGAAGATAATCGTCTCGCCGTTGTACTTGCAGGTTCGGGACTTTTCGATTTCCCTTTCGCGCTTGGTGAGCTTGTGCTCGGTCATGGAGAAGGGGATGCCGGTCAGGTTGGTAAAGTCTTGGAAGTTGTTGTCCTCGAACTTCAGTTTGTGCATGGTTTCGGCCAAGGCTTTTATCATTTTTACCGCTTCCTGGACGATGCGGTATTTTTTGTCCGATTCGGCCGCGGCAAAGGATTGGATGGACTGGCTGACCCGTTCATGGAAGACGAGTTTGGAGCTGAAGTAGTGTTCCCCGGCCTTGACCACGTCGTGCAAATTCTCGGGATAAATCCACTCGCCGGAGTTTTTGAGATCGGATTTTAGCCGGTGGAGCTCCCCGGTGGCCTCTTGGAGCGACTGGTTGGCGTCGTTTAGGGCCAAAGTCCGGGCGGAAAGCTGGGCCTGAAGGTCGTTGGATTTGAGGTTGCTTTCATCCAAGGCCTGTTTAAGCTCGAGGTTCTCGAGAATTATGTCGTCCGGGTCGCGCTTTAGATCCTCAAGGATGAAAGTCAGCTCATCGATCTTGTCGGAGAGGGTCTTGTTATTAAATTGCAGCTCCTCCATTTCGATTTCTCTGGCAGCCAATTGGTCAATGAGGGGGTTCATCCTGGCCTCTAAATCTGTCTTTAATATGCTAATGTTCATTAATTGATCAGAAAGAGACTGGCGTTCGTCACGTAATGAGTTACGTTCAGTAACGATGGATTTGAGCGTATCATTTATTTCTAGATACTTACGCTCTAAATCCTCGTATTTGTCAACGTTTCCTAAAAATTCTTTTTTTAGCGTATAGTATTGTGCGGATAGAGCTCTCTTGGCGATCCCCACACGTAAAAACTTTCTATATCTTGTCCTTTTGACGGTGACTTTCCGGACGCCGCTAGGTTGGGAAGCGGTTATGGTAACGATCGTGGTCTTATGGGTGATTTTGTCACCCTCGGATTTTGGCGCGGCAGCCGAACCGTCGTCGTCGGAAGTGGCCTCGCCTGAGCCGTCAGGGTCCTTAGCCACGCCTTTACCGCTTTCGGGACCGTCGGAAACGGCCTCGGGTTCGTCGGGGGGCGAAACGTCCAGGCTTTCCCCTGAATCCTCGGTGGAAGTCGGTTCGTCGAATTCGATGTCAAAAGCGTAGGACAGGGGAGCTTGGATGTGATTGGAGAATTCACTTTTCTTGCCGTAGGGTTCCAAAGCATACGGTTGAAACAAATCCAGTTGTGACTGGGCGTTTCTTGGCGGAACGATAAAATGGTATACGACAGAAGTGGTATGATAGTTTAATTTTTTGAACTTAGCTTGGATTATTCTATAGTTATTGGCCCATCGAGGCAAGCAATGGGGTTGGTTGTTCGGAAAACCGTTCACCGTCCAGTAATGGATAAGCAAATTGGAGGAGTAAACGTCAAGCTCGTCAAGATCGACGGGATAGTCCGGGCGAGGCCCATCCTCGGGGCCGGGGATTTCGTTCAGGCCCAGGGGCGTGGGCGGGAATTTCCCGTTCCCGCGCACTTTCGACAAGATTGAGGCCTTGGCGGCGGCCTCGATGGCGAACGCCAGGCATATGTGGGGCACGTCATTGCCGGAAATCGTTATCTGGGAGTGGGGCGCCAGTTGGTTATACGAGATCGTTAAGCCGGGCAAGGATTGAAAGCGATTAAAGAGAACCGCGGACGGCACGGGCTTGCCGTAGAAGGATTCCTTTGTGCGCTGAAACCTGTAGGCCAGGAAAATCGCGCAGAGATCGCCATCGCTAAAAATGGCGGTGTCATACGGGTAAAGGTTGTCAATCGGGCGTTCGGGAATGCTCCCGAAGACCCCAGGCTGGGTCATTAACAGGGCCTCGTCGGCGGTCACGTTGCTTACGAGGGACTGCAGGAAGTCAACCGGCATGTAGAGGGTTCTATTTTTGAAGAACCTAAATAATATATCGGTCCTTTGCACCTCGGTTAAGGCGGTGGGGTTTTTGTTTAAGGCATTGGCGACGACCCTGGCTTGGAGGTCGTACTTGGGGGAAGGGGGGATTTTCATGATAAACCCCCGATCCTGGCCGGTAAAGCGCTGGCCATGGCCCTGAATGCCTTAGGGCTCGCGGTTGGCTTGGGGGAGGGGGGATTGCTTAGTCGCCGGAAGGTAGTTTTAAGAGGCTTTGGGTTGGCTTTAAACGTATTCGGAAAAATCAAATCGTGTGTGGTTCTGACTGTAAGGGTTTTTACTGGGATAAAGTCATAAAAAAGAGTGTCTTTAAGGAAGTTTGTACGCCACTTTCTAGTTTTTCTAGGTAAGGTTAGCTGGCCATTTTGGTCAAAAAAATTCCAGAATTCTTGGGGCTGGTCTTGGGGCATATCAAAAACGGGATACGGGCTGGGCGAAACGCAAACGGCCCCGAAGGGGACGCCGGGTTCCGGGTAAGAGCATGACAAGAATTCAAGGCCGCACTTCTCGAATTTTAGGCATGATAAATCCATGGTGGTTCCTTTGCAAAGTTGGGCCAAGACCTTTTTCAGGGGCCGTTTGGTTTTGGCCCTGAAAACAATCGTGGGGGTTGGGCCGAAAGGTAAAGCCTGGGGCTTCGTTTTTGGCTTAGGTTTTGATTTCCGCACTGGCGAGGGTTCTCTTCCGGTTTGGGGGTAAAGGCTTGGGGCCCGTTGGCTATGGCCAACCGGCTTGGGCCGGGGTTATGGGGTTATGGGGTTATGGGAGCTTCAAGTTTTTTTGTGATTTAAAGGCCATGATAAAACTAAAAAATAGGTTATTTCTCAAAAAGGACAACAAGCGATTGAGTCATTTTAAAACAGTGAAATTTTTTTAAATATGATATGGATTTACGCATATGCGATTTCGTAAACCGGCGTATACCATATCGATTAAAAATTTGCGTCTATAATTAAGAGGCTATAAGAAACAGTTTCTAAGTTTATAATGAACTTTTTAAGATTTTCCCACCTCCCGAGGCCATACTATTGATATCATAAACAATATTCTTGTCGCGTTCAAGAAAAAAATGGGAATTTGAGCCTGAATGCTTTTGAAGGCAGCGGGCCCTTTCATTGGGTCGCCATTTGGCGGCAAACTAATGTCGATCTCTAGCCGAAAACCTCGAAATCGATGCAAAGGGAAAGGTTTATCCAATAATTTTAGCCCGTTATCGAAGGGGTTTGGCAAGCGAAGGCGCTTTTTGACCTTTCGTTGACGCATCGGGGCCGGACCGTGAACTTGGAAACGTTTGGGATCGTCAGCCCGTGGGCCGACTGCCAGCGTAACAATACGGCATTGTACTTTACTTTACAAAAAATCTCAATATTTACTTAGAGGACGCCATAGGGGGGAATTGGTTATTTTTTTGTCAAAATTCCCAACAGCCCCTTATTTGGGCGCTTGACAGGCGTGGAAAAGGGCGAAAATCGATAGGGCGATGAAAAATTTTGTTAATAAATTACGATAGTTAAGAAAGACGGTGGGGAAAGATGGGGGTTTTGCGGGAGCGGGAAGGGGCCACGGGCAAGGCTTGGGAACGGGGGCGGTTTGGCCGAGGTGTTTGGTTACGGCGTGATGGAAATTAGTTATCATTTAAGCTGTAATTTAATGGATTAGAATGATATAAGTAATATAACAATGATATATTAATTTGTATTGCGTAAAAGAGGGTTGGTTTTTGGTTTTACCTCTGCGCTTTATTTGATAAAAATATTTTTCGCTACCATAAAAATGCTTGTATGTAGAAGATTAGAAAATGTGTTATGATGGAGGTCCTTTGGGGGAACCGCCGTTTTCTTGGCGGCGAAAAGGGCCATTTTACCTTGGAAGCGAATGGGGCCGCGGTTAAGGCCGATAGGGACGTTTAGGTAAATTATCGAAGTTAAACGGATTAAACGATTAGGCGATTGGGGGTTTTCGAACCAAGGATGGCCGTCGGTCGTTTGGCTTTTCGTTAACGGGTTATTTTATGGCTATTTTTTAGGTTTCCGGTACCGGCGATGGACGAAGGACTCAAAAGCTATTTAGTCTGAGGAGGCTATTTATGGTTCGCAGGATTGGCGTATTGACAGGCGGCGGCGATTGCGCCGGCTTAAACAGCGCGATTAAATGGGTGACCAAAACGGCCACCGACCCCAACCTGGCCTATCACAGCGGCCAGCAGTTGGAGGTGTACGGTGTACGCGAGGGTTGGCGGGGACTCATCGAGGTCGCGCCAAGCGACACGGATTCGATGAAAAAGTGGATCACGCGGCTCGACGAGTTGTCGGTGCGGACCTGGGATCGCCAGGGCGGGACGATATTGGGGAGTTCGAGGACCAACCCCTTTAACCCCAAAATCGACAAGGGCGGGCAGTGCGTGGAGAACATAAAATCTTTGGGCCTTGACGCCTTGGTGGCCATAGGCGGGGAGGACACGCTGTCGGTGGCCTACAGGCTGTACCACGATTTGGGCCAAAAGGTGGTGGGCATACCGAAAACCATCGACCGGGACCTTAGCGGCACCGATTACACCCTGGGTTACGACACGGCCCTAAACGTCATAACCGAGGAGGTCGATCGCCTAAGGACCACGGCGGGGAGCCACAACAGGCTTTTCGTGGTCGAGGTCATGGGGCGCCACGCGGGCTGGTTGGCCCTGGAGGGCGGCCAGGCGGCGGGGGCCCACGTCATCCTGATCCCCGAGTACGCCTTCGACGTGGAGAAAGTCGCCGCGTTGTTGGATAAGCGGCGTCAGGCCGGGGTCCGCTACGATATCGTGGTCATCTCTGAGGGGGCCAAAATCAAGGGCCAGGAGGAGGTTTACCTCTCCGACAAGGTCGATAGTTTCGGCCATAAGGTCCTGGGGGGCATCGGCGAGACGCTGTCCAAGCGGCTCGAGGAGCTGACCGGGTTCGAGACCCGCCACGTGGTCCTGAGCCACATCCAGAGGGGCGGGAACCCCTCGGCCAGGGACAGGCTCATGGGCCGGTATTTTGGCATCGCCGCGGTGGATCTGATTCTCGAGGAGGATTTTGGCCGGATGGTCGCTTACCGGGATGGCCAGTTCACCTCGGTCTCCCTCAAGCAGGCCATCGAGCGGCTGTCGTTGGTCGAGGTGGGCAAGCACTACGATCCGGACCGCTACAACGGGAGGAGATCCTCGCTCCTGCCCTTTTCCAGGCGCGGTGAGCGATAACCCGCCGGGCCCGGCCGGCGGGGCGGGCTTCGTCTGCCAGAGGTGCGGCCGGTGTTGCCGCGGCCGGGGCGGGGTCTGGCTGACCGACGGCCAGAGGGAAAGTTTGGCAAGGGTGCCGGGACTGGGCCCCGGGGACTTGACCGGGGCCTACCTGGAGAGGGACGGCCGGCTCTGGGCCGTAAAGGTTGGGCCGGACGGCGCGTGCGCCTTTTTCGAGCCCGGGCTCAGGGCCTGCCGGATTCATGGGCACAAACCCCTATCCTGCCGGACTTGGCCCTTCTATTGGGCGCCCTTGGGTTCCCCGGGGGCTTTTTTCGAGGCCAAGGATGTCTGCCCGGGCCTTTCGGCCTGGGATTATCCGGACTTCGTGGCCGCCTTCGCGGCCACCGGGGCCAAGGCGCCCCCCAGGAGCCTTAAAAAAGCCCTTTTGGGGGGCTAGGCGATTTTTTTCTTGCTTTTTTGATATTTTTTTGGTAGATTGCCTTAGAATTTTTCTAAGGCTGGCCCCCAGGCCGCGTTTGGCCTGGGCGGGCTTGCCGAAATAGGCGAGGCTTGGGGCTTTTTACCGAGGCGCCGGGGCGCCGGGGCCGCCGGGGCCGTTTAGCCCGCCAAGGGCGATTTAGGGTATGTCAATGATTAGGGTCGATCAAAACGCTTTACCGTTGACTGGTTTGGTCGGGGCCGGGTTCTCCCCGCTCCTTCTTAGCTTGCTACTTAGCCTTAACCGGTTGTCCGGCCTGGGAGGGTGCGCTTGAAGCCTAGTGCGGTTTAAGTCATTCCTTTAGGCCGGGTTTTCCCGGCCTTTTTATTTTCTAAGCCCCGCTATCGGGTTGGGGCCGCTCGGGCGGCCCCGTGGGACGGGGCGAACCTTTGGGAGGAAATCCTTATGTTTGATCAAAATAGGGTGTATTTTTTTGACACCACCTTGAGGGATGGCGAGCAAGCCGCCGGCGTCAACCTGAACGTGGCCGAGAAGCTGCAGATTGCCAAGCAGCTCGAGAAAATGCGCATGGACGTCATAGAGGCGGGCTTCCCGGCCTCCAGCCCGGGCGATTTCAGTTGCGTGCAGGCCATTTCCCGGGAGATTAAGAAAGTAACGGTTTGCGGACTGGCCAGGACCAAGGAAGGCGACATCAGGGCCGCGGCCCAGGCCTTGGCCCCGGCGGAAAACCCCAGGCTCCACGTGTTTCTGGCCACCAGCCCCATACACATGGAATACAAGCTGAACATGACCCCCGAGGAGGTCATGGCCGAGTGCCGCTCGGGGGTGAGCCTGGCCAGGTCGTTGGTATCCGAGGTCGAGTTCTCCGCCGAGGACGCCAGCCGCTCGGACGTGGAATTCCTGATCAAGGTTTTCAAGATAGCCGTGGAGTCCGGGGCCACCATCCTGAACATCCCCGACACGGTCGGCTACGCCCTGCCCGAGGAGTTCCAGAAGCTCTGCCGGACCATCATCGGGGAGGTCAACGCCCCGGATAACGTCATCTACTCGGTCCACACCCATAACGACCTGGGGCTGGCCACGGCCAACTCCCTGGCCGGGGTCAGGGCCGGCGTCAGGCAGGTCGAGGGCACCATCAACGGCATGGGCGAGCGCGGCGGGAACGCGGCCATCGAGGAGGTGGTCATGGGCCTCAAGACCCGCTCGGAGCACTACAAGCTGCAGACAAACATCGACACCAAGCGCCTCTACCCGGTGAGCCGCCTGGTCTCCAGGCTCTCGGGCGTTTTCGTCCCCCCGAACAAGGCCGTCGTCGGGGCCAACGCCTTCGCCCACGAGGCCGGGGTCCACCAGCATGGCGTGCTGATCAACAGGGAGACCTACGAGATCATCAAGGCCGAGGACGTGGGCTGCACCCCTGCGGTCATGGTCCTGGGCAAGCACTCCGGGCGCCACGCCTTCAAGGACAGGCTGGAGTCCATGGGCTATAACCTGGACGACATCCAGCTGACCAAGGCCTTCGAGATATTCAAGAAGCTGTGCGACGAGAAAAAGGAGGCCACCGACGCGGACATCGAGGCCATCGTGGCCGACGAGGTCTTCTCGGCCAAGCCCGAGTTCCGTTACCAGCTGAAAGAGTACACCGTTTTCGTGGGCCCGGGCATGACCACGGCGACCATCGTCCTGACCCGGGACGACGTCGAGCTCAAGGACGCCGCCACCGGGAACGGCCCCGTGGACGCGGCCTACTCGGCCATTAAACGGATCATCGGCATCGACCCCAAGCTCGAGTCCTTCAGCATCAAGGCCACCTCGGAGCGTTCCAACGCCCTGGGCGAGGCCCAGGTGGTCCTGTCCATGAACGGCCTCAAGGCCCAGGGCAACGGGGCCTCGACCGACGTGATCAAGGCCAGCGTCAGGGCTTACGTCAACGCCGTTAACCGCCTCTACTCGGTCGCCGCCGTCAAGGACGTCAAGCTGGGTAACGGTAACGTCAACGGTAACGGCAACGGCAACGGGGCCAAAAATAACGGGCGGGCCATGGCCGCGGCCATGGGCAAGTGAGCCGGTCCGGCCCGGATGTGTAAATCAGTCCCCCAAAAGGCATAACAAGCGGTATATTTTTATAGAAAAATTGCCCTATGAATTTAGACTGGGGGCCGGAAACCGGGGCATTAGCTCGATTGTTTGCAAACTACCTAAATGTTTGTTAACATATTTACCAACGGCCAAACCATTTACGCCAATGATTTGGCGGGCCCCGGGCGGGCCTAGCCAAGGCGGCCGACCGTTATCCGCGGCCTGCGGGCCGCGGTAAAACCGGGGACGGGAGAAGGAAGGACATATGCTGGCTTCGTTAGCCTGGCTGGGAGAATACGTCGATTTGAGCGGCCTTGGGCCGGCCGAGGTGGCCAACAGGCTGACCATGGCCGGTTTTGAGGTCGAGGCCCTGAAGGATCGCTACTCTTACCTCCAAACGGTGGTGGCGGCCAAGGTCACCAAAATCAAGGACCTCGGCGGGGCCCTTAGGCTTTTGCTCCTTTCGGCCGGCGACAGGGGGACGTTTCAGGTCCTTTGCGGCGACCCTTTGGTCGGTCTGGGCCTCGAATACCCACTGGCCCTGGTGGGGACGGAATTGCCCTTTGGCCCGGTCAAGGAAAGGGTCATTTCCGGGATCTCCTCCCAGGGCATGCTGGTATCCGAGTATGAGCTGGGCCTCTCTTCCGACGCCAGCAGGGTCATGCCCCTTACGGGCGTGGAACCGGGGACGCCGCTGTCGGGGTTTTTGGGCAAGTCCGATTTGGTCCTGGAAATAAGCGTGACCCCGAACAGGGGCGACGCCCTGTCCATCATGGGCATCGCGAGGGAGCTCTCGGCCATCCTGGACAGGCCCCTCAAGGAGCCGTCGTTTGCCCTGACCGAGTCGGAAGAGTCGGCCTTCGGGCAGATCAGCGTGGCCATAGAGGACCCCGTGCACTGCCCCAGGTACACGGGAAGGGTCATAAACGGGGCCTCCCCGGGCCCGAGCCCGGATTACGTGGTCGAAAGGCTCCTCTCGGCCGGCCTCAGGCCCATCAACAACATAGTCGACGTCACCAACTACGTCATGCTGGAGATAGGGATACCCCTCCACTCCTTCGATCTGGCCAAGCTGGCCGGCCCAAAGATCATTGTCAAGGTCTTCCCGGCCGGGGAGATCTTCACGACCCTGGACGGGCAGGCCAGGACCCTCAAGGCCGAGCGCAACATCATGATTTGCGACGAGCTGAGGGCGGTCGGCCTGGGCGGGATCATGGGCGGCCAGAACTCCGAGGTCGACGAGACCACCACCGACGTTTTCCTGGAGGCGGCCTCCTTTAACCAGGCGACCATCCGCCGGTCCTCGCGCTCGCTGGGCCTTTCGACCGACGCCTCCTACCGCTTCGAGCGGGGGCTCGATCCCAACCTCTGCCATGTGGCCGTGGACCGGGCGGCGGCCATGATAGCCGAGCTGACCGGGGGCCGGGTGGCCAAGGGCCGGCTCGACTGCTACCCCAAAACGATCGGGCCAAAGAAGGTCAGCTTCTCGGGCCGGAAGTGTAACGACCTGTTGGGCACCCGTCACGCCATGGCCGACATGGAAAGGGTCCTGGGGGCCATAGGCGTCGGGCTGGCCCCGAACGGCCCCGGCCTTTACGAGGCCTCGCTCCCGACCTGGCGCCCGGATTTGACGAGGGAGGTGGATCTGTTCGAGGAGGTCTCAAGGCTCCTGGATTTCGAGAACCTCCCCACGACCCTCCCCAAGCCGCCAAGGGCGGCCTCCGAGCCACCGGCCCCGTACCGTTTAAGGGAAAAGCTTCGCTCCATTTTGTGCGGGGCTGGCCTCAGCGAGGTCATGACCTTTTCCTTCATCAACCGGAATTTCATCGACCTGCTCGGACTCCCGGGGGATCACCCCTGGCGGTCCGGCCTGGTCCCGGTCCTAAACCCCCTCTCCGAGGAGCACGGGGTCCTGAGGCCCAGTCTGCTCCCGGGCCTCCTCGCCGCCCTGCGCCTGAACCAGTACCACGGCCAGCGGGACGCGGCCATTTTCGAGGTCGGGACGGTGTTCCTGGCCGCCCCCGACGGCGGCAAACCCCTGGAGGGCCAAAGGCTGGCCGCGGTGATGGCCGGGGACCTGGGGAGCGGGCAATGGAACGATCCCAGGCGCCAGGTGGATTTCTGGGACGCCAAGGGTTTGGCCGAGTTCGTGGCCGAGGGCCTGGGGGTTGATTTGGCCTTTTCCGGCGGCCCAGGCCAGACCCCGCCCTGGGCCGACCCGGCCCAGTCCGGCCTTATCTCCCTCAAAGGGCGCCCCATCGGCCATCTGGGCCTGTTGTCGGGGCCGGCCGCCGACAGGCTTGGCCTCAAGGAGGCCGCCGGGCGGGTCTACGCCCTCGAGATGGACATCGACGATTTCCCGGCCGACAAGGTCACGGCTTTCCGGCAGTGGTCAAACTACCCCGGGGTGATCCGGGATCTGGCCGTGGTCCTGGATCGTACCGTCCCGGCCTCCGAGGTCCTGGGCGCCCTGAAGGCCGATGGCTCCCTGCCGTTGGTCGAGGCGGCCATATTCGACCTTTACGAGGGCGACAAGGTCCCGGCCGGCAAAAAAAGCCTGGCCATGCGGCTGTTTTTCCAGGAAATGTCCAGGACCTTGACTGACGAGGAAGTAAACGGGTATTTTAACGGTATAGTCGCGAGCCTAAAAACCCTCTTTTCGGCCGAGCTTAGGAGCTGACGCCCCAGGCCGCCGGAGGGTTTTCGCCTCGCCTCGCGCCATACCCCCCTGGGGCATGGCGGGCCCCTTGCCCCCGGGGCTTTTCGGGGACCTGTTCCCATCGGGGAGGGAAGTTCAATTGACACGCGCGGAAGAGGGAGATCTCACCAGGGCCGAAATCATCCAGCTTCTCCACGATCGCCTGGCCATCTCCAGGAAGGACGCCAAAGAGATATTGGAGCGCTTCCTGGACGTCCTGGCCAAGTGCTTGGAGGACGGGGAGCGCATCGTCCTGTCCGGTTTGGGCAGCTTCCAGGTCAGGCCGACCCCGGCCCGGCCCGGTCGCAACCCCAAGACCGGCAAGGTCGCCAACGTCCCGGCCAAGAACAGGCCCTCCTTCGCCATGAGCCAGAGCCTCAGGGCGGCCATGGCCGAGTGGCAAAGCGAGCACGGATCGCCCGGCCAGGGCGAGCCGCCCGAGGATGACGCCTGATGCGCCCGGACAACAAAACCCTCGCCAGCCAGGTATTTTTCAAGCTGGGGGACATCGCCGCCCTTCTGGACATCGAGGAGTACGTCCTTCGCTACTGGAGGACGAAATTCCCCGAGATTGAGCCCATCAAGCTAAACCAGAACCGAAACCTCTACACCGCCGAGCACCTCGAGCGATTCAGGGAACTGAAGCGCCTCCTTTACGACGAGCGCTACACCCTGGCCGGGGCCCGCAAGTACCTTGACAAAACCGACCCCGGCCCGACCGGGGCCGAGGCGGCCGCCCCGGGGCCCCCCAGGGCCCCCGCGCCCAAGCCGCCCGCCCCCGTGCCCAAGGCGCCCAAGGCGGCGGCCCCCGCGCCCGATCCCCAGCCGGAAGCCCCGGCGGGGGCTGGGCTAAAAAAAGAGTTTATCCAAGAGCTAAGCCAGGAACTGCGGGAAATCAGGGAGATCCTCTCCCGCCCCCTCGAAAGGGGGGATCCCGTCCCGCCCCCCCCGAAAGGCCCGATAACCCCACGATGATGACCGATACCGAAGACGAGACCATTACCCCCGGGCCAACCGGCCCGGCCGGCCCCCGCCCGGTCAGCGAGGACGCGAGCGAGCTTGAGCTTATCCGGCAGGCGGGCCTGTTTTTCTGGCGGGCCGGGAGCCCCAGGGGCCAAAGGCGCCTCCTTGGGGCGGCCAGGGCCAGACGGGACAAAATCCTGGCCAACGCCGCCGAGTACCTGGCCATACTGAGGCGTTCCCCCGCCGAGTGGGACGAGCTCTGGGATCTGGTCGACTCCGGCCGCGAGGATTCCTTCTTTCGCTACCCGGCCCAGTTCGACCTCCTCTCCGACCTCCTGGCCGAGATGGCCATCACGGCCACCGACCGCAAGCTCCGGGTCCTGTCGGCCGGTTGCGGCCCCGGCTTCGAGGCCTACTCCCTTTCCATGTTCCTGCGCGGGCAAAGCCTTTCGGCCAAGGGCTGGGATCTGTCCATAGACGCCTTCGATCTGAGCGAAAAACTCCTGGCCAGGGCCAGGGAGGCCAATTTCAAAAGGGACGACCTTGAGTGGCTCACCCCCGAGTCGGCCAGGCGCTGGTTCACCCTGAGGGCGGCCGGCTGGCATTTCAAGGCCGAGCTGGGCCCCCCGGTGAACTTCCTCAAGCGCAACCTGGCCGGGGACGGGCCCATCCCCGACCAGGCCCCGGAGCCTGCCGCCGAGGCGGCGCCCGATTCTGCCGCCGGGGCCGCGCCCGGGCCCGAACCCCCCGACGGGCCGCCCGAGGCGGACCAGGCCGTTTACGGCGTGATCTTTTGCCGGGGCATGTCCTTTGACTGCCCTGACCATCAGGTCAAGGCCCTGGCCAGGCGGATCGTTTCCATGCTGGCCCCTGGCGGGATTCTCATGACCGCGCCGGGGGAGATATGGCCGGAGGTGTGGGGATTGGGCTTGGAGGAAAGGGACGGGGTGATTTACGGGCGCAAGGCCGAGGGCCAGAAGGCCAAGGCCAACGTCTTCCACTCCCCGCGGGCCAAAGCCGACGGGCGGAAGGAATCGGTGGGCGGTGAGAGGGCAAGGCCAGGGGACCCGACGGATCCCGCCCGGGAGAGCCTCACGCGGCGCTTCTCCGAGATCCTCCCCTCCGACCCGGACGGGGCCAGGGACCTGGTCCTGGAGATGCTGGGCGGCCAGGCGGCTGAGCCCCGCCTTGACCCGGAGGCCCTGGCCCTCATGGCCGAGGTCGATGAGGCCCTGGGCCGCGAGGAGTGCGCCGCCGCCGCGCGGGCCCTTCTGGCCGCGCTGGCCTGATTGGGCCCCACGAGAGCGTTTTGCCCCCAAGGCCTCACCGCTTTGGGGGTTTTTTCTTTTGGGGGGGGTGGCCCCCCGGCGGCCCCCTTAGGTCAGCGAGCTCCTTTCCGGCCAGATCCTGACCTTCGTAAACCCGAACCTCGCCAGGGTGGCGGACGCCTCCTCCCGGTTCTTTTCCAGGGGCGTCCAGAGCCAGTCGCCTTCCTTGAGGCCCGGGGAGGCCAGCTGCAGCCAGGACGAGAAGACGCCGAACAAATCCATGGGCTCGAAGGGCGAGGCCGGGTTGTTGGTCAGGGGCTGCCCCTCGTACTCGCCGCCCGTCAGGGCGTGGAAAAGGGCGTCCCGCTGCCCGAAGGCCTGGTTAAGTATCTCGTCGGCCTGCCTGGACAGGTGCCGGGCGCAGGCCCAAAGGGACAGCAGCAGATAGGCCGGGTCGGTCCCCAGGCCAGCCGGGACCAGGCCATCGGGTTCCTTGACCCCCTCGGGGCCGCGCCTGATGGCCTCCTCAAGGGCCTTGGGGTTTTCCCCGTCCCCGAAGGGCATCAAAGGGAACGGGCGGTTCAATTGGCTCATGGCCTGGCTCAAATCGGTGACGCCGGTGAGATCCAAAAGGGTGGAGAGGGAGGCATGGAAATTGGGAGGATCCTCGACCTCGAAGGTGATGAGGTTCGGGCCGGGCGGGGACTGGCCCAGCCTTTCGATCCTAAAGCGCTCCCAGGCGGGCCAGGTCAGGTAATGGCAGGGCCTTGGGGGCTCCAGATCGTCGGGGCATATATTCGGCCAAACAAAAAAGCGCCCATTGGGGACCAAGGGCGTCGATGAGTCGGGTTCAGGGTTCATAGGGTAAAGCCTGTTGGGCGGGGGGCCCATAACGTGGGATGGTCGCTCATGGTTATACACCGAGCCACGATTAAATGATACCCCAAAACGGCCCACGGTAAAAGTTTTCTTTGCCGGCGCTTGGCTAAGCCGGCCGGGGGGTAGACCATAATCGCGTGCCTCGGTGCCC
>JAITKA010000053.1 GCA_031278635.1 Deltaproteobacteria bacterium | reverse complement strand
GATATTCTTTGAACTTGATTAATGGGTATTACTATTGTGCCATGACCTCAAGAAATCGTCAAGCAATAACGTGTCGAGCCGTCAAACGGAGCGGGCTCGACGCGGCCATACCGGTAGCGTAGGCATCAAAGCCAAGCCATTGGCTGACCGCCATGGAACGGGGGCCCCTTTGGGATGAGCCCCCGGGAATACGGCCTGACCATCGACGGGGAGGGTTTCCATGCCCGGGTGCCCGCCCCCCCAACGTATAAGCCGTCGGATAAGCCGCCGGATAAGCCGCCGGATAAGCCGTCGGATAAGCCGCCGGATATGCCGTCGGATAAGCCGAGAGAAACGAAGGGGCGTCGCTTAAGTTTACGGTTGAGCCCAGGCACTTTGGGCGTCACCTATATGACAACCACTTATCGTTTTCCGGACTGAACGATGGGCACTTTCATGCGGCGATACCCTCAAGTTGAAATATCCTTAATGTCCCCGGCAGCCCCATGCGGTTTATTGGCCGACGATAATGGCAACTTTTTTTCCCATCTGGGTCAACCGACATCGCCGGGGGCTTTTGGTGGATTTGGCTCGGGTGGGTTCACGGGCACCCCCACGGCCCCCGGCCCGGAAATAAAAAATTGACAGGAACGACCCCGGGCGATTCCCTTCCCCAAAAGCCGTAAAAGTGTCGCGGATTTGGACAAGCGGCCCTTTTCCCGTCCCATTACGCTACGAATATAGGCTTACGATTGGTCTTTGGTGTCACTCCCCTGAACCGTTCCCTTAGGGAGAAGTTTAAGCGGCATTCATCGAGGAATGATTGGCGCTTAAATTTTGTGTCGTTTTATTGGCATGTTACATGGAAAGCGGCCAGCAATGGCGATGGGGATTTTGTTTTTTGCCACGGCACGGTAATTGCGACCGATTATGGCATGCGTGTCCAAACGATTAATGAGTAGCCCGTAAGTCCGCTTCGATATGGTGGTTTAATCGGATTTTTTAAATCACCGTGGGCGAATGACCGAGGGCTACGACTTAAGCGAGGGAACCATGGCTCCCACCGGTCTCTTGTTTTCCCTTCCCATAAAATAATACCGATAAGGAGTATGTACCATGAAAATCAAAGCAGCGGTCTGCCGTGCCCCACACGCGCCACAATCTTTCGAGGAACTGGAGCTTGAAGAACCCAGGGCCAACGAGATTGTCGTCAAGATCAAAAGTTGCGGCGTCTGCCATACCGATATGGGCATGCGGGATCAGGTTTATCCCGTTCCCCAGCCCATCGTCCTGGGCCATGAAGGCGCCGGTTTCGTGGAAAAAGTCGGCTCCGGCGTGACCACGGTGGCGCCGGGCGATCCGGTCCTGCTAACGATAAATTCCTGCGGCAAATGCCCCGCCTGCCTGAACGGCAAGTATGGCCTGTGCCACCTCTTCTGGAGCCTGAATTTTGCCGGGTCGAGGCTGGACGGGACCTCCCCCCTAAGCAAGGGCGGCGAGATGATCCACGGGAACTTCTTCGGCCAGTCGTCTTTCGCCACTTACGCCATGGCTAACGAACGAAACGTGCTAAAGCTGGATACGACCGAGGACATGGATTACCTTGGGCCCCTCGGCTGCGGGGTCATGACCGGCGCCGGCGCGGTGATCAATGTCTTTAAAGTGAGGCCCGGCGACAGCATCGTGGCTTTCGGCATGGGCACCGTGGCCTTGAGCGCCATCATGGGCGCCAGGGTCTGCGGGGCGACCACCATCGTGGCCGTGGGCCGCAATGACAAAAAACTGGCCACCGCCAAAGAGGTCGGCGCCACCCATACGATCAATAGCACCAAGGTGCCGGACGTGGTCAAGGCCATCAAGGACTTGACCAATGGCCGGGGGGTCAACTACGCCGTGGATACCACCGCGGTCCAGTCCATAATGACCCGGTCGGTCGAATGCCTGGAGAACGGGGGCAAAGCGGTGATCCTTGGGGCGTCCGGCCAAGGGACCAGGGTCGACCTGGACGCCGTCGATTTCATGAACTGCGGTAAAACCATCTTAGGGGCCATCGAGGGCAATTGCGTCCCCCAGGAATTCCTGCCGCGACTGATCACGTTGTATCGCCAAGGTCGTTTCCCCCTGGACAAGATCGTCACCTTTTACCCGTTCGACAAGCTAAACGAGGCCATGGAAGACGGGGAGAATGGGCGCGTCATAAAAGCCGTGGTAAAAATGTGACCCTGGCCATGGTTAAAATACCCGGTTCCGCCTCCGCAAGGGGCTGGAACCGGGTTCAATGGCCATCGTTATTCCCTGGCCTCTCCCCCAACCCCATGCTTCCCTAAACATAAGTGATGAAAATTGGCCTTTGGGGCTAACCGTACAACAACGGTTTTTACTTTGGGAACCATTAGGCCGCAGTATTATCATCGTAATGGTACCCGGTGCTATCCGGATGCCAGGTTCCCCGCGATAAAGCCCGCAGATACGCTTTCACGGGGTTGACCCAGGGCTTTTTTGGCCTTTGATGGCCCTTGCGGGTGGATCATTAATTATTCAGGGTTGTTATCGGCCAAGGAGGTGTCAACGCGGAACGGTCCTTCCGTCCCGGTTGGATGTTTTTCCACCCAGGCGCGAGGGGACTTTTTAGGCCCCCGGTTGGCCGGTCCCGTCGCCAACCACCGGCGTTATATATTTCAACCGCCTGGCGAAAGAGATATGCCCGCCCATCGCGTCGGTCCGGGTTGGGCGCCCGGACCGGGGAGATGGGCGACCAAGGCCGCATGGGCAAAACGTGGTTTGGCTTCAGGATAGCCCAACCCAAAAGCCGCCGCCCAGGCAGGGAAAATCAAACGATCGCGGTTTCCGCCATGGGTTTTTCGCGAGAATCATACAACACTTTAAGCTAAACTGGCGTGGTGACCGGATGAAATTGAGCATGTGGATGATCGCCGACAGGCTACGCCGTTTTCGGCCAAAGTTGAACATAACGGGCGGGGAGGCCCGCCTGGAGAGTTTCAGGGTGTTCACCGGCAAGGACAACGATTTTGACGATAATCACGTGACCGTGGGGCCGGCCGCGAGAATTTTGCCTGGCAGCGGCTCTTTCGACGAAACGGCCCTGGTCAACGGCCACGACGTCATATCCGTTCAGATAGTGGACACGATCCTCATTTTGAATGCGTTAATCGATATATTTGATTTTTATAGGCAGTGGGAAACCGAACTTTTACATGCGGCCGATTCCAAGGACTTTCAACGGATGGTCGACGTGAGCCATGAGGTGTTCCTGAACCCGATCATCGTGGTCGATGCCGTGGGTTCGGTGATAGGCTTGTCAACCGTTTTCGGGCCTGACGACTTGGACGAACTGTGGGCGGAGATTTACCGTACCGGGGCCGTCCCGATTTCAATCCTCAGCAAACCCTTGGAAACGGCCAAAGGCGAGAGCGTGATGGCTTGGACTTTCGAGCCGGTTGAATATTTCATGCCCAGCGGCAAAAAAAATATCGGCGCCTTTTTGGGCGAGGAAAGCGAGGTGATGGGGTCGCTTAGCGTTTGGGAAAACGAGACGCCTTTTCATCCAGGCCACCGGCAACTGGCCCGGGAATTTTGCCGGATAGCCGGTTTCGCCATCAAAAAAAACGACGAGAACAGTTCCGTCCTGCCCAAATCGGCAATCCTGAACAATCTCTTGACCGGCCGGGAAGTGGATGACGACTATCTGACGCGGCTGGCCGGGCAATTCCGCCCGCCTTGGCAGCTGTTGGTCGTCAGGAATTATTTCCGGCTGGAAAAGCTACACATGAACAGCCTGATCGATTCGTTGAGAAAACAGGATTTTTCCTGCCTCCCAATCATGTACGACAATGACGCCGTGATATTGGCCATGACCGGTGTCACGCCAAAAGTGACGGACCTGATCCTGAGACAAAGGGATCATGATAAGTCTTACTATACCATAGGCATATCCTTGCCTTTTTTCAGTTTTTACGACATTCCCGTTTGGTACAGGCAGGCCCTGTTCGCCCTGGATAAAGCGGCCCGCAAGCCAGGCGTTTACAGGTGCGAGGATTACGCCCTGGATTATCTGACAAGCAGCCTGATCGAGCACAACGCCGCCATGCGACTGACCCATCCGGCCCTGGGCAAATTAAGGGAATATGACCGGGAAACCAATGGCGACCTGTACGAGACGCTTTTCAAGTTTTTGCTGCATGAAAGGAGTTGGGTCAAAAGCTCGGCGGCCCTCAATATCCACCGCAATTCCCTGGTGTATCGGGTCCAGCGAATCGAGTCACTGTTGGGACTCGACCTTGACGATCCCATGACAAGGTTTTATCTGCTATTGTCTTTTTTTATCGACAAAAAATCACAGAACCGTCACAAATAATTTTAAAAAAATTTATAAACGAATTAAGTCACATGAAAACTTGCCATGGGATAGTAAAAACAGTTAACATGTCTTGCCAATTGAGGGACCGATTTTATCGGTCCTATTTTTTCGTCAAAATCGGGACCGCATGAACCGGGAAAATCCACGAATGTGGGCGGAAGGCGACCGGCGGGGCCGGTCGGGCCGGGGTCGCGCGACGGGCGGGGAAGGCGGGAGGCCGGAGGCCAAGGGGACGGGAGGGGGAAAATTTTCACTTTAAGCGGCAACGCGGTTAAAGTGCGACTAACTATAGGACGTTACTGAGTATTTGCCTTATGGCCTCAAGGTCAAGGGCGACGGGGTTATTGTCCATGCGGCCCTGGGTGGAGGCCTTGGAGGCGACCCCATCGACGTCGCCACCGGAAATCCCGAAGGAGCTGAGGCGCAGGGGCAGAAAGGGCTCGGAGGTGCGGTCCAGCCAGGCCTGGACGCCGCCGTGGGGGGCAAAGACCTCGAGGAACTCGGTGAGGTCCACATGCCGGGAGTTGATCTCGGCCACCTGGCCCAGGGTCAGGGCGGCGGCGAAGCCGTGCTCAAGGCCAAAGAGGGAGGTCAGGGGGTAGGAGATGGAATGGCAGGCGGTGGTCCTGGTGCGGGAAAAGGACAGGCCGGCCAGGAGGGAGCCCTCGGCCAGGCCGTGGCGCGGTTTGGGGGCCGAGAGGTCGGAGAGGGCTTGGGGGAGGTACCGGGTCAGGAGGCGCAAGGCGGCCAGGGAGAGGTTTTGGGAGAGGCGGTCGGTGGCCATGGCCCAGTAAGCCTCGGAGGCGTGGCTCACGGCGTCGAGGCCCGTGGCCAGGGTCAGGCGGAGGGGGGAGCCGTGGGTAAGCTCGGGCACGATCCAGGCCCTGGCCGGGACGAGGTCGGGGGAATCGACGGAAAACTTTTGGTGGTTCTCGTCGTCCCAGACGGTGGCCCAGCCGGTGACCTCGCTGCCAGTGCCGGAGGTCGAGGGGACGGCTATGAGGGGCAAGGCCTTGGCGTAATCGCGGGCCTTCATGGCCTGGAGGATGTCCCCGGCCGAGGGGCTTTCGAGGTGGCGCAAGGCGTTTAGGGCCTTGCCCAGGTCGATGGCGCTCCCGCCGCCGATGGCCACGATGCCGTCCGGGCGAAGGGGGGTGGACAGGCGCCCGGCGATGTCGCGAAGGGTGGGGTTGGGCCTCGGGTCATCGACGCGGCGGGCCCCTGGGCGCGAGCTTGTTACCTTTCGCAAGGTGTCGGATAGGTTCCAGCGTTTTTCGGCCGATTGGCTTATTATTACTAACGGGGCCTCAAAGGGGATGTTCTCTAAAGCGTTCTTTAATTCGTCTAGCGATAGAAATTTAACGTTGGAGATATCCATGTCACATATCCGGGATAAGGGTAATAATTTCCTGAAATGGCATGCAGAACTCATCCGCCTCAAGGGCCCGTCTGTGCTTTAGGATGGTCTCGGCCGTCTTTTTCATGGCCGGGAAGGCGCTCCTTAAGAGATGGTTGGCGTAAATCACCAAATTAACGCCCGCGTCCCGGAACTCTTCCTCGCGCACGGAAGAAAACGACGTGGGGACGACGACCAGGGGCGTATGGTCGTCAAGCTTGCGAAAATCCTCGCAGAATTTAAATATTTCGCTGGGGTTCTTAAGCCGGCTGTGGATCATTATGCCATCGGCGCCCGCTTCCAGGTAGGCCGCGGCCCTTTTGAGGGCGTCGTCATGGCCTTTCTCCAGGATCAGGCTCTCGATGCGGGCCACGATCATGAGCTCCTTGGTCAGCTGGGCCTGCTTGCCCGCCCTTATTTTGGCCGAGAAATCCTCGATGGTGTCCTGCTCCTGGACCACGCTGACCCCCAGGAGGGAGTTTTTCTTTAGGCCCTTTTTGTCCTCGATAATTATGGCCGAAACGCCCACCCGCTCAAGGGTACGCACGAGCCAGGTGAAATGCTCGCTAAGGCCGCCCGTGTCGCCGTCGAAAACGATGGGCTTGGTCGTGACCTCCATGATGTCGTCCACGGTGCGAAGGCGGCTGGTCATGTCGACGAGCTCGATGTCCGGTTTGCCCTTGGCCGTCGAGTCGCAAAGCGAGGAGAGCCACATGGCATCGAATTGCCGGACGCTACCGTCCTCGTTCGGTATCCGTACCTTTTCCGCGAGGAGGCCCGTCAGGCCGTTATGGGCCTCTATGGCCGTGACCAGGGGCTTTAGGGCGAACAGGCGCTTAAGCCGCCCGCGGCGAAAGTCGGGCATGGACATCTGGGCCTGGCCAAACCCCTCCAGGCGCGAGAAATTCGGGTCGGCGCTGTAGGGATACTCCACGAGCTCCCCGCCCCATTCCTTGAGGAGCTCGATTATTTTCCCCCTCACCGGCATCTGCGGCCCCGCGCGCCAGTCATCCCCGTGGACCACGTAGTCGGGCTTCAAAAGGCGAAGCTCTTCCTCGGCGGCCAGGGTCTTCTGGACCACGACCTCCCCCACCCCGTTTATGTTCCTTAATATCTCCATCCGCTCGGTCAGGGTCAGGAGCGGGAAGCGCTTGTAGCCGGCTATGGCCTCGTCGGTCAGGGCGCCGATGGTCAGTTTGCCCAATTTGGCCGCCCTTTGGATGATCCGGGTGTGGCCGCCGTGGATGATGTCCGAGCTGAAGCTCATAAAAACGGTCTTTTCAGTCATTTCCCTTCACTTTACCTGTTGTTTGATGGATAGCTTATCGCCAAGTTGTGATATTTGGTTAGTTTGTCGCCAACCGAATATTCGGTTGGCGGTAGTTGGTCAGGGGTACGTCATTGACCCGTCTCCCAGCGCGAAATCAGGAGGTTGGCCCTGGCGAGGTCGTTTTGGTCGTCGATCTCAAGGCAGCGCTCGCCGAGGACGGGGAGGGGCAAAAGGGCGCAGTGGGAGCTTATCTCGTTAAAGGCGTTCTCGGCGTAAACGGTGACCTTGCCCCCGGCCACGAAGCGCTCGATTTCGCCGAGCCAGACCCGCCAATCGTTTAGGCGAAGGAGATAGAGGGGCTGGAGGGAGACGGAGTTTTCGAAAAGGGCCGTCCCGATGGCCGTGACCTTGGTCCCGTCGGTCAGGGCCTTGAAGTCCTTGTTCATGGTCGAGACCTCGGGGAAGACGGTGACGACGCTGGCGGCGGACTTTAGGGTTTCGGGCAGGAGCTTTTCGTCGAAGACGAGATCGCCGTGCAGCAACAACATATCATGAACCAAGTGGTCCTTAGCCAAATAAATCGAGTAGATATAATTCGTCGTTTGGTAGAGGGGGTTTGGGACGTAGATGACCTTGGCCGTGGGGGCCACGGTCGCGACCTCGTTTTCGATGAGATCGGGGAAGGGGCCGGTGGTGATGACGAAGCTGTCCACACCGGCGGAAAGGAGGAGGCGCATCTGGCGGCCGAGGATGGTCTCACCCGAGGCCAGGGGGGTGAGGCATTTTGGCCGCGAGGCTGAGCTCTCGCCCATCCGGGAGCCCAGGCCAGAGTTGAGTAGGAGGGCCAGCATAAAAGGCAGCCTTAAGTCCAATATGGATGGATAATAGCGTGTATGTAGGTTGGAAATTAATATACGCTAGGGCTTAATTAACTTCATGAAGTTCTCTTTGTTCTGGCGAGGGGTGAGGGTCGGCCGGCCCAGGTCCGGGCGCGAGCCCAGGGCGACCTTGGCGGCGATCATGGTGGGCCCGTCCGAGGCGAGGGCCAGGGAGAGGGCCTTGGCGAGGCCCTCCCTGTCCGTCACCGAAAAGGCCCGCCCGTAGCCGGAGGCGGTGGCGATGGCGGCGATGTCGGCGCCGGGCGCGGCGGTGGGCATCCCGCCGACGGAATCGTGGGCGGCGTTGTCCAGGGCCACGTGGACGAGATTCTTGGGCCCGAGGCGGCCGATCAGGGCCGCGCCGCCCATGTGCATCAAAAAGGCCCCGTCGCCGTCAAGGCACCATACGCGGCGGGGGGTTCGCAAGGCCACGGCCAGGGCGATCATGGATGAGTGGCCCATGGAGCCGACGGTCAGAAAGTCGCGGTTTTCCTCGCCCCTGGCCTTGCGGAGCTCGAAAAGCTCGCGGGAGATCTTGCCGGTGGTCGAGACGAACAAATCGTCCGGGGCCGCGGCCTCAAGGACGGTTCCGATGGCCTCTTCCCGGGGCAATTCGTAGGGATTATGGGGGGCGCTTGGGCCGGAGGGCTCGATCGCGCCCTTTTCCACCACCAAAGCCACCGAGCGGCCCTGGGCGAAGAGTTTCCGGCTGTCGGCGAGCCAGGCCTTGAGTTCATCGAGGGTGGTTTGGGGGCCGAAAGCATGGACCGTCAGCTCGAGGCTTTCGAGGAGCCTTACCGTAAGGCGCCCCTGGGCCGCGTGCTGGGGCTCGTCCTTTTGGCCGGGGGCGCCGCGCCAGCCCACCACCAACAATAGGGGTATGCCGTAAACGTCCGGGTGGGCCAGGGACAGGATGGGGTTGACGGCGTTACCGATGCCGCTGTTTTGCATGTAGACGCAGGCGAGTCGGTCGGTCGCCAGGTGGTGGCCGCAGGCGATGGCCACGGCGCTGCCCTCGTTGGGGGCCGTCAGGTGGGATACGGGGGCGTCTTCCGCCCGCAGGCAGTCGCAAAAAGGGCCCAAAAGGGAATCGGGGACGCCGGTAAACAAGCTGACGCCGGCCGATTCCGAGAGGGTTTTGATAAAAAGATCCGCTTTCATGGGTATGTCAGGGTGCCTTTTGGTCGGGAAAGGGAAAACCGGTCAGCGAATTGGGCCGCCGGGGCCGGAAATAATGATATCCGGTTTCATTTACGTTGTACAGGGCCCCCCAGACGGCCCGCCCGACGGGCCGTCGGGCGGGCCGGCGGGCGGGCCGGGGGGCGGGCCGGGGGGGGATTGGGCGCCTTTGGGGTTAGCGGGGGTCGCCTTCCAGGCGGGAAATAATATACTTGCCGCCGGCCTCCCCGCCGTGGCCGAAATCGTACAGGTACTCGTTTTGGATGCGCTCGATCTTTTCCCGCCAGGCGGTCCCGTCGGCAAGGAGGGCGCGAACGCTGGCCTCGGCCTTGTCTTTGATCTCGCTTTTCCCGAGCTGGATGCCGATCTCGGATCGGAGCTTCACGTTCAGGGGTTCTAGGGGGATTTTATCCCAATGGGGGTTTATGATTTTCATCTCGGTATTGATGAAAAGGACCGGCTTCAGGACGGCGATGGCGTACTCGTAGGAGATCCAGGACCAGTCGGAGATGACGGTATCGGCGAAGTAAATGGTCTCGGTCGCGGAAAAATCGGAATCGAGGAGGAGTTCCCCTGGCGGTTGGTCGGCGTGGCGGGCCTGGATGGCGGCCCAGCGGTCGGGAAAGCGCTTGACGTACTCGGGATGCGGGCGGACTATGATTTGCCAGCCTTTGTACATGAGGGCCCCCAGGAGGTCCGGCAGGCAGCTATCCAAGATATTGTCCTCGGACCAGGAAGGGGCTATCAAAATAATTTTTTTCGGCTTTTCGGAATTGTAAGTCGCGAAATTATCCTGATACCGTTTTCTCATTTTCTCGATGACGCCGTAACCCGTTCGTATAATTTTTTTCGGCTTCAGGTCGTATAATTTCTCGCTTTCCCTAATCTCCAGATCGTGGTACTTACCGGTGGAAAATATCGTGTCGTAATGGTCCAAGGCCTTATGGCGAACCGTGGTCAAAAAGCTTAAAGGCGCATGGAAAACGTAGATATATTCTATGTCATCCCTAACCAAGGAGCGCTTGATGTGAAAATTTTGTAAATCGGTCATGGTCATGACGCAGATATCGACGTTAAGTTTCATCATTACGAAAATAAGTTTCTTTTCGCCGATATAATATGGTATAAGCTTTGGGTTATTAAGGTCAAATATCTTGTCAGAATAATCGCTCGTTATGTAATGAATGGTAATATCGGAATTGGCAAGAATGTAATCGATATAATCCTCGAAATATTTAAAGTAGCCGCTTTTCTCGGAATAAAAGAGGAGCTTCTTTCCCGCGGACTCGAGGACGGCGTTGAATCTTCGCAGGTCTTCTTTTTCTTTTCGCGATTTCAACTTGGCGAGGGCCGGGTCTTGGGATGGGCCCTTAAATTTTTTGGCCAATAAAATATAGGTTATGGTTGCCGCCGTTAGATATAAAACTATATATACATAGATCCGTGTATATAACGATAGGGTAAAAGAGACTAGGATAAGGATGCCAAATATAATTTTGGCGATTTTGGCGGAACTTATGTTTTTTTTGAGGAAGGCGTGGAAGAGGTATACGTGGGCGACGAGCGATAAGATTATCAGGATTGGCGGGATGGTTTTATGTACGAGGAAGAAATCAAGCATTAAATAGCCTCAAACGGATTACGGTATTGCTTGGATAGATTTAAGTTTGCATGTAGATGTGTGAAAAACGGAATGTTTGTATAGTGTATAGAATTAATAAGCATAAATAATGCGGCTGGGTGGCATTATTTATGCTTATTATGGGTATTTTTGTCGGAGATAGTAGAGTTAGGGCGTTATAAAATCGTATGCGATACGATTTTACTAAACTGGTAGCTAAATCGTATAGATGTTATATACTATCTTCTTTTTTGAGCTTGCCGGTGAATTTTTTACAAAATCCAGTAACTTTTCTAAAGATGGATTTGATAAAAAACATGGAGCTAATGAAAACGGCGCCTAAGATTTGCAAAACCAAGCTAGTCGTGCCTGGATCCAGATAGGCGAAGGATATACTTGGAAACAAAATTAGGTATCCAAATACGAAAAGGGAAAAGAGGTACTTTTTCATGAACGTGGGCCTTTCGAAATTAATATGATCACTTTAGAGGATTTTGCGTGTCTTGGCAATACCAAAGCATGACGGGTTGGCCGGCCCGTTGGGGTTAAACAGGCGACGGGGCGGTGTTTTGCCTGCCAGGGCCCATCAATGAAACTGGCCTGACCGGGTGGGTGGGGGTCTGGTCAGCGGTAAGGCTTTAACAATTAATTTGCCAAAGTCGCTTGTAATTTTAATCAAACGCAAGTTATTTTTCAAGAAAAATTTCTACCGCTCAATTAATGACACGTTATGTACTTTGTACGCAATTACGTTATGGATGGCAGTCATGGGGGAAGCGATAAGGGGCCATTGGGCAGGCGGGGCTGGGGTTTTTTGGGGGACGGCGTGGGGATTGGTCGGGCCAAAGAGTCGAAACGCGCCCAAAAACATGATATAAAGCCTAATGAATGACACCCATATCATCCTTGGGAACGGGGGGCTGGGTAGCCGTCCGTTGGGAGACAATAAGCGATAATTATGCTTAAAACTTTATCTAATGTGCCAAATCGGGTCGTTTCTGCCATGAAGTATTCCTTGAGCGGGCTTAAGTTGGCCTTCAAGAAGGAAGAATCCATTCGGCTTGAGCTTATCGCTCTCATCATTCTGCTCATTGTCATGGCCTTTGTCCCGTGGCCGGTATGGAAAAAAGCGGCCTTGGTGGCCGTCTTTTTGCTCGTCCCTTTGACCGAGCTCGTCAATTCGGCCATAGAGGACATTTGCGACCTCGTCTCGCCCGGCATCCATCCCAGCGTCAAGGCGGCCAAGGACAAGGGCTCGGCGGCGGTGTTGGTGGCCATCGTCATGGGGGTCGTCTGTCTGGTCGCCCTGATTGCCTGGCCGGCCTAGGGGTGACTTCCGGCCGTACCCGCCGGCCCCCGGGCGATCGAGTCCGGGGGCCGGCGGGTATGGCCAGACTTTTGCATAGGCAAGGTGGAAAGCGGGGCCATTGCCCGGCCCGGTTTATGCGCGTGGAATGCCTCAAGCGGTCACCAATTAACCTTACATAACCACCTAAAACATAAACGGCTGGCCCCCTTGCCTGGGGACGGGAGGCCGCGGCTTAGGTTATGAGCGCCCTTTTTCGCGTGCCGCCTGGGCGGGACGGGAGAGGGGGAAATCCACGTAAAACGTAATAATGTGCCTAGAGTCCCAACGTTTTTGTCTAAAAATAAGGCCGAAAGTTATGTGATCTGGGCCATTTGATTACCGTAACGGCTTGATTAACATAGACAAATTGAAACCATGTATCTATCGCGGCGAAATTTAGCGATAGAATGGACCACTATATTTTCCTTCCAAAGGAGAGCCCATGTCAGCCCCCAATCCAAGAAACGCCGTCAGAGCCAGCATCGCCATCAACCCGCCGGTTTTGCCCGAGTCGGAAAAGCTGCCGCCCGCAGAACTTTTCGGCCGGGACATCTTCAGCCTGAAACTGATGAGGGAGAGATTGCCCAAGTCCGTTTACGAGAGGCTTTTGCTGACGATCGACAATGACGACCCCATTAGCCCGTCCGACGCCGACGTCATCGCCAGCGCCATGAAGGACTGGGCCATCGAGCGCGGAGCCACCCATTTCACCCACTGGTTCCAGCCCCTGACCGGGGTCACGGCGGAGAAGCACGACGCCTTTCTGACCCCGACCCACTCGGGGGAGATCATCAACGAGTTTAGCGGCAAGATGCTCATCAAGGGCGAGCCCGACGCCTCGTCCTTCCCCTCGGGCGGCATCAGGTCGACCTTCGAGGCCAGGGGCTACACGGCCTGGGACCCGACCAGCCCGGCCTTTTTGCTCAAGAGCGGCGGGCGGTACACCCTGTACGTCCCCACCATCTTCTTGTCCCACACGGGCGAGGCCTTGGACGCCAAGACGCCCCTTTTGCGCTCCCAGGAAGCCGTCTCGACCCAGGCCATCCGCATACTGAGGTTCTTCGGGAACGACAGGGTCACCAGGGTCAGGGCCAACGTGGGGCCCGAGCAGGAGTACTTCCTGATCGACCGCAGGCTGTATAGCCTGAGGCCGGATCTGATCCTGAGCGGGCGGACCCTTTTCGGCGCCCCGGCCCCCAAGGGGCAGGAGCTTGAGGACCACTACTTCGGGGCCATCAGCCCCAAGATTTTGGCCTTCATGACCGAGATGGAAAACCGCCTGTGGGCCCTGGCCATACCGGCGAGGACCAGGCACAACGAGGTGGCCCCGGCCCAGTTCGAGCTGGCCCCGCTGTATGAGCAGATAAATTTGGCCGTGGACCACAACATGCTGGTCCTGAAGATCATGCGGGACACGGCGGCCGAGTACGGCCTGGCCTGCCTCCTGCATGAAAAGCCGTTCGCCGGGGTCAACGGGTCCGGTAAGCACAACAACTGGTCGCTGTCGGATTCCGAGGGCAACAACCTCATGGACCCTGGCCCGACCCCCTGGAAGAACTCCCAGTTCATGGTCTTTTTGGCCGCGGTTTTGAGGGCCGTCCACAAGTACGGCACGCCGCTGAGGATTGGCGTGACCGGGGCCGGTAACGACCACCGTCTGGGCGCCAACGAGGCCCCCCCGGCCATCCTCTCGGTCTTTTTGGGCGACCAGCTGACCGACGTCATCAAGGCCTACAGCGAGGGCAAGAGCGACGCGGAGACCTGGCGCGGCGGGGCCATGACCCCCGGCATCTCGGCCCTGGCCCCCTTGGCCAGGGACATTACCGACCGCAACAGGACCAGCCCCTTCGCCTTCACCGGCAACAAGTTCGAGTTCAGGGCCGTGGGCTCCAGCCAGTCCATCGCCCTGCCCAACATCACGCTGAACGCCTCGGTGGCCTGCGCCCTGGACGACATCGCGACCGAGCTGGAGAAGATTGGCAACGGCGACCCCGACAAGGCGGCGAGGCAAGTCCTGAAAAAGGTTTTCGAGGAGCACCTCCCCATCGTCTTCAACGGCAACAACTACACCAAGGAGTGGGAGGAAGAGGCCGAGAGGCGCGGGCTCCCGAACTACAAGGACAGCGTCACGGCCCTGAGTTACTCCACCTCGCCGGAGGTGAAGGAGGTCTTCACCCGCCACGGCATCCTGAACGAGAGGGAGCTTGAGGCCCGCCAGGAGGTCCTCCTGGAGAACTACATCAAGGTCGTCCACGTGGAGACCAAGCTGGTCCAGTCCATGGGCCGCTCGACCATCCTGCCGGTGGCCCTCAAGGCCCTGGGGGAGACGGCCAAGCTCGTCAACCTCCCCAAGCCCGCCGGGGCCACGGTCAATCCCGGCGAGATCCACTACAACAGCCTCTACGTCCATTGCTCCAAGCTGACCGAGCTCCTCGACAAGCTGGACAAAACCCACGTCAAGCTCGACGCCCTGGAGGGCGTCATGAACAAGGCCCTGGGCGCCAGGGACGAGCTCATCCCGCTCCTCCTGGAGATCAGGACCCACGTCGACGCCCTGGAGCTCCTGATCGACGACTCCGAGTGGCCGCTGCCCAAGTACGGGGAGCTTCTCTGGCAGTAGGGTTTTCACCGATCCTTAAGGAAGGGGCGGCGAGAGGCCGCCCCTTCGTATCTTTGTGACCCAAAATCACGCGAAAAAAGCGAACCTCCCCCATCGGGGTTCGTTTTGTGGTAAAATCGTTTAATACCCGCTGGCCCCAACGCCGCCGGCCCAGTGACTTGCCGGGTATGGCCCCGAGGCCGAACGCCCGCGAGCCCAAGGCCACCGGCCCGTCAAGTTGCCGGGGATGGACCCGAGGTTAGGAATCATTCCGCGGGCGCGCCCTGGCGCGTAAGCGGCGCAGGGATTTAATTCATATACCCAATCTGGCCGTCCAAGGGCTTTTTTCAAGGTCCTTGGACGGGACGGATTTTTGTCCCCTTTTGTGGACATGAAACTCCCCGGCCGGGCCCATGGCCCGGTACCGGCGCGACGCCTTTTCGCCTTTCCAGGTAAGGCGCGAGTAGAGACGGAAATGGAAAAGATAGGCTTATACGACCCGGCCAACGAGCATGACTCTTGCGGCGTGGGTTGCGTGGTGCGCTTGGACGGCCAGTCCAATCATGAAGTCGTGGCCCTGGGCCTTAAGTTGGTGGTCAACATGACCCACAGGGGGGCCGCCGGGGCCGACGCCGATTCCGGGGACGGGGCGGGCATTCTGCTGCGCATCCCCGACGCCTTCCTGAGGAAGTTTTTCGGCCCGGATTTGCCCGAGGCCGGCCGCTGGGGCCTGGGCATGATCTTTTTGCCGCGGGAGGAGGGCGCCTCCAGCCGGTGCCGCGAGCTGGTGGAAAACCAGGCCGAGGCCCTGGGCTGGCGCCTGGCCGGCTGGCGGGAGGTGCCCATCGAGCCCTCGGCCCTGGGCCGGATGGCCGCCGAGACCATGCCCAGCGTCTGGCAGTTCGCCGCCGTGAGCCCCCTGAGGCCCGGGGAGGACGAGGAGGGCCTGGAGCGCAGGCTATACGTCCTGCGCAAAAGCATCGAGCGCAAAGCCCTAAGCGTGGGGCTTAGCCAGGACGCTTTCTATATCCCCAGCCTGTCCTGCCGGACCGTGGTCTACAAGGGCATGATGATGGCCGCCCAGGTGGCCCGCTTCTACCCCGACCTCGTCAACGAGGAGGTCGTGACCCCCCTGGCCGTGGTCCACCAGCGCTACAGCACCAACACCTTCCCCTCCTGGCGCCTGGCCCAGCCTTTCAGGGAGTTGGCCCACAACGGGGAGATAAACACCATCAAGGGCAACAGGGCCTGGCTCGCGGCGAGGGAACCCAACCTCGGCTCGCCGCTTTTCGGGGACGACATCAAGAAGCTCTTCCCCCTGATAGAGCCCGATTCCTCCGACTCGGCCAGCATCGATAACGGCCTGGAATTCCTGAGGCGGGGCGGGAGGAGCCTGGAGCACGCCCTGACCATGCTCATCCCCCAGGCCTGGGGCCAGAAGTACCCCATGAGCCTGAACCTGAGGGGTTTTTTCGAGTACCACGCCGGGTTGATGGAGCCCTGGGACGGCCCGGCGACGGTCGTCGTCTCCGACGGCCTGTCGGTCGCCGCCGCCCTGGACCGAAACGGCCTCCGGCCCGCCCGCTACACCCTGGCCGATAACGGCCTGTTGGTCTTCGCCTCCGAGTCGGGGGCCCTGGAGCTGGAGAGCCACAGGATAATCGACAAGGGATCGCTTAGGCCCGGCCAGATGATTTTGGCCGAGGTCGGATCGGGGAGGCTACTGAAGAACGCCGAGGTCAAGAGCATCCTGGCCCGACAGCGACCCTACAGGCGCTGGGTCTCCGAAAACCGCATCGACATCCCCGGCTTTTTCACCATGCCCACCAGATTCACCAAAAGCCTCGAAGACCTCCCCTTCCGACAAACCCTTTTCGGCTACAACAGAGACGACACGGAGATCCTTTTGACCCCCATGGCCTCCAACGGGGTGGAGCCCAACGGCTCCATGGGGGCGGACATACCCCTGGCCGTCCTGGACCAAAAGCCCCAGTCGCTTTTCTCCTTCTTCCGACAACAGTTCGCCCAGATCACCAACCCGCCCATCGATCCCATCCGGGAAGAGCTGGTCATGAGCCTGATGACCTTCATCGGCTACGATCCCAACATACTGAGCGAGGAACCGAGGCAGGCGAGGCTGGTCAAGCTGGCCCATCCCTTTTTGAGTAACGACGACCTGGGCCGGCTGAGGGATCTCAAATACGACGACTTCCACAGCGTGACCATCGACTCCATCTTCCCCAAGCCCGACAAAGGCGCCCCCGTCGGGGCCTCGCTGGCGGCGGCCCTAAACAAACTGGAGGCCGCGGCCGAGGAGGCCGCCCAGGGGGGGACCCACATCATAATCGTCTCCGACAAGAAAGCCGGGGCCTGGTCCCAGGGCAAATCCCCCGAGGGCAAGGCCTTCCTGCCCATCCCGTCCCTTCTGGCCGTGGCCGCGGTCAACCGCAAGCTGGTCGAGATAGGCAAAAGGGTCTCCATCGGCGTGGTCTGCCAGACCGGCGACGCCCTCGAGGTAAGCCACATGGCCATGCTCCTTAGCCTGGGGGCCTCGGCCATCAACCCCTGGCTGGCCTTCGAGACGGTCGCCGACCTTGCCGCCAAGGGCCACCTGAACGCCATCATGAGCCCCACCACGGCGGTCGAGAACTACGTCATGGCCCTCCGCAAGGGCCTCCTGAAGATCATGAGCAAGATGGGCATCTCGACCCTGAGGGGCTACCGGGGCGCCCAGATCTTCGAGGCCGTGGGGCTGGGTCCCGATCTGATGGAAAAATACTTCCCGGACATCCCCTCCATGATAGGCGGCCTGGGCCTCCCCCACATCGAGGCCGGGGCCGTCCAGAGGGCCGAGAACGCCGAGGCCTACCTGCCGGCCGACGACGACCGCGGCCCCAGGATCCTCCCCCAGGGCGGGACCTACCGTTTCCGCAAAAGCGGCCAGCCCCACCTGTGGACTTCCGAAAGCGTCACCACCCTACGGCAAGCGGTGGTCAAGGGCGACTACGGCCTTTACAAGCGTTACGCGAGCATGATTAACGATCAGTCCCACAGGGCCTTCACCCTAAGGGGCCAGCTGGAGTTTAAGCCCGGCCCGCCCATCCCCCTGGAGGACGTGGAGCCGGTCTCCGAGATAGTCAAGCGCTTCTGCACCGGGGCCATGAGCTTCGGCTCGCTCTCCAAGGAGGCCCACGAGACCATGGCCTTGGCCATGAACAGGCTCGGGGCCAGGAGCAACTGCGGCGAGGGCGGGGAGGACCCGATCCGCTACAAGCCCCGCCCGGACGGCCTCTCGACCGTCTCGGCCATCAAGCAGGTGGCCAGCGGCCGCTTCGGGGTGACCACCGAGTACCTCGCCCACGCCAAGGAGCTGCAAATCAAGATAGCCCAGGGGGCGAAGCCCGGCGAGGGCGGTCAGCTCCCGGGCCACAAGGTCGATACGGAGATCGGCCGGGTCAGGCACTCCACCCCCGGCGTGACCCTGATATCCCCGCCGCCCCACCACGACATCTATTCCATCGAGGATATCGCCCAGCTCATCTACGACCTCCACCAGGCGGCGGATCAGGCGACCGTCTCGGTTAAGCTCGTCTCGGTGGTCGGGGTGGGCACCATCGCCGCCGGGGTCTCCAAGGCCATGGCCGAGTCCATCCTCATATCGGGCTTCGACGGGGGCACCGGGGCCTCCCCGCTCTCCTCGATCCGCCACGCGGGCTCCCCCTGGGAGGTGGGCCTGGCCGAGACCCAGCAGACGCTGGTCCTGAACAACCTCAGGACCAGGGTGCGGCTTCAGGTGGACGGCCAGATGAAAACGGGCCGGGACGTGGCCGTGGCCGCCCTCCTGGGGGCCGACGAGTACGGTTTCGCCACGGCGGTCCTGGTCTCCATGGGCTGCCTGATGATGCGCAAATGCCACACCAATACCTGCCCCGTGGGCGTGGCCACCCAGGACCCGGCCATGAGGGCCAGGTTTAAGGCCACCCCCGAAGAGGTCATGAACTACTTCACCTTCGTGGCCATGGAACTAAGGGAAATCATGGCCTTCATGGGCTTTAGGACCGTAAACGAGATGATCGGCCAATGCGACAGGCTGGAGCCGAAAAAGGACTCCCCCATCCTGGCCGACCGCTCGATAGATTACTCCAAGATCCTCTTCAAGCCCCAGAGCTCCGAGCTTAGGTACCTTAAGTACGCCCCCAAGCCCCCGGCCGATACCCTGGACGATCGCCTTCTGCCCAGGCTGGCCGAGTCCATCGAGACGGGCAAGCCCATCACCATTTCCGAGCCGGTCAAAAACACCGACCGGACCATCGGGGCCAAGATCTCCTCCCGGATCGTCCGCAAATACGGCCTGGCCGGGCTCCCGGACGGTACCATAACCCTGAGGATGGAAGGCATCGCCGGCCAGTCTTTCGGGGCCTTCGCCGCGCGGGGCCTGACCCTCGACATAACCGGGGAGGTCAACGACTACGTAGGCAAGGGCCTCTCCGGGGGAAGGCTGATCATAAGGCCCCCCAGGGACATCCACCCGGACTTCGTGCCCGAGCTTAACACCATCGCCGGGAACGTGGTCCTCTACGGGGCCACCTCCGGGGAACTCTACATGAACGGCCTGGCCGGGGAGCGCTTCGGGGTCCGCAACAGCGGGGCCCTGGCCGTGGTCGAGGGCGTGGGCGACCACGGCTGCGAGTACATGACCGGCGGCCGGGTGGTCGTCCTGGGCAAGACCGGCGTCAACTTCGCCGCCGGCATGAGCGGCGGCCTCGCCTACGTCTATGACGCCGACGGCTTTTTCGACAACCACTGCAACCTGGAGATGGTCGATCTCGACCTGTTGGACCGGGACGACGAAATCGAGCTTAGGATACTCATAAGCCGGCACGCCGCCTTCACCAACAGCGCCGTGGCCAAAAAAATCCTGGCCGACTGGGGCCAGGCCAGGACCCGCTTCGTCAAGGTCTTCCCCATGGAGTACCGCCAGGGCATAGCCCTCGAGGCCAGAAGGCTTCAGGGCATCCCCATGGTCGAGATGGTCACCAACGGCATCGAGTCGTCCGTCTCGGTGGCCTGACCACCCCAAAACGGGCCCCCCCGCCCCTCTGGGGGCCCCCGAATTTATTTGTTTGCCAACGGCATCCCGGAACCGACCCATGAGCCATTACCGCCCGATAAGCGAGAGAATAAAAGACTACAAACCGGTGGAACTCCGCCTGACCGACGATGAGATCAAAAAAGAGCTCAAGCGCTGCCAGGACTGCGGGATCCCCTTCTGCCACGCCATGGGCTGCCCCCTGGCCAACCTGATCCCGGAGATCAACCTGGACGCCCTGAACGGCCGCTGGGACACGGCCCTGGCGAGGCTCCTCGAGACCAGCCCCTTCCCCGAGTTCACCGCCCGCGTCTGCCCGGCCCTGTGCGAGGGCTCCTGCGTCCAGGGCCTGAACGGCGACCCGGTGCCGGCGAGGCTGGCCGAGTACGAGGTCATCGAGCGGGGCTTCGCCCAGGGCTGGGTCAGGCCCGCCAGGCCCGCCGAGAGGCTGGATCTGGACGTGGGCGTCATCGGCTCGGGCCCGGCCGGCCTTGCCGTGGCCCACGGGCTCTCCAGGGCCGGGGCCAACGTCACCGTCTACGAGAAGGACCAAAAGCCCGGCGGCTTCCTGCGCTACGGCATCCCGGATTTTAAGCTGGAAAAGTCGGTCATAGACCGCCGGATCGAGCTCATGGCCCAGGAGGGCGTGGTATTTTTGACCGGCGTGGACGCGGGCCTGGACATCTCGGTCAGGCTCCTGAAAAAGCGCCACCAGGTCCTGGCCATGACCCTGGGCTCCAGGCACAAAAGGGATCTGCCCATCCCCGGCCGCGAGCTCGCCGGCATCCACTTCGCCACCGATTACCTCTCGGCCCAGAACAGGGTCATCGGCGGGGAACTGGCCACCCTCCCCCCCGAGCTTAACGCCTACGGCCGCAAGGTCGTGGTCATCGGCGGCGGCGACACCGGGAGCGACTGCCTGGGCACGGCTTGGCGCCAGGGGGCCTCGGAAGCCTACCAGCTGGAGATCCTCCCCAAACCCCCCGAGAAACGGGCCCCCGACAACCCCTGGCCCCAGTGGCCCCGCGTCCTGCGGACGACCTCCAGCCACCAGGAGGGTGGCCAGAGGAGCTGGTGCGTCACCACCCACGAGTTCTTGCCCAAGGCCGGCGACCCCTCCCGCCTGGGGTCCCTAAGGTGCCAACGGGTCGAGTGGGTCCCCACCGAGGGCGGGCCGCCCAAACCCGTCCCCATCCCCGGGACCGAGTACCGCCTCGAGGCCGACCTTGTCCTCCTGGCCATGGGCTTCGTGGGCCCCGAGCTCGGCCAGCTCGCATCCAGGGATGACTTCAAGCCCGACGCCATGGGCCGCGTCGGCCCCGGCCTCTACGCCGCCGGCGACTGCGCCACCGGCCCCTCCCTGGTCGTGAGGGCCATGACCTCCGGCCTCAACCTGGCCTCGGTCATCCTCTCCGATTACCAGGCCGCCCGCCGCCTCTCGGCCGCCTAAAAACCCCATGGGCCCATCGCCGCCATTAATCCTCGTCACGGGCAGGGACGGCCAGCTGGGGGGCGCCCTGGGGCATTCCCTGAGCCCCCTGGGACCGATAGTATCCTGGGGGCGCCAAGAGGCAGACTTTTCCCGGCCCCTAGAAATAGAGTCCAAACTTAACGACCTAAAGCCTTCCATAATCGCCAACGCCGCCGCCTGGACCAAGGTCGACCTGGCCGAAAGCCACCCCGACGAGGCCCGCCTCGCCAACGCCGGGACGCCCGCCGTCGTTTCCGCCTGGGCCAAACGCCACGGCGCCTTTCTCGTCCACTACTCGACCGACTACGTCTTCGACGGCTCCAAGGCCCTGCCCTACGACGAGAACGACCCGCCCAACCCCCTGAACGTCTACGGCCGGACCAAGCTGGACGGCGATCTGGCCGTCCTCGCCAACCTCGGCAAGGGCTTCGTCTTCCGCACCGGCTGGGTCTTCTCCGCGGCCGGGCAAAACTTCCCCAAAACCATCCTGCGCCTGGCCGCAAGCCAAACCACCCTAACCATCAACGACGACCAGACCGGCGCCCCGACCTCGGCCGAGTTCCTGGCCGCCGCGACGGCCCTGGTCATCCGCGATTACCTCCAGGGCCAGGCCCACCCCTATGGCCTCTATAACCTCTCCTCCTCCGGCCAAACCACCTGGCGCGGCTACGCCGAATACCTGCTTCGCTCGGCCAGGGCCCTGGGCTTTCCCTTGCCCGGGACCACCATCAGGCCCGCCTACGGCCCCGACCCCTCCCGGCCCGCCAAAAGGCCCCTGAACTCGCGCCTTGACACCTCCAAGGCCCGCCTAAACCTAAGCCTCTCCTGCCCCCCCTGGCAGGACGAGGTGGATAAGTTCCTTTCCCGCCTCGCCAAAGTCGATCCCGGGCTAACCCTCCCCAAACCCTGACCAAACCCATCCCCCGGCCGACCCATGGAAAACCAAACTTGTTTTTAATTTTTCGTTGTTTATTACATGTCGACAACGTATAATAAACGGATATTTCATCCTCCCCATGCCAAGCGGGTGAGAGAGGCCATCGGGAACGAAACGCCCCCACCATGGCCCCGCCGGGTCCCTTCCCGGCCCCATCCCGGGGAGCGATAACCCCTTTCCCCAAACCGCCCGGCCCACCGGGCGCGCCGGCCTTGCCGGCCAACCATTTTCGCCCATCGGCCCAAACCCCGGGCCCCGGCCAACCATTTCGCCCATCGGCCCAAACCCCGGGCCCCGGCCAAACATTTCGCCCATCGGCCCAAGACGCGGGCCCCGGCCAACCATCGAGGTATACCAATGTCCCCAAGCGATCTTTTCGAATTCCAACGCATGAGCCGCCTTCCCCCCTACGTCTTCGCCCAGGTCACCGAGTTTAAGATGGCCGCCCGGCGAGCGGGAGCGGACATCGTGGACTTGGGCATGGGCAACCCCGACCTTGGCACGCCCAAGCATATCGTCGATAAACTCGTCGAGGCCTCCCTCAAGGAAACCAACCACCGCTACTCGGCCTCCAGGGGCATCACCAAGCTCAGGCACGCCATCGGCGACTGGTACAAAAGGCGCTACGACGTCAACATCGATCCCGACAGCGAGGCCGTGGTCTCCATAGGGGTCAAGGAAGGCCTGGCCCACCTGACCCTCGCCACCATCACGCCCGGCGAGGTGGTTTTGGCCCCGGACCCCACCTACCCCATCCACTCCTACGCGGCCATAATTTCCGGGGGCGACCTGCGGAGCGTCCCCATCGGGCCCGGCCGCGATTTTTTCGCCGACCTCCAGGTGGCCGTCCGCCAGACCTGGCCCAAGCCGCGCATGCTGGTGCTCTCCTTCCCCCACAACCCCACCGGCGCCGTGGTCGACCTGGAGTTCTTCGAGAAGGTCGTGGATTTCTGCGCCGAGCACCGCATTTTGGTCGTTCACGACCTGGCCTACGCCGACCTTTGCTTCGACGGCTACAAGGCCCCGAGCCTCCTCCAGGTCAAGGGGGCCAAGGACATCGGCGTGGAGGCCTTTTCCCTCTCCAAAAGCTACAGCATGGCCGGCTGGCGCATCGGCTTCATAGTCGGCAACCCCAAAATGGTCTCCGCCCTGACCCGCATAAAAAGCTACCTGGACTACGGGGCCTTCCAGCCCATCCAGATCGCCTCCATAATCGCCCTAAACGGCCCCCAGGAATGCGTGGCCGAGATATGCAAGACCTACAAGGACCGTAGGGACGCCCTCTGCGACGGCCTCAACAGGGCCGGCTGGCAGGTCGAGCCGCCCAAGGGGACCATGTTCCTCTGGGCCAGGATCCCCGACAAGTTCCAACACATGGGCTCGGTCGACTTCTCCAAATTCCTCATCACCAAGGCCAAGGTGGCCGTCTCCCCGGGCCTCGGCTTCGGTAACGGCGGCGAGGGCTACGTCCGCTTCGCCCTGGTCGAGAACGTCCAGCGAATCAACCAGGCCACCAGGGGCATAAAAAAGGCCCTCCAAGCCAAGCTCGAAAGCGACCCCTCCGAGCTCGACCCCGAGTCCCTGGACCGGGTCTCGGCCAATTACTAACCCCGGAGGCCAAGGGGCCGGCCAAAAGCCGGCCCCCGGCCCGTTTCCGGCCGATTCGTCGGCCGGCTAACCCAATAGCAAACTTAAGTTCCCGCAAAAAAGCATGAGCCCCATGGACCGCGTCTTCTGGGGCTCTCTTAATCTGTAAATATTAATAATACCACTTAATACCTACCACAAAATACGTAAAAAAATTGCCCTAAAGTCATACAATATCTGCGCAAGGTAAAACAATGTATTATTTATCAATAGCCAAATCAATGATAATATTTACATTTTATTTTACCTTACTTACGCTTTCACTGACCTTTTGGGGCTCTTGCATCTTAAGACTGACAAAAATTGACCGCGTTAAAAAGCCCCCCTTAATGCTCCAAGTTATCGCCGGCCTAGCCGTTTTGCTTGTTATCGCCTATGGGGTACAAATATATGGCTATAATTTATACTTATGCCTTAACATACTCTTTATTTTAGGGTTACTCGGGCTCTCCGCAAAATTTTACTTCCTGAACGCGCGGCCTTGGCTTAACGGCCCCCGAAAGTTAACCGCCATTGGCCAAGCCCTTTCCGCCTGCGACACCTGGCTGGCCGCCATAATCCTCGCCCTAACCATGTCCATGTTTTACTCGGCCATGTGGGACTCCGGGCGTATGGAAGGCTGGATAAACAACGGCGCCGACTTTTACTCCTGGATCTATTTGGCCCAGTATCACCTGGGCATGGTCAATCCCGACAACCCCGGGTTAAGCGGCATCTTCTGGCAAGTCGATCTCGACTCTCTGGGGACCTACTTCCTTATAGGCCTTACGTCCGTGGCCAGGGGTGAGCTTCCCGTCCACGCGGCCCCGGCGGTCGTGGTAACGCTTACCGTTTGGTTCGGCTCATCCATATACTATCTAGTCAAAAAAATTTTCCAGTTAGATTTTCTATCGACATTAGTAGTATCCCTTAGTCTTTGCATTGGCAGTTACTATACATACGTCGCAATGACCGGCATGTTTGGTCATCTAGTATTTTTAATCGTCTTTATAATATCTTTAGGTCAGATTTCTTATTCTGATTCAGATAATCTTAACTTCAAAGATTTAGTTAAAAATTTATTTTTCCCACTCTTTGCCCTTTTTTTAACATATCAATCTGGATATTTTTTAAACGCCTGCATTATAACGTTAGCTTTGTTCATAGTAACTTTCTTAAAACTGGATATCCCCCTACCATCAAGAATCGTTAAAAGCTTCCACCTCAGTTTGGGCCCCGTTTTGGCGGTAACCGCACTCTGCGCCCTTTTCATGCCTGGCCTTGCCTACCACCTTTTTCAGAGGTCCCTCGAGGTAGCCACCCAGCGGCTCGGTTGGTCCTTGCCTTTGATCAGCCCTTGGCTCTTTTCCGGCCTTCCTCTTTATATCTCGCCTAACCAGTTTATGGTTAATTCCCAAAGTCAAGAGACTACATTTTATGCTTATATTTTATTTATTGGCATAATTTTAGCAATTTTTTTCATTTATTATTGGGTTAAAATTAAAGCTAATAACATAAATCAAAATAATACCGGTAAAAATAAATTTTATAAAATTATTTACTCAATATTTTTATTGTATATACTTTCAATTTTTGTATACATATTATTTACCGTAAAATTTGGAAACATATACCGAGTTTGGAAATTTTCAAGTTATATTATATTACCGCTTTCTTTTATCCCTACCGCATTAATCATATCTCTTACTTATAAATATATCACTAAAATATTTTTAAAAACATTATTTAATTTATTATCTATTTTTATGTTTGTTTGTATATTTTTTATCGTTAAAACCCAACCTATAATTGGCTTATCGGAGCATTATTTTAGTTATTATTCATCAAACTCTATTCTTGAATCACTTTATTCAATTAATAAATATTATAATAATTATAATTATGCTTTTGACTATAACGATATAAGCTTATACTTTTTATCAGCATTAATATTATCTAAAACAAATAATAAATTAACTTTTTTATATAACCCATACTATTATTATTCTAATTCATCTATTTATAATGATCTATTAATTGACACCATATTGATTTCAAATTTTAAATATAATGGAATAATAAATTCATCAAAAAAGCCTTTAACTTATAAATTAGGTCCATTATTTGTATACGATCTTCAAACCATTAAATTGAATGGGTATGTAGCTGCAAATTTTAGAAATTTGACTTCATCTTGGGATCTTACTTCATATATTACTAAATATAGTTTTATAGTTCCAAATACAATGCTGGGTCATGATTTATTGTTTTCAATTAATATGTCTATAGATCAACTTTTATCGCCTAAATGTAACCAAATCGAGCTAGGTATGAAAGACGAAGGGCAACAAATTGTGTGGCATACAAAAAACCTAAGCGACCCCACTATGGTTATCCCAGCCAAAATGAGCGAAACAACCCAGCTTGAGATTTTCGCAAGGGCCACCTTCGTTAAGGGAGAAAGATGTTCTTTTAACCTTGATAGCATAATTCTGGAACCTATTATCTATAAAAATAAAACTACCTAAATACGATTAGTTCATCTTAAATTTCTCGTTTATACCATAAACATTTTAAATACCAATTTTATTACCGTAAACTATATATTAAAATGTAAAATTATTTTAAATAGGCCTATTATGTATTATATATAAATCTATGATAACTTTTACATCATATTTCCTCATTCTTTCCCTTGCATTATCTTTCTGGGGCCGTCACGTTTTACGGTTGCTTAAGATAGATCAAGGGCGAAAACCTCAAACGATGTTACGGATAACGGCTGGGATAGCCACTTTGATGTACTTCGGCCAAGCCTTATACGTTTTCGACCTAAATTTAACCTTTTATCTCTGGGGATATTACATCATAGGCTTGCTGGGGTTTTTTCTCGAATCGTACTTCAGGCAAATAAAGCCTTGGCTAAAGATTAGCGAAAAATGGGGCTACCACATAAGCATACAAAAATTGCCCTAACTACATGCAACATCTGCGCAAGGTAAAATAATGAACTACCCCACGGCAGAGACTGTCGGGTATCTTAGGGGAGAAGAGCAAGAGAAGAGAAAGCCGCAGTGAATTAAACCGTCCACTCAGATTAAACATCATAAATCAAGTTATTTTATCAACATATTTTTATTTCATATCTATAATAAATTCATATATCGATTTATATGAAATAAATTGTTTAATTTTTTAACAACGAGAACTATTATGTACTACATATCTATTTTTAAATCGATGATAAATTTTACGTCTTATTTCTTCATCCTATCCCTTGTATTAGCTTTCTGGGGTCGACATGTGTTGAGGTTATTTAGGATAGATCAAGAACGTAAACCTCAAACGATGTTACAGATAACGGCTGGAATAGCCACTTTAGTTTGCTTAGCACAACCCATATATGTATATGACATTAATTTAACTATTTATCTCTGGGGATATTTTTTTATAGGCTTGCTGGGGCTTCTTCTCGAATCGTTCTTCAGACAAATAAAGCCTTGGCTAAAGATTAACCAAAAATGGACCGCCATTAAAGTGGGCTTGGCCAATCACGACACCTGGTTGGCCAGCCTAATCCTGGCACTAATCATGGCCTTAGTTTACTCAGCCATTTGGCCATCGGGGCGGATGGAGGGTTGGGTGAACAATGGGGCGGATTTCAATTCATGGATCTTTTTGGCCCAGTATAAATTGGGACTTATCGATCCTATCAACTCAGGGCTAACCCCTGATTTTCACCTTATTGAAATGGACTCCGTAGGCACCCATATTTTAATCGCCTTTATCTCGGTCGCCCAAGCCCAATTACCTTGTGACGCCTCGCAGGCAGTAGTGGTTACCTTTATTGTTTGGTTTGGAGGGGCAGTTTACTATCTTGTTCGGAAAGTGTTTAAGCTAAGTTTTTTCCAAACATTGTTTATTGCTTCCGCTCTTTGCCTTGGTAGTCTATTAAACTATATAGCTATGATAGGTATGTTTGGACATCTATTGTCATTAATAATATTTATTGTAGCATTAACACAGTTAATAAATAATGATCCATTCATAACTAGCTATAAATATTATGTCAAAAATTTATTTTTCCCGCTATTTACTCTATTTATATCTTATCAAGCTGGGTATACTTTATATTCGGCAGTCATAATTTTATCCCTTTTTTTATTGGCCTTATTTTCGTTAAATGAGCCATTATTAACAAAATTTTACCACAGCCTTTTAATAAGCCTAGCTCCCGTTTTTATTGTCTCCTGCCTCTGCGCCCTTCTCATGCCTGGGATAGCTTACCATATCTCGCATCGAACCGTCGAAATAGCCAATCAACAAGCCGGTTGGTCATTACCGTTAATTAACCCACTGCTATTTTCTGGCCTTCCCTTTTTCCTATCTCCCGATCAATTTGCCCCACATGTTAATAGTCTTTCTATCTATACTTATTTACCATTAATACTACTTACATTAATATTAACACTATGCTGTTGGAAAATTCTTAAACATAAATTTATTGAAAAGAATATTAATTTTATATTTATAACTGTTTTAATTATTATTTTTCTAGTTTCGATTACTATTTTTATATTTTTATTCAATTATTTTGGCAATACATATATAATTTGGAAATTTTGTGCCTATCTTATTCTTCCTTTATCATTCATAAATTTATCTTTAATTTTAATACTACTTCAATCAAATAAAAAACAAATTATTAAATTTGTTAACATATCGTTGATAATATTAGTTGCTTTTTATTTATACAAGATATTCGACTATAACTATTTTATTAAATTACAAACTACATATTTCCATTTTCAACCTAATCATTTTCTTCGTTCTTCTTTAAAATATTTAAACGATACATTTAAAAATTATACTTTTGTTTTTAATTTAAGCGATCCAAGTTTAATTTTTAATACTTCTATGCTTTTATCGAAGTCAAATAATATATTAATATTCTATCCTAGCACTTACTATATTTTAAGTACGCCTAATCATTTAGATAAAATTAAACATAATTCATTATTTATTACTAATGTTTACTACGAAAAAATACTTAATGCCTCAAAATTTCCTGTAAAACTTTCTTTTAAACCTTTTGATGTTTATAATTATGATTCAATAAAAGATAAAGGGTATGTTCAAATAACGTCAAATCATGACCCCTTTATTTGGAAAATTACTAATTATCCAGTCACATATAAATTTATTGTACCTTCAAGGATGATAGATAAAGACATCATCTTTTCGCTTTCTTTAAGCCCAGACCAACAATTTGTCCCGGGCTGTAATCGTTTAGAATATGGTCTCCGAGGAGACGATAATCAAATTAACTGGGTAGAAAAGAATTTAGATGACCCTGGCTTA
>JAITKA010000012.1 GCA_031278635.1 Deltaproteobacteria bacterium | reverse complement strand
CCCACGGGCCTTGCGCCCACCAGGGAACACGCCCAGCACCGGAACCGATACCCCCCGTCCGGCTTCCCCATGGCCAACTCCCTGGCCGACCCCAGATCTTTCGGCATCCCCTCCACCTCAAAGGCGAAGCCGGCCTTGCGGCCGAAACCCTCGCGCATGCGGCGCTCCGAGAGGGCTATGGCCAAATGCGAGACGTCCATCCCGACCCACTGCCTGCCCAGCTTCTCCGCCGCCTCCATGGCCGTGCCCGAGCCGCAAAAAGGATCCAGCACGGCGTCGCCCGGGTTGGAGGAAACCCCGATGATCCTCTCCAAAAGCGCCAAGGGCTTTTGCGTCGGGTAACCAAGCTTTTCCTTGGCGTTCCGGGACAACGGCGGGATATCCAGTACTATGTCCTGCACCGGGCCGCCTTTCATCTCGTCCAAATACCTCTTTAGTCTCGGTACCTTCCCTTTCGGGGGCCAATGAATCCTCCCGATGGAATCCAAATAATCCAACGCCGAAAGCGGGTTTTCGGGCACGCTCGGATCATTGAGGAAACTTCGCCTTATGGCCCAGTGGTTGCCCCTCTCGTTGGGGTCTATCCCCCGCCACGGCTTGCCCGAGTCCCCCGCCCTTGTTCCCGCGGCCATTAAATTATCCGCCTGGAACGAGCGGCCATTTTCCCTATATTTAAAAAATTTCGTTACGTAATCCTCCGAATACTGGGTATATACCTTATTCCACGTATAATTATCCGACATGGTGTAATAAAGGATATGGTCCTGTATCCGGCCCCAACCCTTGGTGTCGCCATGGGCGCTCGTCCTTTTCCAGACGACACAGTTCCTGAAATTCCTAACGCCGAATATCGAATCCATGACGACCTTCAGGTAGTGTCCCGCCGAGGGATCGCAGTGCAAATATATGCTCCCGGTGGTTTTCAGCGCCCTTCTCAGCTCGAAGAGCCTCGCCGCCATCATAACCAGGTACGCGGCCAAGCCGTCGTTTCCCGCGACGGCGCCGATTGACGAAAGCAGTTCCTTCGTTCCGTGGCCATAAATTCGCCCAATGTCATCAAGGACGGCTACCGTTTCCGGCGTCCACTGCCAGGTGTCATCGAAAGCCTTTGTTTGGGCGTCGGAACCCACATACGCGTTATGGATGCTCTGGGAGTTGAACGGCGGATCCAAATATATCAAATCAACGGAATTATCCTTGACGCTCTTGCGAAGGACCTCTAAATTATCTCCAAGATATAGCTTTCTTGTGGACATAATGCGGTCTTTAAAAAGAAATAAAATAAATAATAATTTTTGAAATGAATTTCGCATAGTATATCAAATCGCTAAACGAAATATAACCCCCACTTAGGTTCGGGATTTATGGCGATATGGTGCACGGGCCGTCAAATACCGCATGGCTTGCCCTTTTGGCTCACCGGCCGGGAATATTGGAATAACCCGGCTGGGCCCGGTGAGGGGGCCAAATCCGGCGCACTGAAGGCCAGGCGGGAATTATGGTTTTCGTTTTGCGGGTAGGGGGCTGGGCCCGGGCCTGGAAGGGAAAATTTTTTGGGCCCGCCGGCAGTCAGCCGTTGGGCCCAAAAGGAGATTATCGCGGCGGATTTTAGGGATAGCCATGGGACGGTTTACGGGGAAACCGGGCGGGCCAGGCAACCAAGGACCGCATAGGATCGTTTGGCTTGGCCGGCGCGGGCCGGGCCGGTCGGCCAGGGGGGTTTACATGCCCAGGCGGAGGCGGTAGGGGTAGTAGTCCCCGCGGCGGATCCTGTGGGTTTTCATGATCAGGGCCTCGTTGGTGCCGGTGTGAAAGATGAGGCGGCGGCCTTTGAGGCCACCCACGTCCTCGGAGACGACCCTTATGCCGACCTTTTTGAGGATCTTTCTGGCCATCTTGACGTTTTTGCCCCCGGTGCTGCCCCATTTGTCGCCTTGGATCTCGCCGCCGCCAAAGATCTGGGCTTCCAAATCCTCGATGCGGCTGCCCTGGCGACGGAGTTTGTTGATCAGGGCCGGGATGGCCACGTCCCCGTAATCGTTTGAAGCGGAGCCAAAAAAGCCGCTTTTGGGATAGAGGAAATGGTTCATCCCGCCGATTTTAAGGCGGCGATCATGGAGGCAAACGGCCACGCAGGTGCCCAGGACCGCGGAGACCATGGCCTGTTCGGCGCAGGTAAAGATCTGGCCCGGGGTTATGTGATAGCGGTATACTTCGACGGCGCGGTTAGTTGTCATGAAAAACACCCAAATGGTAGCCTCGATAAGAACCGGAGCTAATTTGAAGCTATAAAGGTTCGATCGAATCACGGGCGACCCTATCGTAAAACCAAATCGAGAGATGGGAATCGATAAAGCTGGTTTTTCGGGTTAGGGTTGGGCTATCTGAAAGCCATGTGATTTGATCGCGGCTCTGTTAGGGCCTAAGGTAAACACTTACCGCTCAAGGCTTGGACGGAAAAATTACGTATATATCTTAAAAATAACAGTGATAACTATAATGGGACTCTCGTTTGAGGAAAAGCGATAGGGCAGCTTTTCCAGACCTTAATGGCCAAAAATTTATTTACGAAAACATGTTCAAATAACGATTATGTTTCAAAAATACCAAAGATTAACTCTAAAGCCCTTCAATTTTTTTTGAAGCGGAAAACATTTAAATATCCTTGGCGACAATATCTTATGCCCACCTAAGCTTATATATCATAACTCGACGGGTCATGCAAGCATAATTTTAGCTGAATTCTAAACTTGCCGCAACTTTTTTTTAAACCGTACGTTTAAAGCTAAAAATTTAGATCGCAAAGACGGGCTATTCCAATTTAGACTTCGAACTTGGGAGAATTCGATAGTCAGCGAGAGTCTGATGCTCAGTAATATTGGTTTCATAGTCTAAAAAGCTAGTCGTCATACGCTCAATCGGGTCTTGACTTTAGACCAGTACCACTAGCTATGGTGATCTGCTCTTTAAAATTACGGCCTGAAGAAGGCCTGAGCTTATTTGGGGCCTTCTTTGATACTACTATAATAGTAGAAATTGGTTCTGTGCGATCCAAGTCCTTATTTTTTACCTATAATTATAGCGAAACTACGGGCGCATAATTATAGGCATTTAGATATAGTTAAGCTTTAGGCAGCTTTACCTGTTATTGTTAGCGTCTAAAGAGAAAAAAACTTGCAAAGACCAAGGGCCAAAGAAATTACGATAAGCGATAGTTTTCTATCATAAATTTTAAATGGCCACTTTGGGGGTGGGCTGCATTTTCTCCAAAGAGGCGGTCCCGTCTAGTCGTCGGGGGGATCGACGGGAATGAGGGTTAAAACGTTAAACCATGGTGTCGTATCGGTGTAAAACGAAATTAATTGCTGAAAAATCAGCATGTTATGGGTTGACGGAGAATTTGATCGCAGAGAACATTCTCCATAATATAAATTATACATTTATTTCATTAATTATCAAGACTATTTCAGACTATCGATTTGCTTCGAGCCCAGATGGCGTTTTAAATCTAGAACATTTTGAAGGCACGGCCAAATTGCGAAATATGCAAAAGGGGGGAGGCCTGGCCTTGCGAAAGTTAAACCAATTCTCCTGTCATTGGGAACGGATCGTCGGATGTCAGGGGCCATGGAAGGTCTGCGGTTCCCCAATGGTGGGGGTTTTGGTGGAGGGGTCGAGGGCCTTTGCGATCCTTATCCGGCACCTCGGGGGAATGTCCGAACCCTCCGGTTACTTTGGTCATAGATTAGCGACGATATTGGTTTTTCGAAAAAGACTTGTTAATTGGGACAAGGGGTCAGATTGCGGGGACAGGGTTGCTTTTCAGGCCAATTTACCTTACAATGAGCGTGGCTAAGAGAAGAATGTCAAAAAAACGCCGTTGCTAAAAGATTATTTTTGCAATAATTTCCAGATAGTTACGTTCAAGTCTCAGAAGTTATTTGAGAAATTCGCGTGTAATTGCTATTATGGTCCGTAAGCAACAAACGGAGAACCCGCCAAAACGCTGGTTGGAAGAACCGGTCTTGTATACCGGCCAAAATTAAAGGCGAAATCATTTGTCGTTTCGCCTAGTTAGGTGTTTTTGCCGGGCGCTCGGAAGAAAATGGCGCTGGTGGGACCTTACAACCGTTCGTTACCTTGCGAGGGATTCGCACGGATTTGGCGCCGGGTTGGCAGAGCCGGGAATACGCACGGGCGAATGGTTGAACCTAAAGTTTTTCCCTTTTGAACGACCGGTCAAATTAACCTCTCAAAATCAAAGACGAAATAATTCCCTTATCGTAAGTTTCGGGTTTTCCCCGGCCGATCAAAGGCCAGGACCGCCAGCGGATCGCTACCTTAACCTTCTTGGATACCCGCTTCAATCATCCCATAACCAGAGTGGCTTTTCCTGATGGCCGACGATGGCCGGGACGCGATACAGATTGGCTTCAGTAATAATATCTTCAGATATTTATCGAGTTTTTTAAAATGGTTGTCTATGTGGGAAGAGGCGTCGATTTGTGGGAGCTTTGAAGCTAATCTATTAAACCTTAAAATTTTTCATAACTTGATTTAAAATTATAAATACTTGGATGAGAATTTTATAGCATTGTATGCTATATTTAACTTGATTACTATGAGGCTTTTATTGTTTAAAGGGCTAATTTTTGCCAGTCATTTGAACGGGATGATCTGTCAAAATTGACCTTTAAATTCTAATAGGCTTCGTGCTTGTATTCATTGTTACTTTCGCGGACCGCTCGCGAACGTAAGGTGCCCGTTTTGACAGAAAATGCCCTAAAGCTTAAAAACCAGAGTGGGGCCCCTGGGGGACTGGGCCGGGATATACCGGCCGAGAGTCCTTTGGGGCAAAAAGGCCACGTTGGGCCCCCATCTCGCCCCGAGGAAACGCAGGCCCCCAGCGCCGACTATAACGCCATGGGGACGAAGGGTTTTTATTTTAATATTTTGCTTAGGCATAGCCCAAACATAATGGTCATGCTTGACGCTTATAAAAATTTTATCTACGTGACTGAGGCTTTTTTAACGAAAACGGGCATACTTAACCCCCAAAAAATTGTCGGGAGGTCTTTCAAGGACGTCTTCGTTGGCCAGCAATACGAGCTCCTATACGAGCTTTTGGACATAGCCTACGATGAAGGCGAGTCGTTGTGCGCGGCCGTGTCAACCGACTGGGACAATATTTTTTGCCCGACACCCGGCCCGGAGATGAATTACGAGATCCACATCGATCAGCTTTCCGAAAGTGACTCGGAGGACAGCAAGGGGATAGTCTTCATCTGTAACGACGTGACCGAGGCCGTGAACGCCAAGGAGCAGGCCGAGAGGGCCAACCGGACCAAAAGCTCTTTTTTGGCCAACATGAGCCATGAAATCCGGACGCCCATGAACGCCATCATCGGCATGGCCGAGCTGGCCTTGCGGGAGGAGATCTCCCCCGAGGCCGCCGAGATGATCCAGAGCATCAAGAACGCCGGGAATAACCTTCTTTCGATCATTAACGATATCCTGGACTTCACGAAGATAGAGTCCGGGAAGCTGGAGATAGTCGAGACCGATTATCTCTTTAGCTCCTTCGTTCAGGACGTGGTCGGCATTATCAAGACCAGGATCACCGAAAAGCCCATAGACTTCTTCGTTTACGTGGACTCCAAAATACCCAACCGTCTCGTCGGGGACGAGGTCCGGGTCCGCCAAATCCTCCTGAACATCCTGTCAAACGCCGTCAAGTACACCAAGCAGGGCCACGTCAAGCTCTCGATCACCTACGAGCGGCGAAACGACAAGGACTACCTGGTCTTCGAGGTCGCCGACACCGGCATAGGCATCAAACCCGAGAACATCAAGGAACTCTTCAGCGATTTTACCCAGTTCGACAAGGCGACCAACAAGGGCATCGAGGGCACCGGCCTGGGCCTGGCCATCACCCAGAACCTGGTCCGGCTGATGAAGGGCGAGATAAACGTTTCCAGCGTCTACGGTGAGGGCAGCGTCTTCACGGTCTACCTCCCCCAGACGGTCGCCGATCGCCGTTCGTACATCGGCGTCAAGGATCCGGCCTCGAAGAGGCTTCTCGTCTACGAGCCCAGGGAAAACTACGCGGAGAGCTTGATGGCCACCCTGAGGGATCTGGGCTTGGGCAAGGTCAACATGGTCAAGGACCCGGTCACCTTCAGCGAGGAGCTGGGCCGGGCCGATTACAATTATATTTTCGTCCCCACCTCCTTCTACAACCAGGCCCAGCATATACTGTCGAGGCAAACCAAACAGCCGGGGGGAAAGAACCAGACCAAGCTGGTTTTGATGGCCGAGAGGGGCGATATCCTAAGCCAGGACAGCCTGAGCACCGCTTTCATGCCCATCTTCGGCCTGACGATGGCCTCGATCCTGAACGACGTGGAAATGGCCACCCGGCAGCCCGGGAGCAGGGTCACCCCGCAGACCCGCTTCACGGCGCCAGAGGCCAAGGTGCTGGTCGTGGACGACATCATCACCAACATCAAAGTGGCCGCGGGCCTCATGATGCCGTACGGGGTCAAGGTGGATACGGCCATGTCCGGCGAGGAAGCCGTGTCGATGGTGGCCGGGACCGACTACGACGTGATTTTCATGGACCACATGATGCCGGGCATGGACGGCCTGGAGGCCACGGCGGCCATCAGGGCCATGTCGGGCAAGGACAATGTCCCGATAGTGGCCTTGACGGCCAACGCCATATCCGGCGTGAGGGAGATGTTTCTGTCCAAGGGCCTGAACGATTTTCTCTCCAAGCCCATCAACCCGTCCAAGCTCGAGGAGATGCTTTTCAAATGGATCCCCAAGGAAAAGCACGTCAGGCAGTTCCAGCAGGTCTCCGCGGCCACGGGCCCCGCCGGCCACAAGGCGGCCGCCACCGTGGCGGCCCCCAAGGCGGTCGCCTTGGGGGATGGCGGCAAGTCGGGGTTCCCGCCCCCGGCCCAGGAAAAGGCACCCGTCGCTCCCGCCCCCTACGCCGAGCCCGAGGACATGGGCGGCTACGAGGATGAGGATGACCCCCTGGCCGAGGCCATTTTGTCCTTCGACGTGCCCGGGGTTGACTTAAACGAGGGCCTGGAGAGGCTGGGCGGCGACGCCGGCCTGTTCGTCGAGGTGGTGGAGGCCTTTATCAAATTCACCCCCAAGGTCCTCGATCAGGTCAAAAGCGGCCCCGATTCCATCAACCTCAAAGAGTACGCCGTGGCCGTCCATGGCATCAAGGGCAGCTGCTTCAATATCGGGGCCCGGGAGGTCGGGTTATTGGCCGAGGCCCAGGAGCACGCGGCCAAGGAAGCAAGGCTTGGGGACGCCCAGGCCGGCCACGGGAAATTCCTCGAGGCGGCCGATAACCTAATCAATTCCTTCAAGTCTTTGCTGGAATCGGTTGCCGCCGATGATACCGGCGACGATACGGCGGCCGAGCCGGAGGACGAGCCGGTGGACGAGCCCGTGGGCGACCTTGGGGCCGCACCCGGGCCCGAGGTCCCGGAAGAAGGCCAAAGCCGCGAGGCCCAAAGCGTTCCCGGGCCGGTGGCCGCGAGCCAAGAAAACCACGACGACGGGCCATCCCAGGATTACCCGCCCCTGGAGGTCCTGGTTTCCATCTACAAGGCTTCCGGCAGCTATGACATCAATGCCATGGACGATCTGATCGCCTGGCTGGAGGCGCAAAAGTACTCCAAGGGCGGGGAGCTGGTCTCCTGGCTTAGGCGGGAGTTAGATAATTTGGATTTTGACAGGATTTCCAGGAGGCTGGCCAAAGAGCTGCAGATCTAAGCCGGGCGGGCCCGGCTTTGGGGCCAGGCCGGAATGGCGGTGGGGCGAGGATGTTCGGGGGGTTAATTTAGGGTCGGGCTATTTAGTGTCGCATTTTTCCCGCCCAAAGGCGTCTTTCTTACATTCTTTGTTCTTACCGGTGGTTCCTTTGTAGGTCTTAGTCTTGCCTGAGGCATCCGTTTTACCGCTCCCGACGCGGCGGCCGTCGCGGTCATAATAGTTTGTGTTGCCCAGGGAGTCTTCCTTGCTGCGCCCGACGCGGCGGCCTTGGTTGTCGTAATAGTTTGTGTTGCCGAGGGAATCCTTGCCGGCCCTACCGGTGCGGCGGCCCTGTTTGTCGTAATAGTTGGTATTGCCTAGGGAATCCGTGCTGGCCCTGCCCGTGCGGCGGCCTTGGTTGTCGTAGAAAATCTCGTTACCAAGGGAATCTTTTTTGACGCTTCCAATCTTTCGGCCTTGTTTGTCGTAACAATAAGTCATCCCCATGGAATTTTCCCTGCATTTCATGTCCTCGGCCAAGGCAATGCCGCAAAAAGAAAATAAAAACGCCAACGATATCGTCATTACGTATTTCATGTAAGCCTCGGCTTGTGTTCGGAAATTAAAATAGGCATTGTCATGATCATGGATGCCGTTTTGAGTTGATTGGTTAGCTAAAGGCATCTATCCTTATGGATAGGCCTATTTTTAAATTACCTCAAAAGCGATAGAAACGCAAGGTTCGGGCCAACCGAAGGCGGCTGACGGAAAGAGGGCGTCAGGGGCGATCGGGCGGCCAAAAGCCGTGGGTTGGCGAAAAGGGTAAATTTTTCGCCAATATTTGGGCGGTTACCGGGTCCGTTACCGGGGCCGTTTTTGGAAGGGTAGGGGGTTGTAGCGACCCCGTTATGGGCGCTTGCCAGGCCAAAAGGCGCCCGTATGGGGAATGGCTTCCCGATTGCCAAAATGGATCGGTTTCTTTACAACCCGGTCTAAGAAAACTATAATAGCCTTAGTTTTTGGGCAGCCGGAAAAATCATCACCCCGCCCTCGACACGTTCAAATGCCAAAGTTGGTTTAGCCTACGTGGCCGTTTAGGAGTTAGTTTATGGCCGATGAAAAGCAAAGCGATGGCGCCACACAGTCGGCCATGTTGCCCGAAGGGATATACCTGGAGACCAAGAAAAATATCATCGGCACCGGCAGCACGGCCAAGGTCGCCGAGTATAGAAATTTCTGGGCCACGTTGCGGGTGAGCGAGGTGTTCATGGAGATGATCCTTTTGGACGATAACTTCGGGTTAACCGGCATCAAGGAAAAATTCCCGACCGAGGTTGTCTCCGGCCCCAACTGGCTATACGTGGAGCAGGGCGAGAAGAAGTATCGCCAGCTCAAGCAGAAACTCGATCAGATGCTGGCCCCCCCGGCCCCCAAGCCGCAGGCCAAAAAACCGACCGGGACCTCAAGCCCGAACAAAACCGGCTGGTGGTCGAAGTGAGCCGGCTGGGCCTGAAGGGCCAGGGCGGCGAGCGATGAACCGGCAGCACAAGCACGATTTCGTGGAGACCTGGACCGGCCTTTTGGCCGAGGGCTTCGATCGCGAGACGGATCTGGCCACCCTGACCGTCTACCTCCAGAAGTTTTCCGACGACGAGCTTCTGGAGGTCCTGCTGCCAAGGTTAAGCGACGAGGAGCTGTCGGTTTTTTTCAAGCTGGTGGCCGTCACCCTGAGGCGGCATTTAAGCGACGTCGAATACCATAACCTGTTCCTGAAAGAATCCCCCGCCCAGTCCCGCGAGTGAGCCGGTTCCGGCGGGATCGGGCGTCATTGGCGGGGCCCCGGCCGGGGTCCCTTTTTTTTGTCGGGGAGAGCATGCCAAACAAACACTTTTGCCCTTTCGCCCTAATCGCCATATTCTCCACCCTCATCTTCATCTCCCTCGGCTGCGCGGCCGATTTCTCCCCAAGCCCCCCACAAGACGTTGAGCCCGAAATCACGGTTTTGCCCAACCCCATGGACCGGGGGGCGCCGGGGCGGGTCGTCGTTTCCGGCCTGAGCCCAGAGACCCCGGTGGAGGCCACCTTCGACGGCAAGCCCATTCTGTTTTTCGCCCACAGGGGAGGCCAGATGGGCTTCTTCGGGGCCGACGTCATGATCAAGGTCGGGGAGCACCCCCTGACGGTCAGCTGGGGGGCGGGCGAGAAGCGGCGGCAGACCATAACGGTCACGGTGAAGGACAAATCCTACGGGGTCAGGGACATAAAAGTGCCCCAGAGCCAGGTGGATCTGTCCCCTGAGGACCTTGAGAGGACCAGAAGGGAAAGGGAGGCGACCGTAAAGGCCCTGGCCACCCGGAGCCCCGAGAAGCTTTGGTCCGGCGCGTTCATCGAGCCGGTCAACGGGCGTATCAACAGCTCCTTCGGGCGGCAGACCAGGCTAAACGGGATACTGAACGCGAGGCCCCACGCCGGGGCCGACTACCTGGTCCCGGAGGGCACGCCGGTCAAGGCCCCCGCCGACGGGATTGTCGTCCTGACCGGGAACCATTTCTTCGCCGGGAACTCGGTGTACATAGATCACGGGCAGGGCCTGATCAGCATGTTTTTCCACCTCTCCAGGATAGACGCGGTCGAGGGCCAGGAGATCAAGAAAGGCGATATTTTGGGGCTCGTGGGCAAGACGGGCCGGGTGACCGGGGCCCACCTCCACTACGGCCTGTACATAAACGGCGCCCGGATAGATCCCCCCGTGTTCAGGCAGATGACGGCGACCATCAATTCCGACGAGTCCGCCAACGTCCCCGCCAAAAGCAAGCTCTGACCCCAAGCCCTAACCTTTTGGCCCCGCCCGCCGGGCAAGGCCAACAAGAAAAACCCCCGCATCGGCGGGGGTTTTTTTACGCGCGCCTGTGGCAGGCGCAGGAGCGGTCGGGCTCAAGGCGGATCATCCGGATCTCGCGCTCGCGGCAGATATCCTCGGCCTCGGGGCAGCGGGGGTTGAAGGGGCAGCCGGGGGGCGGGTTTTGGGGATCGGGCGGCTCGCCTTCCAGGATGAGGTCGCTTTTGGAGGTCGAGTCGATGGAGGCCCAGAGGGCCTTGACGTAGGGGTGGTGGTCCACCTTACCCAGTAGCGAGCGGGGGAAGACCTCCATGAGGAGCCCGCCGTACATGACGGCTAGCCTGTCGGCCATGAGGCAGACCAGGGCCAGATCGTGGCTTATCAGCACCATCGTCAGGCCGCGCCTTTCCTTGAGCGACAGGAGGAGGTTTATGATCTGGGCTTGGATGGATACGTCCAGGGCCGAGGCCGGCTCGTCGGCGATGAGGAGCTTGGGGTCCAGGGACAGGGCCCTGGCCAGGCAGAGGCGCTGGCGCTGGCCACCGGAGAACTGGTGGGGGTAGCGGCTGGCAAGATCCGCGCTAAGGCCGACCTCTTCCATGAGAAGGTTGACTTTGAGGTTTTTTTCGGCCCTCGTGCCCAGTTTGTGTATGGTCAGTCCCTCGGTCAGGGCGGACCTGGCCGTGAGCCTCGGGTTCAGGGACGAGGCCGGGTCCTGGAACATGAACTGGACCTTGGCCCTGAAGCCCTTGAGCTCGGCCTTGGAGAAGAGGGCCAGATCCCGGCCCTCGTAGAGGACCTGGCCCTGATCCGGCTCATGGAGGCGGCACATCAGGCGACCCAGGGTAGATTTGCCCGAGCCGCTCTCACCGACCAGGCCCAGGATCTCCCCGGGCTTGACCTCGAGATCGAGGCCCTTGACCGCCTGGACGCTCCCGGCCACGTCCCGCTTTTTGCGCCACAGGGAGGCGATTTCGCTGGCCAGGCCCTGGCTGGGCATGAAATATTTGCGGACCGACCTGAGGGCGAGAATCGGGGCCTCGCCGGCCAGGCCCTTGGGCGGGGCGGGGGCGTTCATCGGGGGCGCCTGTGGCAGCGGACGAGGCGGCCGGGGCTTACCTGGGCCATGGGCGGCAGGGCGTTTTGGCAAAGGTCGATTGTCTCGGGGCAGCGGGGTTGGAAGGGGCAGCCCGGGAAGCGGTCGGAGGGCGATGGCGGCTGGCCCGGGATGGGGGTCAGCTTGCCGGCCTGGCCCTCGGAGGGGTTCGGGGGCAGGGCCTTGAGGAGGCCCATGGTATAGGGATGCAGGGGGTCGGAAAAGTCGCCCATGGTTTGCTCGACCAAAATCCCGGCGTACATGACCAGGACCCTCTGGGCCAGGCCGGCCAAAATCCTAAGGTTATGGGTGATGAAAAGGACCCCGGTTTGGCGCCTCTCGGCCATGTCCCTAAGGAGCCAGACGATCTGGGCGGCGATGGTGGGGTCCAGGGCCGTCGTCGGCTCGTCGGCTATGACCAGCTCCGGGTCCAGGGCCAGGGCCATGGCTATGACCACCCTCTGGCGCATGCCCCCGGAAAACCTGTGGGGGTAGCTCTTGGCCGCCTCGGCCGGGTTGGGGAGGCCCACCTGGCCGAGAAGGGCCAGGGCCGCCTTGTTGGCCTGGGCCTTGCGCATACCCCGGCGGAGGCGGAAGATCTCGGAGACCTGCTCGCCGATGGTCAGGACGGGATTGAGGGCGGTCAGGGGTTCCTGGAAGACCATGCCCATGTGGTCGCCGCAAAGCTCCCGGCGTTCCTTTTTGCCCAGCCCGGCCAGATCCCGGCCCTTGAAAAAGATCGAGCCGCTCCCCTGGGTGGCCCCGTGGGGCAAGAGGCCCATGAGACTCAGGGCGGTCATTGACTTGCCCGAGCCGCTCTCGCCGACCAGGCCGACCACCTCGCCGGGGAGGAGTTCGAAGTCGATGCCCTTGACGGCCAGGATCTCCCCCCGGGCGAAACCGACCGAGAGGTTCTTGACCTTCACCAGGACGTCCCTGGGCGCGGGGCGGGAAAGGGGATCGTTCTCGGGCACGAAATAATGGTCCTTTAGGGTAACACTGGGGCCCTTTGGCCATCGGGTAGCCAAGGCAAGCCAGGCAGGGGTTAAGCGTTCACACGATATTAGCATAACCCCGGGCCGCGAAAAAGCCCGTCCGGAGGCCCGGTTCAAATATTTCGTGACCGGGGGCAGAAAATTTGAATCCGGCGTTCAATCATTTTGTTCAAAAAATTTGAACGTTCACAAAATTTTTGAACGAAGGCGGGTTCAAAAATTTGAACATTCACAAATTTTTTGAATTGGGCGCGTTCAAAAAAATGACCGGGGCCTGGGGGAGGTCAAGGGAAAAATGGCGGCCCTGGGATGGCAAAGGGTTCTTTTTAGGTGGAGAATGGAGGGCATGGTTGTTTAGAAAAGTACTAGACCTAGATTGAGATATTTTGTTTCGCAAAGATTTGTTTAATGCATTAAAAGGAAGGAATTTTATCAATCGTAGACGATTTAAGGGATATTGGCACGTCCAAGGCATAGGGTACAAAGGTTGGCACGGGGCTTGCAATGTAGACTGTCAACCAAAGACGAACTGCCCATTCGTTGATGGACTCTCTTCTCATCATGTTTCTCCTTGTTCCTCAAAAAAAAGTTTAAAAAACCGGGACTCGCCCAAGCCCCGGTTTTTTGTTGCCTTTTTTTGGCCAATCAAAAATTTTGTCATAAATTGGCCCGATCGGCGTGTCAGAGTGGCATGGGTTTTGCTACATAAATTGGCGTCTTCGGGGTTACAGCCCATAGCCGACGAAGCGCCAACCAAAAAGAAAAGTTTCTCCTTGCTTATAAAGTCACCGGAGACCCGAATACGCCCAAATTCGGGTCTCTTTTTTTGGCCAGGGGAGGCAAGGGACAATTACCTGTTATTATGGGATATTGGTAAACTCCGCTAGCCGCATTGAGGGGCGACTTGCGTAACTGCTCGTTTTTACGGGGAAAAGTACCTCTGGAATTATAAGCTGTGGTAATCAATGAATAACCTTGACCGCCTTGCTAAAAAGCGCAAAATTAACAGAACGACACTGAATTTTACTTTTAATTTTACTATGTTAACTTGACGGGCCATTCGAAAGGGGCTGATTTCGACCATTCGGGGGCCTCGAAGGCCCGGGGCCAGGGACGCTGGGGACCTAAAATGTTGGAGAAATCGGAAAAATATTTTCGGGAAACGGGTTGTCAGAATATTAAAACAGGGGTCTGGAAAAATTTTGATTAGAAACTGTGAGCATTAAAGAAAAACTAACTGCTATTTTAAGATTTGTCAAAAAAGTGAGGACAAATATCGACAAACCCCTTGGCGATGATTATAATGTATAGAAATCGCCCTAGAACGTAATCGAAGGGGCCCCAATTTCGAGAATCGCCGAGGCCAGAGGCTAGGAACCTTGGCGATGATTAGCTGGGATAAGGCGATTGACGGTTCGGTCTTTTTTTTTGACGCTGGAAAAGGTGTCTCGGAGGTGGCGAGCTAACGCAATGACGACGCATGTGGTTGAAACGTTTGGACTTTCAAAGCGCTATGGCCGGGAAACGGTGGTCGATAACCTTAACCTGGCCATAGAACCGGGGGAGATCTTTGGCCTGCTTGGCCCCAACGGTGCCGGTAAGACCACGACCTTACTAATGCTTTTAGGATTGAGCGAGCCCAGCGGGGGCCACTGCGCCGTCATGGGGGTCAACCCCCTCAAGTCACCCTTGGAGGTCAAGTCCAAGGTAGGCTATATGGCCGAAAACATGGGAGTTTACGCTGACTTGACCGCCAGGGAAAACCTTAGGTTCCTGGCCGGCCTAAACGGGATAAAAAACCCGGCCATCGACGAGTGCCTGGAGCTGGTGGGCCTGACCTCCGCGGCCGACAAAAAGGCTGGCACCTATTCGAGGGGCATGCGCCAGCGCCTGGGCCTGGCCGAGGTCCTGATAAAAAACCCCCGGCTGGCCTTCCTGGACGAACCCACGCTGGGGCTCGACCCCGACGGCATCGCCACCATGCTGGAGCTAATCGAGCGCCTGCCCAGGGAAAAGGGCCTGACCATAGTGCTCTCGTCACACCTCCTTCACCTGGTCTCAAGGGTGGCCGGGAGGGTGGCCATCCTCAACCGCGGCCGCCTTTTGGCCATGGGCAGCCTGGCTGACCTCGCCGCCAAGCCCGGCTTGCCGGAGGACCTGGAAACGGTTTACCGCCACTACCTAAAGGCCGAGGGCCTTGAGGCCCCCGAGGTCTTGGGGGACCCCGGGGCAACCGGGGGTGACGCGGGATGAGAACGATCATGATGAAGGAACTGGCGGACCATTTCGGCTCCGTCAGGTTCATGATCCTTTTGGCCGTGGTTTTCATGGTGGCCTTGCTGGGCATACATTTGGCCGGGCAGGGGGTGAGAAACCTATTGAGCGAGGGCGGGGGGGCCTATTTGGAGGGCCGCTCGTTCCTGATGCTTTTTACCGCCCCGGGGGCATTGATGTCCCTTTTGGCCTTTATGACCCTGTTTGGCCCCATGGTCGGCATGGTCCTGGGTTTCGACGCCATCAACCGCGAGCGCAACCAGGGCACCCTGTCAAAGGTTCTCTCGCAGCCCATTTACCGGGACGAGGTCATCCTGGGCAAGTACCTGGCCGGCCTGGTCACGGTGGCCATACTGTTCACGGCCCTGTTGGCCATGCTGGTGGGTTTGGGCCTCATGGCCATCGGCTTGGTGCCCACGGCCGGGGAGGTGGCGAGGCTCCTAGCCTTTTTGGTTTTATCCATAATTTACGTGGGTTTCTGGTTGGGCTTGGCCCTTTTTCTCTCCATCGTCTTTAGATCCGTGGCGACCTCGGCCCTGGCCGCGGCGGCCCTTTGGGTCCTGATGAGCTTTTTCGTCCCGGTGTTGGGCCAGGCGGTCTCCGAGGCCGTGGTCCAGGTCGAGGACCCCCAGAACCCCCAGGCCGGGGAATTGGCCGCCCTGGACAGGGTTAGCCGGGTCATCGCTTTGGCCTCGCCCCCGGCCCTGTTTAGCGAGGCCTCGACGATCCTGCTCGATCCCACCCACCGGGGCAGCAAGCAGGCGCTGCGGTTCTCGACCATGAGCCGGCTCGACCAATTTTTGCTCAACCGGTTCCAGGGGGTACTGTCGATCAACCAGTCGTTAGTCCTGGTCTCACCGGATTTGTTAGCGCTCTTGGCCTTTTACGTGGGAACGTTTTTGCTTTCCTATCTCGTTTTCGTTCGCCAGGAAGTGAGATCCGCCTAAAAGTCAAAAATTTTTCGACGGCGTCATTCCCATAGGGCCCCGACGGTAAGCCAAGTATAGGAATCGCCTAATTTCTTCACAGTTTGGCGCACAACCGATTAATTGACAGATTTTTTCTCAGTCTTTTATGGCGCTGTGGACCCCAAGGAGGCGGTGAGTTAGTTAAAATAATGACTTGACAAATGGTAAATTTCTGGCTAATCTGAGAATCACAATCGCCAACGCAAGGAAACCGGGCAACCGGTATCTGGCATTACTCTCTGATCACGAGGGAGAGTAGCGGAGAAGCGGCCAAACTGACAATCTTAAGCCTACAACGGTTTTATTTAGTAATAACGTTAAGTTAAAACGGATTAAAATCGTGTCTTAAGTGCGAAGATTGCCGGTAGGCTGGCGAGAACCAACGCTAATCCGGTAAGTCGTGAAAGCTAAGTTACCCTGAAACGACGCACTGTGTAACTAAGCCGTTGACGATTGATCGTTTGATTAACTGGAGAATTACAATTTCCATTTAGTCTGGATCTTTGTGCGCCTAAATTTGGTAAATTTAGGTGTCATAAGGACGATTACCCTTATAGCTTGACCCGGAGAGCGAGCCATCAGCCCTAAATAAGCTGACTTTCTGGTAAATTAAGGGTAATTGTTTGAAAATGCGTTTAACGTCGCTCGACTCGATAAACCTTAAGCCTTGACCCGGAAAGCGAGCCATCAGCCCTAAAAAAGCTGACTTTCCAATCGAATAAGGCTTATGGTTAAGAAAAGCGTTAAACGTCTGCGATTATCCTTAAGCCTTAACCCGGAAGGCGAGCCATCGGCCCTAAAAAGCTGACTTTCCACGTTATTAAGGGTAATCGTTGAGAAAAGCGTTAAACGTCGCCCGGCGCGATTATCCCCGTGTTTTGATCCGGAAAGCGAGCCATCAGCTTAACTAAGCTGACTTTCTGGTGAATTATGGGGAATCGTTGCGAAGTGACGGTTGACGTCCCCGCATGCGATCGGGCCAAGCGGAAACGCTCCCCCAGGGTCAGGCCTGAGCCGATCGGATCGCGAACGTGTCAAGGCCAGTCCCACTCGGGCGGCCGACTTAGCCAGGAGGTAGATTTTGTCCTTTCAGCTTAAAACCGTCAAGTATTCGGGTAAGATTAATCAAACCCCGCTTGGAACGGAAAAAATTCTCATAGGTGGCCAAGAAGCTTATAATTTTCATGACTTTGAAGGTAAATTGCCTAACAAAGCCAAACTGGCCCTCCAGGTCTACGATACCGACCCTGGGGAAACCTATGAAGGTCCGCTGGCCGAAGCCTTCGCCGGGGTCTTGAACGATCCGGGCGCCTGGGCTAAAAAGGCCGTGGAGTATGGCGCCGATATCGTTTCTTTCCATCTGAAGGGCTCGGACCCCAATGACCTGAACACCGGCCCAGAGGAGGCGGTGGCCAACGTCAGGAAGGTCCTGGACGCCGTGAACGTACCGGTTATCGTCTTCGGCGTCGATAACCCCGACAAAGACAAGGACACCTTGTCGGCGGTGGCCGAGGCCTTCGCCGGAAAGAACCTGATCTTAGGACCGGTTACCGACAAAAACTATAAAGCGATAGGGGCGCAGGCCTTGGCTTACGGCCACAGCGTCATAGCCCGTACGCCCATAGACGTTAACTTAGCCAAACAGCTAAACATTCTTTTGATGGATCTGGGCCTGACCCCGGACAAAATCATTATCGACCCGAACACCGGTGGTTTGGGCTATGGGATGGAGTACTGCTACTCCGTCATGGAGCGAATCAACATGGCCGCTCTGATTCAATCAGACGATAAGCTCCAGCAGCCCATCATTAATATCCTTGGGGAAGAGATTTGGAAAACCAAGGAGACCCACCAACCGACAACCGAATACCCGACCTTGGGCGATCGCGTTTTCCGCGGCGTCCTCATGGAAGTGACGGAGGCGGTAGCCTTGCTATCGGCCGGGACCAGTCTCTTGGTTTTGGCCCATCCGACGTCCTTGCAACTGGTCCGTGAATACATTGATTTGGTGGTAGAAGGTACGCCGGTACCCACGGAGGGTTTCCCTGACGTACCTATCACCGCAATTTCGTAAGAAAAAGCTTAATTTGGCAGACAGGGCTTCATATAGTCCGTCTGCCACTTGAAGTTTTCTAATAATGGAGGTTATTTTGGCGTTCCAGATTAACACGGTAAAGTATACCGGTAAAATAAACACTACTCCGCTTGGCGAGAAAGGTCTTAGCTTGGGTGGTCAATCCGCCTACTGCTTTCACGACTTTGAAGGGAGCCTCCCCAATAAGCCAGTGCTGGGACTTCAGGTCTGGGACATGGACCCAGGCGAATCCTACGCCCCGCCGTTGACCGAGGCCTTCGCCGGCGTCCTGGGCGATCCAGGCGCCTGGGCTAAAAAAGCCGTGGAGTATGGAGCCGATGTAGTCTCCCTCCATTTAAAAAGTTCCGATCCCAACGACCTGAACACCGGCCCGGCCGAAGCCGTGGCCAACGTGGGAAAGGTCTTGGAGAACGTCGACGTGCCGGTCATAGTCTTTGGGGTCGATAACCCCGACAAGGACAGGGACGTTTTGTCGGCGGTGGCCGAGAAGTTCTCCGGCAAGAAACTGATTCTCGGCCCGGTGACGGACAAGAACTACAAACAGGTCGGGGCCCAGGTGCTGGCTTACGGCCACTCGGTCATAGCCCGTTCCCCGATCGACGTTAACTTGGCCAAACAGCTAAACATTCTATTGATGGATTTGGGCATTACCCCCGACAAGATACTAATAGATCCCAACACCGGCGGCATCGGGTACGGCATGGAGTATTGCTACTCGGTCATGGAGCGCATCAACATGGCCGCCCTGATACAGTCCGACGACAAGCTCCAGCAGCCGATCGTCAACATTTTGGGCGAGGAAGTCTGGAAGACGAAAGAGGCCAACCAGCTTACGGCCGAACACCCTACCCTGGGCGACATAGAGGCCCGCGGGGTCCTCATGGAAGTCACGGAAGCCGTGGCTTTGCTGAGCGCCGGTTCAAGCATGATCATCATGGCCCACCCGGCCTCCTTGAAATTGGTCCGCGAATACGTTGACTCGGTGTACGCCGGGGGAGATCTGCCGGCCACTAACGTTCTCGACGTGCCCATCATAGATTTGTCGGCCGTCCCGGTCCCGGCAGCCGCCGCGGCCGCCGCCCCGGAGAAAAAGGCCGAGGAAGCCCCCAAGGCCGCCGCGCCCCCCGCCCCCGAGAAAAAGGCCGAGGAGCCCCCGAAGCCGGCCGCCGCCGCCCCGGCCCCGCCGAAGCCCGCGGAAGCGCCCAAGGCCGCCGAGGCCCCGAAGCCCGCCGCCGCCGCCCCGGCCCCGCCGAAGCCCGCGGAAGCGCCCAAGGCAGCCGAGGCCCCGAAGCCGGCCGCCGCCGCCCCGGCCCCGCCGAAGCCGGCGGAAGCCCCCAAGGCCGCCGAGCCCCCGAAGCCCGCCGCCGCCCCGGCCCCGCCGAAGCCCGCGGCCGCCGCCGCCCCGCCGAAACCGGCCGAGGCCCCGAAACCGGCCGCCGCCGCCCCGCCGAAACCGGCGGAAGCGCCCAAGCCGGTCGAGCCACCGAAGCCCGCCGCCGCCGCGCCGGCCCCGCCGAAACCGGCGGAAGCGCCGAAGCCGGCGGAGGCCCCGAAGCCGGCCGCCGCCGCGCCGCCGAAGCCGGCGGAAGCGCCAAAGCCCGCCGAGGCCCCGAAGCCGGCGGCAGTCCCGGAGAAAAAGCCGGCGGAAGCCCCGAAACCCGCGGCGGCCGCCCCGGCAAAGAAGCCCGTTTCAGTCCCGGCTGGGCAGGACAAGACCAAGTTCCAGTCTAGGCCGATAACGGGCACGGTAACCACACCAGGAGGAAAGAAAATGACCGCCGAACAGGTCAAACTGACAGAGAAGCCCGAAGAGGTCGTGAGCAATCAGATCATTAATGAGCTTGACCGCGTCCATATGAGGACCCCACGGTATTAGTTCACGAGCCGATGAGGCAGTGGCCAGCTAGCTAATCCGCCGTCTCAGAATTAAAGGGCTTCTTATAAATATATATTTTTTAAGCCCGATCCCAATATAACCTCGCACAGCGAAGCGCGAGGATTCCACGAAGGAGTCCCGAATGTCCGAAGCAACACCATCTAAACTGGCCATACCGGAAGAAGTAACGGTAGATAAGGCCACGATTAAGATGCTACACCTGGCACAGTCAAAGGGAATCGAAACCATCTTTGACCGCGCCGTCAAAATGAAGCAGTGCAATATAGGAACCGAGGGTATTTGCTGTAAGGTCTGTTCCCAAGGCCCTTGCCGCTTGCCCCTTACCAAAGCCATTAGGGAAGGCACCGAGCCCGATACCCGTATCGGCCTGTGCGGCGCCACCCCCGAAACCATCGTGGCCCGTAACCTTTGCCGCATGATTGCGGCCGGTTGCGCCTCCCACTCCGACCACGGTCGCAGCGTCGCCGAGACCTTCTTGGCCATGGCCCGCGGCGAAGCCAAAGACTACACCATTAAAGACGAGATAAAGCTGCGTGAAGTGGCCGGCTTTTTTGATGTCCCGATCACCGAGGAAATCGATGGCGTCGAGGTCCCAAGGGACAAGTGGGCCATCGCCCTGGAAGTCGGCGAGATTTGCCTGGGCCAGTGGGGCACCCAGCAGGGCGAGATGATCTACCTCAAGCGCGCCCCGCAGCCCACCCAGGATCGCTGGGCCAAGCACGGCGTTAAGCCCCGCGGCATCGACCGCGAGGTCGTCGAGATCATGCACCGCACCCACATGGGCGTGGACCAGGATTACAAGAACCTGATGCTGCAAGGCGCCCGTTGCTCGCTGGGTAACGGCTGGGGCGGCTCGATGATGTCCACGGACCTCCAGGACATCATGTTCGGTACCCCCTATCCCAACGCCGGGAAGATTAACCTTGGCGTCCTGTCCAGAGATAAGGTCAACATCATCGTTCACGGCCACGATCCGTTGGTCTCCGAGATGATAGTTTGCGCCATCAACCAGCCCGACATGATCGAGTACGCCCACAGCAAGGGCGCCAAGGGTTACGTCGTGGCCGGCATGTGCTGCACCGCCAACGAGATTTTGGTCAGGCACGGCATGCCGATCGCCGGCGACTACCTCCAGCAGGAGCTGGCCGTGGTGACCGGGGCCGTTGACGCCATGGTCGTCGACGTCCAGTGCGTCATGGAGAACCTGGCCAGGGTTTCCGAGTGCTTCCACACCAAGTTCATCACCACCATGCCGATAGCCAAATGCGCCACCGGCAAAAACACCATGCACGTCAACTTCGAGGAGCACGCGGCCTTGGCCAAGGCCAAGGAGATCATCAGGATCGCCGCCGACAACTTCCCCAATCGCGGGGAGGTCAATATCCCGACCGACACCAACAGGATGGTCGTTGGCTTCTCCACCGAGGCCATCAAATACCACCTTGGCGGGTCTTTCAGGGGCTCCTTCGTGCCGTTGAATGACAATATCATCAATGGCCGCATCCGTGGCGTCTGCGGCGTGGTTGGTTGCAACAACGCCCGCATGGAGCATGACGAGGTCCACCTGGCCCTCATCAAGGAACTGATCAAAAACGACGTCATCGTCCTGACCACCGGCTGCTCGGCCATGGCCTGCGGCAAGGCGGGTCTCCTGACCCCCGAGTCGGCGGCCGTTTACGCCGGCGCCGGCCTGGCCGAGGTCTGCGAGACCGTCGGCATCCCGCCGGTCCTGCACATGGGCTCTTGCCTGGATAACTCCCGCATCCTGACCGCCGCGACCGAGGTCGTCAACGCTGGCGGGCTGGGCAAAGAGTTGGCCGACCTCCCCGCCGCGGGCGCAGCCCCCGGCTGGATGAGCGAGAAGGCCGTCGGTATCGGTCAGTATTTCGTAACCTCCGGTGTCTATGTCATGTTGGGCGTTTCCCTGCCCATCAACGGTTCACCCATCCTTAAGCACCACCTCGAAGTGGAGATGGAAGAGCTTTACGGCGGCAAGTGGGACTACGAGCCCGATCCCGTCCTGGCCGCTCACAAGATCATCGCCCACATCGATCGTAAGCGTCAAGCTCTGGGGATCGACAAGTCCCGCGAGCGCGTCTTGATGGATATGGCCGACCGCCAGAAGATCGAGGCTGCCTGATCCTTACAATAGCTTTTTCCGTTAGGGGGTTCCCGGATCCCCTAACGGTTAAGGGTGAACCATACATCACGATTCGGAGGGACCATTGTGTCTAAGTTAGTCGCATTCGCCGCCATCCAGGGTGGCTATAATATAGTCCAGAAGGCCGAGGGCATTTACGCCCAGGCCCTGGAAAAATACGGGCCCGAGCAGAAGCTCGAGTTCCCCAACACGGCCTATTACCTGCCGATCATCTACTCCCTCTTGGGCTTGCCGGTCAAGACCTTGGCCGACGCCAAAAAGCCCCTTGAGGTCGCCAGGAAACTCCTTCCCCCCCACGTCAAAAACGTGAATTACCTCCCCTATCTCGGGCCACTGTTGGACGCCGGCATGGCGGCCATCCTGGCCGAGGAGGTAGTCGAGGCCATCCGTTACGTCGAGGACCCCAACTTCTACCTGGTCAGCGAGGACGTGGACCTCGATAACGGCAAGATCTGGCTGGGCGCCGCCGAGGACACCGTCTTCCGTAAGAGGGGCGTCCAGTTCGTCGACGGCTCGGCCCCCGGCTTCGCCGCCATCGTCGGCGCCGCCCCCTCCCCGGAGCAGGCCAAGGAGCTGGCCCTCGAGTACCAGCGCCGTTCCATCTACGTCTTCATGGCCGCGAACCAGGGCGGTACCACCTTCTCCCAGCAGCTCGTCGAGGCCGGCGTGGAGATCGGCTGGAACACCCGTCTGGTCCCCTTCGGCCCGGACATCTCGGCCGCCGTCTTCGCCCTGGGCTTCGCCAACCGCGCGGCCATGGCTTTCGGTGGCGTCAAGCCCGGTGACTATCGCAAGATGCTCCTGTATAATAAGGACCGTATCTTCGCCTTCGTCAACGCCTTGGGCGAGGTCAACGCCGAGTGGGCCGCCAACGCGGCCGGCGTCGTCAACTGGGGTTTCCCGACCCTGGCCGACACCGACATCCCCGAGATCCTCCCGACCGGCGTTTGCACCTACGAGCACGTCGTTGCCAACGTCCCCATCGAGGAGATGGTCCAGAAGTCCGTGGAAATCCGCGGCCTTAAAACCACCGTGGCCACCGTTGACGTTCCCGTCGCCTACGGCCCGGCCTTTGAGGGCGAGCGCATCCGCAAGAACGACGTGTACTGCGAGATGGGCGGCGGCTCCAAGACGGTCACCGTCGAGTGGGTCACCACCAGGCAAATGGACGAGGTCGAGGACGCCAAGGTCGAGATCATCGGGCCCGAGCTGTCCGACATCAAAGAGGGCGGCACCCTGCCTCTGGCCATCATAGTCGAGGTCGCCGGCCGCAAGTTCCAGGAGGACTTCGAGCCCATCCTGGAGCGCCAGATCCACCACCTCCTGAACTACGCCCAGGGCGTCATGCACACCGGTCAGCGCGACATCGGCATGATCCGCATCTCCAAGGACGCGGTGGCCAAGGGCTTTACCCTGAAGCACATCGGGGTCATCCTCCACGCCAAGCTGCACCAGGACTTCGGGGCCGTCTTTGACAAGCTCCAGGTCAAGCTCTACACCGACGAGGCCAAGGCCACCGAGATGCGCGAAAAGGCCCGCCACATCTACGTGACCAGGGACGCCCGCGTCGAGAACATGACTGACGAGGGGACCGAAATCTACTACAGCTGCACGCTGTGCCAGAGCTTCGCCCCCAACCACGTCTGCGTGGTCAGCCCCGAGCGGACCGGCCTTTGCGGCGCTTACAACTGGATGGACTGCAAGGCCAGCTTCGAGATCAACCCGACCGGCCCCAACCAGCCCATCGAGAAAGGCGAGACCCTGGATCCCGTCCTGGGTATCTACAAGGGCGCCAACGAGTTCATCGAGAAGGCCTCCAGGCAGGCGGTCACCAACGTCTGCTTCTACAGCCTCGTCAATGATCCCATGACCACCTGCGGTTGCTGCGAGTGCATCGCCGCCATCCTCCCGACCTGCAACGGTCTGATGACGGTCAACCGCGACTACACCGGTGAGACCCCCAGCGGCATGAAGTTCTCCACCCTGGCCGGTACCATGGGCGGCGGCAACCAGGCCCCCGGTTTCGTCGGTCACTCCAAGTACAACATCATCCAAAGGAAGTTCGTCCTAGGCGACGGCGGCCTCAAGCGCCTGGTCTGGATGCCCAAAGCCCTCAAGGAAGAGCTTAGGGACAGGCTGATCAAGAGGGGCGAGGAACTGGGTATCCCGGATCTGGTCGATCGCATCGCCGACGAGACGGTCGGGCTCACCGAGGAGGAGATCCTGCCCTTCCTGACCGAAAAGGGTCACCCGGCCCTCGAGATGGACAGCATCCTTTAACCGATACACGGGTGGCGGCCCCGATGGCGCCGCCCGCCAAAACCCGCCGGGGCGGCCGTTGGCCTCCCCGGCGGAATAAACCCCGGGTTGGCGGGGGAGGTAGTGCCCCGCCCGATCCAATGGGTGCCGCCATAGGCCGCTAAAAAAGGCCAGCGTTGCTTGGTTTAGGACCTTGTTTACCAAGGTCTGCCCAAAGGCGCATACGGCGACCGGAATAATCACCGATTTTCTCAAACGATTATTTTCAGACTTTTTTCGTAAGCGATCTCTCCATTCGAAGCCACTTGACCTTTAACTTTAAGTTTTAACCGCACTTAAGGACCAAAAAGGCCAGAAACAAACCGCGACTTATCGCCGAGAATGGAACCGATTGGTTCACTCGTTTAGCCAACCGGGAGATTCGCGCGCCAACGTATGCGGGCGCTTTTGAACAATCCTCCAGACAGAAACTTAAGCCGGGCCCGCATGCCCGCGACCAAGAGTTAGGAGACACAAATGGCTCTGACCGGAATTCAAATTTTCAAGCTTTTGCCAGGCACGAACTGCAAAAAATGTGGCGCCGCGACCTGTTTGGCCTTCGCCATGAACTTGGCCTCGGGCAAGGCGGAACTCGACGCCTGCCCCGACGTCAAACCCGAATCCAGGGAAAAACTATCCGCCGCCTCGGCCCCTCCCATCAGGCCCGTCCTCATCGGCTATGGCGACACGGCCATCAAGGTCGGCGGGGAGACCGTGCAGTTCAGGCATGAAAAGACTTTCTTTAACCCCACCGGCTTGGCCGCTTTGATCGAGGACACCAAATCTCCCGAAGAGATCGCCGCTTTGGCCCAAAGGTACCAGAAACTCCAGTACGCCCGCGTCGGCTTGAACCTAAGGCCCGAGTTGGTCGTGGTCAAGGGTGGGCCCAACCTGGCCCAGGCGGCCAAAGCCGTCGTCGACAATAGCGACATGAGCGTCATCCTTTACAGCGAGGACGTCGCCGCCCTGAAGGCCGCGACCGAGGCCCTGGCCGGGAAGAACCCGCTGATCGGCCCGGCCACCAAGGCCAACGTGGCCGACGTGGCCGCCCTGTCCGTGGCGGCGAAGGTGCCGGTCTGGCTTAAGGCCGGGAACCTCGACGAGGTCGCCGAGCTGACCAAGGCCTTGGGGGCCGCGGGAGTTAAGGACATCGTCATCGATTCCGGCGCCAGGACCCCCAAGCAAGCCTTCCAGGACAGCGTGGCCATCCGTAGGGCCGCCCTGGTGGCGCAGAACCGCGACTATGGCTTCGGGACCATCGCCTTCCCTTGCGAGATGACCCCGAACCTCCCGTTGCAGGTCGCCATCTCCTCGCACTTGATCGCCAAATACGCCGGCATCGTCGTCCTTTCGGATTTCGACGGCGCCGTCGTGTTCCCCCTGCTGCTGGCCAGGCTCAACATCTTTACCGACCCGCAGCGCCCCATGACCGTGACCGAGGGCATTTACGAGATCGGCAACCCCACCGAGAACAGCCCCGTTCTGGTCACCACCAACTTCTCGCTTACGTACTTCATCGTCTCCGGCGAGGTCGAGGGTTCCAGGGTGCCCTGCTGGCTCCTTATCAAGGACTCGGAAGGCCTGTCGGTTTTGACGGCCTGGGCGGCCGGGAAATTCTCCGGCGATGACGTTGGCATGTTCGTAGGCAAAAAAAGCGGAATCGTTGACAAAATCAAACATAAATCGGTAATTATCCCCGGCTATGCCGCCGCGATCATGGGCGACATGGAAGAGGAACTGACAGGCTGGAAGGTGGCCATAGGCCCACGCGAGGCCGCGCATCTGCCCAAGTTCCTTAAGGAATTCAAGGTCGATTGATACGTTTTGCCGGTCGGCGAAAAATTCGCCGACCCAAAAAAATTGGCGAGAAGCCAATTCAAACTAAAAAAGCCTTGTGACCTTGATATAGTGGGTCCGAGCAATTTCCCATGGAGGAACCGTAATGGCAGAGAAGTACATGTACACGATCGCCGAGAACCTAAACGTCATCAACAAGAAGATCGGCGCGGCCTTTAAGGATAAAGACCCCGGCCCCGTCCGCAAGATGACGGAGGACATCGCCAAAACCGAGCCTGACTACGTCGATATCAACCTTGGCCCAGCCAAGAAGAACGGCGCGGAACTCATGCCCTGGGTTGTTGAAATCGTCCAAGAGGTTACCGACATCCCAGTCGTTTTGGATACCTCCAATATAGATGCCATAGAGGCGGGCTTGAAGGTCTGCAAAAAGTCCCCCCTGATCAACTCCATCATGTGTCGTCCCGAGCGATACAACGCCATGCTGCCCCTGGCCAAAGCCTTCAACGCCGACTGGGTGGCCTTGATGTGGGGGCCCACCGGCATGGCCCGTGACGCCAACGAGAGGGCCGAGCTTACGACCGAGCTTCTCATGGCCGCCCAAGCCCTGGAGATTCCGGTCTCCACCGCCTGGGTCGATCCCATCATCACCCCGGTTAACATTCAGCAAGAGCAGCTGATGAACAACCTCGAATTCTTCCAGATGCTGCCGGACATCGTCGGGGCCTTGGAAGAGGGCGCCACGGTCAAGTCAACCAACGGCCTTTCCAACATCTCCAACGGCAACCCCGATCACCTAAGGCCCATCCTAAACCAGGTCTACCTTTGCATGCTCAAGCGTAACGGCATGTACAGCTGCATCGTCGACGCCTTCGATTCCACCATCATGGATCTTTGCGCCGGCAAGCTCCCCTGGTTCGCCGATCTGGTTTACGGTGTCATGGACGGCAAAGAGTACGATATCCCCTCCCTCAAAAAGGAAGAGGCCGACATCGTTAAGACCGCCAAGGTCATCCTTGGCCACTCGCTCTTCAGCCAAAGCTGGCTCGACATCTAACGGCCGACCAGCCGCCACGCCCTGCCCTATATAGGGCCAACGAAAAGCCCCCTAGGCCCGTCAGGGCGTTCGGGGGCTTTAGTTTCTAGGCATTTGGTGGCGATCGTTCCCGGTACGCCCGTGTTTACCCTGGGTTAAATGCCTGTACAAGTTAGGTAATTAACCGCCAATAATTCTAAGGGCTAATGGCAACCGTTGGAAAGTAACTTTTGGGACCATCTTGAAAATTCCCGGAAATATTGTTACTGTCTTAAGTGCGAAGGTTGCTTTTCTATAGTGTCCGCGGCGGTTCAATGGGACGTTTCTATCGTTACCTAGTAAAAAGTAAAAAGGGCTAAACATTCTAAATCGATAGTAAAATAGTTTCATTTTATCTTTCGCTTTAACTAAGCTCAGACAATATTTTTTATAATAATATATGATAGCCATGCAAAAACCCCGAAATCAGTAAAACGACGAAAATTTAGCAAATAAATTCTGCTAGTTAAATAAGAATCTTTCAAAAATTAGGGGTTTTTGCAGCTCGATCATATATATTGTCTCTGCAAAAAATTTTTTCCTGGCAATTACGGCATATTTCTCAAGTATGCTTATATTGTTTGTATTTTTAATTATCGGCAAAAGTTAACAAATAATTTTTTTGTCGATAGGCGCACTTTTAAGCGGCGATAATGTCGCTTAAAAGGCGACTTTTAACGTAAACAATCAAACCGGCGACTTCAAACGATGTGGCTTCATATGGGTACGGCAAAAGACAAGCATAATGAGCTCCGATCTTGACGACAGTTTAAATAGGCCAGCGGGCAAACCCTCCGACAGGAACCCCAACGGGGCCCTCGACGAGGATACCATTGTCCATTTCAACATCCCACGCCTTTTTGGCAAATCAAACCTGGAAAAGATCCAATCGGTGGTGTCCAAGGCGACCGGGCTCGCCCTGGTGACCGTCGATTACAAGGGAGAGCCCATAACGGAGCTCACCTCCTTTACCCCGTTTTGCCAGGAGATGCACGATGAGCAGGATACGGGCAAGCTGTGTCGGCAGGCTTACGTGTACGGGGCCGGTCAGGCCTTGGCCAGCCAGGACAAGTGCGTCTATTTTTGCCCTTGCGGCCTACTGGAAGTGGCCGTCCCCATAATCGTTAAAAATATCCACCTGGGGAGTTTCTACGGGGGTCAGGTGCGCTGCGAGAACGCCCCGAAGGAGATCGCCAATTTAAGCAGGCTCTTTGAGGCCGATCTGGCCAAGTGCCCGCTAAACGCCCGGCAGAAGAAGAAATACAAAAACATCCCGGTCTACGACTACGAACGCTTTTTGGACCTGAGCGAGCTTTTGGCCCTGGTCGTCCGGCAAAACTGCCAGGCTTGCCTGACCGACCAGAGTTGGCCCCCGACCAGCCGCATGGAGGTCAAAAGCCTAAGGGACACCGCGGCCCGCCTGGAAAACGAGCTGGCCATCAAGCAAAGCGAGCTCATATCCATAAAATCGAGGATGAACTTCCACTTCCTCATCAATAGCCTTAGCTCGATGGCCAACCTGGCCCTGATCGAGGAGTCGCCCAGGACCAGCGAGATGGTCTCGCTTTTGGCCGATCACCTAAAGCAGAGCCTTGTGGGCTATAAATTCGTGGTGTTTCTGGCCGAGGAGCTCAACTATGTCGAGCGATACCTCAAGATGCAGAAGATTAGGTACGGGAACCTATTGAACTACCACATCGAGGTCGCCCAGGAATTGACCATGCGTAAGATACCCACGCAGATAATAGGCCCCTTGGTGGAAAGGGCCGTTTTCTACGGCTTAAGCACCGTGGAGGCCCCGCTTACGGTCACGGTCACGGTTGAACAAAAAGGCGCGGATTTATTGATAAAGGTCATCGATAACGGTTCGGGTTTAAGCGAGGAGGAACTGACGGCCAGGTTCGCGGCCTTCCAGAACGATTACGAGGGCGAATCCATCCTGATGTCCATCAACGAACTCAAGCACAGACTTGACAGGCTTTTCGTCAATAACTATTCAATTGAGATAAACAGCGTCCCAGGGCATGGTACCGAGAGCCAAGTTCACATTCCCATGCGGCTGCCTGCTGGAGTTTTCTGATGTATCACGTGCTAATAGCTGACGGGGATCCGTTAATGCGAGAGGCTCTGGCCCTGATGATAGACCGGCTCAGCAATTTCGAGAAACCCTATTCGGTAGGTTCCGGCGAGAAGGCCCTGGAGATCTGCCGGCAGAAACAAGTGGATATCGTTTTCATGGAGCTTCTCCTGCCCGGCTTGCTGGGCCTGGAGGCGGCCAGCCATATCATTTCCGAGAGCCCCGGGACGGTGGTCTACCTCTTGACCTCTTACCACAGCCTGGCCCTGACCCAGGAGGCCATGAAGCTGAACATCAGGCAATACCTGCCCAAACCTGTCTCGGAGGAGACCATACGGACCATATTGCTGGGCCATAACCCCGACCCGGCCATGATGGTCAATAAGCAGCTGGAGGCCTTGCTGGAGATCGTGAGGGAAAGGGATCTCAAGAGGGCCTATTACGAGCTCACGCCGGTGGCGGCCTCCATCCGGGCCCTCTCGGCGGGAAAGCCCGAGCAGCTAAGGGAAATCCTAAACCAGCTTGGCCGGGGTTTGATAGACTCCCTCGACGCCTTCGATCCCGAGCGCACGGCCCTGGCGGACCTGCCGCCCTTCAACCCCACCCTCTTGTCCTCCGAGCAGCGCCTGGAGCTCTGGCTCTTTAAGGCCCTCGAGTACGTCCTCTGGCAAGCCGGCCTCCACCGCTACCCGTTCCTGGAGAAGGTCAGCCTTTTCATAGAGACCCACATCAAGGAAAATATCAGCCTAAACGACATCGTCAATAACTGCGCCGTGAGCCAGGCCCACCTGAGCCGCATTTTCCGCAGGCAGTTCGGGGTCACGGTGATGGAGTACCTCCATTTCAAGAAACTTAACCTGGCCAAGTCCTATTTCACCTTCACCGATCACAGCGCCTCCGAGGTGGCCTCCAAGCTCGGCTTTAACGAGATTACCTACTTCAGCAAGGTCTTCAAAAAGTACGAGCACGGCACGGTGAGCGAGTTTAAAAAGCAGCTAATTTCCGGCAATAAAAACGGCGACGGCTCGGCGGCCTCGCCGATTGACCTGGCCAAACAAGAACCCTTGGACTAAATCCCCCCATCGGCCCTTCAGGCCGCCATGAATCCCCCGAATGGATTGCCCCATCCGACTATCTTTAGACGATTACGGCAAGCCGCCATAATCGTCTAAAGATGGTCGGGCCTTCCGGCCCCCTTTGATATAGCGAAAACCCCAAGCCGACATAATAATCGCAACGATCATGGCCCCTTTCCCATCCGTGGCCTCAATTGAGCTGCCCACCGGCATCCCGGAAAAATCGAGGGCTATCGGGGGCGGTTCGGTTTCGGGAAAAAGACAGAAATTGTTGACAGCGAATCTTTTGTCAATTTATTTTGTCACTTTTTTTGGACTTGTAAAATTCAGAACTGGATGCCTCAAACACGTAAGCTTGTTCGGTTTTGCCTTAGCGGGGCACTTTTTCCGTGGAATCTCAATTAGTTCTGATATTTTTACTCAGAAACCCTCGGCTTTGATTGTTCAAACGTGAAGTTGTCCGTTGGGGGCCTCCTAACTGTCCAGTTGTAGGCTTTCCATTTTATGTTGCTTCCAAAAATGACAGATATGTTGATTTTTTGACGGCTAAGTAAACAAAAGATGATAACTTGGAACCGGGCCTGAAACCCCGGCGGGGGGCTTGGATAATACCTCAATCTCGCTTGGATCATTTATGGACGCATCCCTAGGTCTGGTGTAAAATTAATTTAATCAACAATACATGCAAGAGCCCTATCATTTTCCTCAACCCCCTTTGATTAGGTTCATTGGCTTCGGGCTTTATTCGTCCGAATGGTAGGGTTTTTCCTAAATTTTTTCGCATTCCCCCTGTCGCTTGGAAAAGGAGTGTTGGGATAGTCCAATGGTCAAAAACATTGAAGAGCTAAACCAGATAATGGATCTGGCCGCGGAGGCCCAGAACGATTACTCCCTTTTCGACCAAGAGGAAGTCGACGTAATTTTTAAGGCGGCCTGTTTGGCCGCGAACAAGGCCCGCATACCCTTGGCCAAGCACGCCGTCGCCGAGACCATGATGGGTAACGTCGAGGATAAGATCATCAAGAACCACTACGCGGCGGAATACACCTACCACAATTACAAAGACGTCAAGACCTGCGGGGTGGTGCTGGAGGATCAAAGCGGGGGCATCAGGAAGATAGCCGAGCCCATGGGGGTCATCGCCGCCATCGTCCCGACCACCAACCCCACGTCCACGGCCATCATGAAGGCCCTCTTTGCCCTCAAGACAAGGAACGCCATGGTCTTTTCCCCCCATCCCCGGGCGGTGGGCTGCACCAAGGCCGCGGTGGAGGTAATCGATAAGGCCGCCGTAAAAAGCGGGGCCCCAGCGGGGCTTCTCCACACGATCTCCGAGCCATCGCTGGCCCTCTCCCAGGCCTTGATGGTGCACCCGAAAACGAGCCTGGTGCTGGCCACCGGGGGGCAGGGCCTGGTCAAGGCCGCCTATAGCTCGGGCCACCCGGCCCTAGGGGTGGGGCAGGGCAATACCCCCGCCATCATAGACGCCACCTGCGACATCCCGATGGCCGTGAACTCCATCCTTTTGAGTAAGAGTTTTGACAACGGCTTGATCTGCGCCTCCGAATCGGCGGTGCTGGTGGTCGACAACGTCTACCCCAGGGTTAAGAGCGAGTTTGCCGCCAACGGGGCGTACTTCCTGTCGCCGGAGGAGATCAACAGGGTCGGGCAGCTGCTATACATCGACAACCGCCCCAATCCCGCCATCGTCGGGCAGACCGCCGTGGCCATAGCCAACATGGCCGGGATATCGGTTCCCCCGACCACCAAAACGCTGATAGGGGAGGTCTCCCTCATCGGCCAGGAGGAGCCATTTTCCAAGGAGAAGCTGTGCCCCGTACTGGGCATGTACCGGGTGATGGATTTTGCCCAGGCCTGCGAGTGGGCCCAGCGTTTGCTGACCTCCCAGCAAAGCGGCCAGACGGCGCTGTTGTTTACCAAGGACAGCAACGCCGAGCACATAAGCTATTTTGGCTCTAAATTAAAGGCCGTGCGCCTACTTATAAACCAACCGGCCACTTTTGGGGCCATGGGGGATATATATAACTTCCGCCTTCATCCCTCGTTAAGCTTAGGTGGCGGCAGTTGGGGAGGAAACTCCATAAGCGATAACGTGAACGTAACCCATCTGTTAAATTATAAGACCGTGGCCGAGAGAAAGTACAACATGCTATGGTTTAAAGTCCCTCAAAAAATATATTTCCGTCCAGGATGCCTGCCGGTGGCTTTGGGGGATCTGGTGGACTCCAAGAGAGCCTTCGTGGTCACGGACGAATCGCTGGTGGCTTTGGGGCATTGCCGGAAGGTTACGGCCATACTCGAAAAGATGGGTATCGATCACCACGTGTTCAGCGAGGTCAAACCCGACCCCACGTTATCGGTCATCAGGGCGGGGCTGGTCAAGCTAAAGGCCTTCCAGCCGGATCTGGTGATAGCCCTGGGCGGCGGCTCCCCGATGGACGCGGCGAAAATAATGTGGGCCCTTTACGAGTTCCCCGATCTGGACATCGATGACTTCGCCAACCCCTTCATGGATCTGCGAAAACGCATCTACGCCTGCCCGGAAAACGTGGTCAAGCTCTCAAAGCTGGTCTGCATCACCACCACTTCCGGGACGGGCTCGGAGGTAACCCCGTTCTCGGTCATCATCGACGACGCCACCGGTAAAAAATTCCCCCTCATAGACTATAACCTAACCCCTTACATGGCCATCGTCGATCCCGAATTCGTGCTCGATCTCCCGCCCAGCCAAATCACCTTCGGCGGCATTGACGCCCTGAGCCACGCCATAGAGGCCTACTCAAGCGTCATGGCCAACGAGTTCTCCAACGGCTTGGCCCTGGAGGCGGTGAGGCTGGTCTTTGATTACCTGCCGGAATCCTACCACAAGGGCGACAATTACCAGGTGGCCAGGGAAAAGATCCACTACGCCTCGACTTTGGCCGGGATGGCCTTCGCCAATGAGTTTTTGGGCGTCTGCCACTCCCTGTCCCATAAGATCGGGGCCAAGTTCCATGTGCCGCACGGGCTGGCCAACGCCTTTTTGCTGACGGCCGTCATGGATTATAACCGTACGAACCTCCCAAGGCGAATGACGGCTTTCCCCCAATATAAGGTCCCCGATATCACGGACAGGTTTGCCAGGTTGGCCAATTACCTGTACCTTGAGGGGCGTACCAAGGAAGAGAAGGCCGATAATTTAATCAGGGCCATAGAGCGGCTCAAGGAAGAAGTCGGGGTCCCGTCTTCGATTAAGGCATGGGGCCGGATTTCCGAGGAAGAGTTTATGGCGTCCCTGGACGAGATTTGCGAAGACTCGTTCGATGACCAGTGCACCTCGGTAAACCCTCGTTTCCCTTCATTTGATGAAATAAAGCAGATACTGTTGAATGCCTGGGAAGGGACCCTCAGCGTGGGTAAAGTAATTTAGTCGGTGTGAAGCCAGTCGCACCGGCGATGACATCGGGGCAAACCCGGTTTCGCGAAGCCCAAAAACCACGCGGCTCGCGAATCATTCCCCATCCCAAGCCGGATTGGGCGCGCCGATTTCGTTAACGTATATCGCTTTGCGAAAACCCCTTGATTTGCCAGAATTAAAAATCAAATTTTGCCAATAAACTTGGGCCGTTATTTAAACCTCTTTTATGGACAGTGGTTTTCGCTTTCTCAACGCACATAAGGGAAGAAAAGTTTTATTCATTACGCCTCCCTTTAATAATTTTCCTATGTCGAAGCCTACATATCGCTTATGGCATATGCCATATCCCTTTTTCGCGTGAGCGAGGGGAATCTTTTAGTCACCTTGGTAACTTATGGGTCCAGAGACGACGCTGCCCATAAGCCAGGGCGCAATCGCCGTTGGTAAGTCCTTCCCCCAAAAATTATCTTGGGGCTCGCCTGCCGTGGTTAAACAAGGGTCCAGAGACGACGCTGCCCTTTTTGCCAAGCGGTCATGGCGTTTTTGGGCCATCGCCGGCGCGGGCCGAAAGACGCGAACAACTTAATGTTTAGGGGTCCAGAGACGACGCTGCCCTTAAAGCCAGGCCGTTTACCGTTCAAGGGCCAAACCCGCCCACGCCTTAGCGTACGGGGGCCCAGAAGACGCTAACGAGTGTATTTAGGGGTCCAGAGACGACGCTGCCCTTTAAGTCAGGCTGATTTAACGTACCAGGGCACCCGCCCACGCCTCCGCGTACGGGGGCCCAAAGACGCTAACGGGTAAAATTAGGGGTCCAGAGACGAAGCTGCCCCATAAGAAGACCAAGCCTTAAATAATTAAACAGGGTCGGCATGTGGCCATTCATTTAGGCCCAGCCTTCAAACCCAGGACTAATATAGTATATACGCGCTCTCCATCATAGACGCATCATCCAATGGATAGCCTATGATTTTAGCCAATAAGTTCTATTCCGATGGCAATTCCCATCGGTTTCGAGAACTTGGCTTACAGACGATGGGGCGCGAGAAAATTTTACCAACAAATTCCTGTCTTAAGGTGTGGAATTTTGGCGATTGAGAGCCAGTGGGGGGAAATCTGAGGATCTCGGGTAACCGGAATCCCACTCCTCTAAGGCCAGCCACCAAACCTCGCATTTTAAGTTCCAACTGGTGGTATCAATGTTTCAAGTCATGATAGCGGATGGCGATCCATTGATGAGGCAAGCTTTGAGGATCATGGTCGATAGGGTCGACGGATTCGAGGTGGCCTTTGAAGTAGGGAACGGCGCTAAGGCTGTGGAATTATGCCGTGAGAATTCCGTGGACATCGTCTTCCTTGACGTTATGTTACCGGGACTCCTTGGCTTAGAGGCAGCCGAGAAAATCGTTTCCCACAAGCCCAAAACAACTATTTCCATCATTTCGGCCTACGGCGATTTCGGGTTCGCCCGCGAGGCCATGAAGCTCAATATCCGGGAATATATCTTCAAGCCGGTGCAGTTCAAAATGGTCAGGGAGGTGCTAATGAGTCACCGCCAAAAACCGGCCAATAAACCGAACAAACAGCTTGAAACCCTCTTAAACATCGTAAGGGACCGGGACCTTAAGAGGGCGTTTTATGAACTAAAGCCCGTCGCCGCCTCCATACGGCAGATGGCCGGTAACGACCAGGAAAAACTCAGGGAAATCTTGCAACAATTCGGCCGCGAGATGATCGATACCCTTGAGGCCTTCGAGCCGGAACGGACGAGCCTGGCGGATCTGCCCCAACTCAATCCCGCCCTTTTGTCCTCGGATCATAGCGTGGAATTGTGGCTCTTTCAGGCTTTCGACTATGTCCTTTGGCAAAAAGGCCTTCAACGGTATCCTTTTTTGGAAAAGGTCTACCTTTTCATCGAGAAGCGCTTCCAGGAAAATATCGGCTTAAACGACATAGTGGAAAACTGCGCCGTCAGTCAGGTCCACCTGAGCCGGATTTTCAGGAAGCAGTTCAAGGTCAGCGTCATGGAGTACCTCCACCTAAAGAAGCTGACCCTGGCCAAAGCCTACTTCACCTTCACCGACCACAGCGCCTCCGAGGTGGCCTTCAGGCTCGGTTACAACGAGAGCGCCTACTTCAGCAAGGTGTTCAAAAAGTACGAGCGCACCACCGTCAGCCAATACAAGCAACAGCTCTGGGGCGGCCATGGGCGCCCCGAGGAAGACTTCGAGGTCAACGAGCTCATAGCGAGCCTGGGCGGGGAGGCGGTATAAAATAGCTTTCGAAAAATAACGTCGCCACCCGGCTTGCGGCCTTAGGTTGCCAATGACCTAAGGCCGCAAGTTTTTTTTTGCCCCAGGGTTTTGGCGATTCGCGGCCCCCCCGGGTCTTGGCTTTGCCAAACCTCGGCCATGAACCGGAAACGGTTTCCCGGGCTTTTTGGCGGAGGCTTGCCCGATGGTTGAAATATTCAATATGTGCCCGTTGGGAAAAAATAAACGGGGCTATGATTTTATTTTAGTCCGTGAATTTGTTTTCGATTGAAAGTAAAAAAATTTATTATAGGTTATTTATACAGCTAAGTTATTAGATAAAAAATTATGTAAATCTATTTGCTTTAACTTTTCAGTCAAAACCATAATAAGTCCACAAAATATCCAAAAAATGTAACAATAAAAAATACAAAAATTACTCTAAAAAAATGATAGGTAAAAATCAAATCGGTAAAAATGTATCATATTCATTTACTGGACATTTTGAAAATACATTTGGGTAATAATAAACGATAACTAAATGGCCATAGAATGCTAGTTTTGTGGTTGGCAGCTATTCAAACCCAAGCGAATTGATAAAACGTTAACAAATTTGATCAATGATTTTTGATAGTTATCCTAGATTTGAAGGGTGGGGAGGGCTTTCCGCGCCCTCATCAAAGCTTCATTTAGGGAAAATCGAAACTTCACTGTCATTTTGATTGTCATTTCTGCCAACGAAAGTCGAAAAATCGGGCGAAAATACTTGGCTTAAAAATACAGGGATTTAATCTGAAATGTATTACCGAAGGGTTCACAACTTAGCTTAAACTTACACTGTGCAGAGAAAGAAACACGTTTTTATTCTTAGCTGGGATTGTCGTTAGAGGTTTCCCAGTCCGTCAGCAAATTTGTCCTTGCGACGGGCGCGGAAACTTGAAAGCGCGATCTACAGATGGGGGGAGAGTATCCCCTGTGTTCATTTACCACTAATTTTTCTTTTAAGGAAAGTGGGAGTTTCAAGATGGCAAAAAATCTTCAAGATCTGGACAAGTTGATCGCGAACGCGAAAGAGGCGCAAAGGAAGTTTGCCACGTTCACGCAAGAACAAGTGGACGCGATTTTTAAGGCTGCTTGCTTAGCCGGCAACAAAGCGAGAATACCGCTGGCCAAGATGGCCGTTGCCGAAACCGGCATGGGCATCGTCGAGGACAAGGTCATAAAAAATCACTACGCCGCAGAGTATCTCTACTATAACTATATCGGCGCCAAGACGTGCGGCGTTATAGAAGAGGACAAAAGCGGCGGCATGCGTAAAATCGCCGAGCCGCTTGGCGTTATCGCGGGCGTCGTGCCTACCACCAACCCGACCTCAACGGCCATTTTCAAGGCGCTGCTGGCCATTAAAACCCGTAACGCCCTTCTCCTTTCGCCCCACCCCAGGGCGCCGAAGTGTACCCTCGAGGCGGCTGAGATCATTCACAAGGCCGCCGTGGCCGCCGGTGCCCCCCAGGGCATCCTCGGGGGAATCTCCGAACCCACCATCGAGCTCTCCCAGGCTCTCATGGGCCATAAGGACATCGACATAATCCTGGCGACCGGCGGCCCCGGCATGGTTAAGGCGGCTTATTCGTCCGGCCACCCGGCCTTGGGCGTCGGCCAAGGCAATACCCCTGCCGTTATAGACGAGACCGCGGACATCCCCATGGCCGTGAACTCCATCCTTCTCAGCAAGACCTTTGACAACGGCATGATCTGCGCCTCCGAGCAGTCGGTGATCGTGGTCGAGAAGGTCTACGAGGAGGTTAAGGCCGAGTTCCTGCTTCGCGGGGCCTATTTCCTTAACAAGAACGAGCGCCAGAAGGTCGGCGAGACCATCGTTATCGATGGCCGCCTAAACGCCAAGATCGTCGGGCAAAGCGCTCACACGATAGCCAATATGAGCGGCATCAGCGTCCCCGAATCGGCCAAGGTCCTCATCGGCGAAGTCACCGACACCGTTCCTTCCGAGCCCTTCGCCCATGAGAAGCTGTCCCCGGTTTTGGCCATGTACAAGGCCGCCGATTTCAAGGACGCTTGCGACAAAGCCTACGCGCTCCTAAGCTTCCAAGGCATGGGCCACACCTCGCTGCTCTTCACCGAGGAGGGCGTCGAGGAGAGAGTGAAGTACTTCAGCGAGCGCATGCATACAGGGCGCATCCTTATCAACCAACCTTCTTCCTTCGGAGCTATCGGTGACGTGTTCAACTTCCGGCTGGTTCCTTCATTGACCCTGGGTTGCGGCAGTTGGGGTGGCAATGCCGTCAGCGAAAACGTGGGTATCAAGCAGCTGGTCAACATCAAAACCGTTACGGAGAGGAGATACAACATGTTGTGGTTCCGCGTGCCCCCGAGGATCTACTTCCGCCCAGGTTGCCTGCCGGTGGCCTTTAAAGATCTGACTGACAGTAAGCGTGCCTTCCTGGTCACCGACGGGCCATTGGCCGCCTTGGGCTATGCCAAGAGGGTCACCGATGTCTTCGAGAGCTACGGTATCACCTACCAAATCTACAGCGAAGTCAAACCCGATCCCACCTTGACCACCATCTACGATGGTTTGAAGAAGCTCAGGGAGTTTAAGCCTGACTTGGTCGTCGCCCTGGGCGGCGGGTCCCCCATGGACGCCGCCAAGGTCATGTGGGCCATGTACGAGGATCCGGATCTGAAGTTCGAGGATCTGGCCGCCCGCTTCATGGATATCCGTAAACGCGTTTACGCCTATCCGGAGAACAAGCCGAAGCAATCCAAGCTGATCTGCATCACCACCACTTCCGGTACCGGTTCGGAAGTCACCCCCTTCTCCGTCGTCACCGATGACGCCACCGGGAAGAAGTACCCGTTGGCCGACTACGGCTTGACCCCCTACATGTCCATCATCGACCCCGATTTCGTCGCGGAGCTTCCGCCCAGCCAGATCACCTTTGGCGGCATCGATGCCCTTAGCCACGCGATCGAGGCCTTCACCTCCATTCTGGCCAATGAGTTCTCCGATGGCTTGGCCCTTGAAGCCACCAGGATGATCTTCGAGTATCTGCCCGACTCCTTCAAGAAAGGGCCGAACTACAAGCTGGCCAGGGAAAAGATGCACTATGCCGCCACGTTGGCCGGTATGGCTTTCGCTAACGAGTTCCTGGGAATCTGCCACTCGTTGGCCCACAAGATGGGCGCCAAGTACCACGTGCCCCACGGCTTGGCCAACGCCTTCTTGCTGACCCACGTCATGCAGTTCAACCGCGTCGATAACCCCAGGAAGCAGGCCGCTTTCCCGCAGTATCGCCATCCGAACATCACCGATCGTTTCGCCCGCATCGCCGACTACCTGGGCTTGGGCGGCAAGAACAAGGACGATAAGGTTGACAAACTGATCGCGGCCATCGAGAAACTCAAGGCCGAGGTTGGGGTTCCCCCGTCGATCAAGGCCTGGGGCCGCATCAACGAGGAAGAGTTCATGGCCGGTCTGGACGCCTTGTCCGAAGAGGCTTTCGATGACCAGTGCACCGGCGGCAACCCGCGCTACCCGTCCTTCGAGGAGTTGAAGCAAGTCTACATCAACGCCTGGTACGGCGGCAAGGCCGGCAAGGCCGAGAAGTCCGAAGGCTAAGCGTTACGGTTCCTCCACGCTTACCCAACCGTTTCGTCGCCAAGACCGTTTTGGCGGCGAAACGGTGACCACCTAAACGCGAATATCGCTAATTCAATGAAAATTTGAATTAGCGATATTTCTTTTGTGTGAATAAAAATATTTGAGCCCCAATCTTTTACCATGGGGGCGACTGGTCACGGAAAGCCGGGAATAACCGGTACAGGGCTCAAAGCCTCCCGAATGTCTTTTCCGCGGCGTCGAGCAGGTCGTCGACCTCGCTGAACAGAACCCCGGCCGAGAAAAACATGGTCTCGAACTGGCTCGGCGGGAGCCAGACGCCCAGGTCGAGCATGGACCTAAACCAGGCCCCGTAGCGATCGAGGTCGCTTTTCTGGGCCGAGGCCAGATCGTGAACGGGGCCCCCGGTGAAGAATATCGTGGACATGGAGCCCAGCTGGTTCACCGTGACCGGGAGGCCTTTTTTGGCGGCGAGCTCCCGAAGCCCCTCCGCCCAGCGGCCGGACATGTGGTTTATCCGCCCGTAGGGCTCCTCGCTCTGGAGCCTTTCGATGGTGGCGATGCCCGCCGCCACGGCCAGGGGGTTCCCGGAAAGGGTCCCCGCCTGGTAGACCCCGCCCAGCGGGGCCAGAAGCTCCATGAGCTCCTTTTTGCCGCCGAAGGCGGCCAGGGGTAGGCCCCCGCCGATAATCTTTCCCAGGATGGTTATGTCGGGGTTTAGGCCATAGAGGGCCTGGGCCCCGCCCAGGCCAAGCCTGAAGCCGGTGATGACCTCGTCGCAGATGAAAAGGGCCCCGCTTTCGCGGCAAAGCGCGGCGAGGCCGGGCAAAAAGTCTATCCCTGGGGGGACCAGGCCCATGTTCCCGGCCACGGGCTCGACTATCACGGCGGCGATCTCGTCCCCGGCCAGCCTAAAGATCTCCCGGAGGGCGGGAAGGTCGTTATAGGGGCAGGTGATGGTCAGCTCGGCCAGGGCCTTCGGGACGCCCAGGCTCCCGGGGAGGCTGAAGGTGGCGAGACCGCTTCCCGCGGCCACGAGCAGGCTATCGGCGTGCCCGTGGTAACAGCCCTGGAATTTAACGATCTTGTCCCTCCCGGTGGCCCCCCTGGCCAGCCGGATGGCGCTCATGGCCGCCTCGGTCCCGGAACTGACCAGGCGGACCATCTCCATGGAGGGGAAGTTTTCGTTTATCAGGGAGGCCAGGTGCGTCTCGGCCTCCGTGGGGGCCCCGAAGCTGGACCCGTTTTTGGCCGCCTCGGTCACGGCCTTAACGACGCCAGGCGGGCAGTGGCCGAAAATCAACGGCCCCCAGGAACAGACCAAGTCCAGATACTCCCGGCCGTCCTCGTCGTAAATCCTGTCCCCGAGGCCTTTGTTAACGAACCGGGGGGTGGTCCCGACGGCCCGGCAAGCCCTGACGGGACTGTTGACCCCACCGGGGATGTATTTTTGGGCTTCCTCGAACAGGGCGTCCGATTTTGCCGTAAGAAAATCCGTGGACATCGATAACTCCTATGGAAACCCCGGGCCTTGCCCAAGGGGGGACAACCAACGATGCTCTAATCGGCGGCTGGCCACGGCCAGGCGCCGCCCAAAAAAAAGTACCTTCCGGAACGAACTCTCCGGTAACGGATTCGCTAAGTAATTATAGGCGGTGGCCAATCCCCTTGCAAGCCAAGACAACCCTCTTACGCCACAAAGGTTGGTTAATGCCGCCCTGGGCCCAGGCCATCCCCCGCATGGGATTTCAAGTGTTTCGTTTTTCAGGTTTTTCTTGACAATTTTTTACGCTTCTGATAAATATCCACCTAATCGACGTTAACGACCCGCGACAAAAATGGCCGCGGCCATTTTTCTCCCGGGATCCCCTTCGGTTACCTTCCATTGAAAGCGGCTTTCCCGATGAATCCCTTCCCGTTCCGTAGCCACCCCCAGATTCTTGTCCTGAAAGCAAGCCTTTTCAGCTGCGACTGTATTGGCTGTCGTTTTTAGCCCCGTCATGGCGAGGCCGAAAGCGGCAGTGCCCCTCAGCGGACCTTTTGCCAAAAGGTTCATTGTGACAGTATGTTAAAGGATTTAGGGTAAATAAAATGGGCTTGGTAGTGAGAAGGGCCTCTACGGCGGTGGTCGAGAATTCGTTTTTGGAAGCCTTGATCGAGCTTCTGAAAAAAACGTTCCACGGGCAGGTTATCCTGATTACCCAAAATTATAGGGTAGTGCAGGTCGAGAGGAAGGAAAACTTTAACCCCGAGGACCTCCAGGGCGTCTTTTTGGGGTTGGATTCCGAGAACTTTAATCCCCGGGCGGTCAAGGACAAGCTGGTCCAGGCCCTAAGGGGCCTGGAGTTCGGGCAGGTGGTCCTGGTGGTTAAAAAAGGCCGCCTGGTCCAGATCGAGCGGCACCTCAAGGAACGCTTCTCGGATCTGCAGGGCCTGGGAGGCGACGGCATATAAGCGCAAAAAAAAGCCCCAGCCGGGGCTTTTTCGCTTAAGCCCGAAAGTTTCTCGAGGTCACGTGGTCCTCAAGGCGCCTCACCTTGCGCTCCAGGTTGTCGGCCCGGTTCATGAGGCTATCGACCATGGTCGTCGGATCTACCCGTCCCAAAAGGACCCTCTCCCTGTCCCGCTCGGTCACGGGCATGGCGACCGGCTCGGTGGGCATGATGAAGTAGGCGGCGAAGTAGATCAGCACCACCGGCCAAAAGGCCAAAAATACCGACAGGCCGATCACGATCAACCGCAAGACGAACGGGGAGAGCTTGTAGTGCTCGGCCAGTCCCCGGATCACGCCCAGGAAAAGGCCATTTTTCGATCTGAATGGTCCTTGAACGGACATATTGGCTAAGCTCATCTTAATTCGTATCCTTTCAAGGCCGGGTCTCCCCCGGCCTTGGGCGTTCTTGTCTCACTTGCCAATCTAAAACCGATTGGCGTAAGGGTTCAGGGGCATGATGAAGGCGGAGATCAGGTAAACCAAGATGACCGGCCAGAAAGCCAGGAAAATGCCTATGGCTATGACGATGGCCCGAAGGAGCCACCTTGAGATCCCGAAATATTCGGACAGACCGGCCACGACGCCCAATATCATGCCATGCCTGGATCTGAATGGGCCTTTTACATTATTGCGCGAGTAACTCATCGTTCTATCCTTTCAAAAGTTTGGGTTTGCCCGTAAGGGCTTAGGCACGGCCTGGTTTGACTATCCAGGGGACCGGGCAACCCGGCCGCCTGGGACCCCCGCCGGTTAAAATCGCGGCCCGTTTAGGTCCTGACGCCCGGTTTGGTTGCCCCTGGGACCGCCCGGGGGGATCAGTATGTCCTCCAGGGCGGTCAGCCTTACCTCAAGGTTGCTCAGCTTGCCGTCGAGCCTCGCGGCGGCTTCCAGAAGCTTGGCCTGGTTGGCCCTCTGATCCTTCGACCAGAGCCACTTAAGGCAGAGGAGAACGAAGCCCAAGGCCACAAGCGCTATCGGTATGCCGATGACTAAAAGTAAAAGCGTGGTAAAATTCATGGCTTATTGCCCCCCTTGGCCGTTTTAGCCCTTGAGAGCCTCAAGCTCCCGTTCGATGCTGTCGTCGAGGCCCTGAAACTCGGCCTCAAGGTTCCTCTCGGCCATGGGGCGGCGGTGGAGCCTTTCCAGCTCGGCCTCGGCCTCGATGCGTTCAAGCCGCTGATCCAGCCGGTCGAGCTTCATCTGGGAAGCCGCGAGGTCGTAGCGCTTGAGCTGCCCGCTGACCTTGAGGCTTTTCTCGGCCTGGTTTTGCCTCATGGCGATGAGCTTTTCCCGCTCGCGGGCCTGCGAGATCTTGCTTTCCAGCTGATCGATCTCCGCGTGGTGCTTGTCCAGGATGACCTGGTGCTCGCCAATCTGGGCGTTTAGGGCCTCAAGCTCATTCTCGGCGTTTTTCTTCTCCACCAGCGCGACCCTGGCCAGATCGTCCCTGGACTTGTCCACGGCCAGCTTGGCCCTGGTAAACCAGTGCTCCACGGCTTGCTCCACCTCGGCCTTGCGGCGGTTCAGGTGGACCTGGGCGGCCATGACCTGGGCCGTGGCGGCCTTTATCTCGACCAAGGTGTCTTCCATCTCGCCGATGATTAGCTTGAGCATCTTGGAAGGGTTTTCGGCCTTGTCGAGCATGGCGTTGATATTGGAGCTGACGATGTCGGCGAACCTTGAGAATACGTTGGGCATTTTGTCCTCCCTGGTAAACCCCGTTTAGCCGTTTTCGCTATCCTGGCCAACAGGGCTAAAAAACATGGTTGATGTAACCAATTTTTTCTTTCGTCCGCCACATCCAGGCGGCCTGACGATTACCAAAGCAAGATGGATGCCAACAACGAAAACAAAGGTTCCCCACAAATAACAACCTAATTTTTCAAA
>JAITKA010000170.1 GCA_031278635.1 Deltaproteobacteria bacterium | reverse complement strand
GCCTCCCTTCGGTATTTTGACGGGGGGTATTATTTTTTAACCCTGCCTACTTGAGCATATTGGCAGTGGTATTTTGGTTGCCCGCTGTTTCTCGGCTCTTTTGCCGGGGGGGTATTTTTGCCTTACGGTCCGTCTGGCTTTCGGCGGGGGGGTTAATTATGGAAGCTACCCCCTCGGGGATTTGGCAGAGGGGGTTAATTTTTATCCGTGCCATTTTTGGGTTTTGCAGGGAGGGTTATTTTTAGCCCGCCTCCATTCGGTATTTTGACGGAGGGAATTAATTTTAAACCGTGCTTACTCGACCATATTGGCAGTGGTATTTTGGTTGCCCGCTGCTTCTCGGCTCTTTTGCCGGGGGGGTATTTTTGCCCTACGGTCCGTCTGGCTTTCGGCGGGGGGGTTAATTATGGAACCTATCCCCTCGGGGCTTTGGCTGAGGGGGTTAATTTTTACCTGTGCCATTTCTGGTTTTTGGCAGGGAGGGTTATTTTTAGCCCGCCTCCCATCGGCATTTTGACGGCCGGAATTAATTTTTAACCGTACCTACTCGACCATATTGGCATGGGTATTTTGTTTACCCGCTGCTTCTCGGCTCTTTTGCCGGGGGGGGTATTTTTGCCCTACGGTCCGTCTGGCTTTCGGCGGGAGGGTTATTTATGGAACCTATCCCCTCGGGGCTTTGGCAGGGGGGGATAATTTTTACTCATGCCATTTCTGGGTTTTGGTGGATGGTATTAATTATGGCCCGCGGCACTTCCGTGTTTTGGGGTGGTGGTTAATTTTGGCTCCCGGCCCCCGGGGTTTTCGCCGGGGGGAGGGAGATTAATTTTGCCCGTGCACCCTCGGCGATTTTTGTAAGTTTTTTTTTGGCCAGTGACCCTTAGCCCCCGGCCAACCGGCGGGGGTATTTTATTTGCCAGCTTCCCGTCGAGTATTCGGTGGGGCGGGATTAATTCTTACCAGCGGCCCTTTGCCGTTTTGGCGGGTGGGGGAGGGGGATTAATTATTGGCTCGCGCCCCCTCGGCCTTTCGGCGAGGCGTTTGTTTTTTTTGCCCTGCTTCTTTGGCTTTTCGGGGGAGGGGGTATTTTTAGCCCTTATTCTCTCGCCGGTTCGGCGGGGAGAATAATTTTCGCCCCGCGCCCTTGGTGGCCTTTCGGCTGGGGGATTAATTCGTACCAGAGGCCCCCTCGCCCTATCGGCGGGGGGTAATTTTTTTTTGGAAGCTAGTTTCTCAACTATACGATTTTATTTGATAAATTAATAATTACTCTAGTAATTTAGGTTACTTTTTTATTTGACTATCAGTAGTTAATAAAAATTTGAAGGTTAAACTTGAAAGTATCTAATCGGTATAGTATACTTTTTTTCGTTAAAGTGACTTAATAGTCTATTTAAATAATTTAAATATTTTTCGTAAGTTAGATAAGCGCTTATTTACATGGTATATTTATGTCTTAATAAGTAACCATCTATCGTCCAGTGTGTATTGCGATTTCGGTAAAGCCACATCGTCTCGGGATTTTTTAGCGTAATTCTAACCCGCCGCAGTTTCAAGCCTTATCCATATACCAGCAGCGGGACTTTCGCGACCGTGAGCCGGAACCGGTGCGGTTTCCGGCCAGGGGCCACCGTCCCAGCAGATAAACCGAGTGTAAGCCATGAGCCTAAAAGCTAAGATAATCGCGGGTTATGCCGCCGTTTTGTTCATTTTCGTCCTCGTTTCGGGCGTGGTCATCCATGATCTGCGAAACGTCCTTCGGGAAAACCAAAACCTTATCGACCGGATCATCCCCAACGGGGATCTGGCCGCCGAGGCCAAGTTCTCGCTGGCCATGGAGATCCTCAAAGTCGCCGACTTCGGGCTGGGCGGCAGGCCGGAAACCTGGGCCGAGGCCATGGCCATGGGCGAGACCAACCAGGCCGCTCTCTCCAAGCTAAATGGCCTGGTCGCGGACATGGGCGGCGAGTGGCCGGAGCTTTCCAGGCTCGTGGAACTGTCGGGAAGGCTCTACCAGGCCTACGGGGAGGAAATCAGGGATCAGCCCAAGGTCATGGCCGCCGTCCGGGATGGCCTGGCTGGCTTCGTTACGGGCTACCAAAATTTCGACGGGGCCCTGAACGTCTTCGCCAGGGGGGTTTTTTCCCGGACCGGGCCGGATATGGCCAAGGCAGAGTTGGCCCTGCGGCTCGCCTCCGAGGGGGCGCTTTTCTACGGGGGAACGCTCATGGCCATAGGCGGCAAGGACTTGGCCAAGTTCGATGAGGCCGTGAAAAGGGGCGAGGCCATGGTGGGGCTCGCCGCCGGGGGCGGGGCGGGCATGGCCACCGTGGCCCGGACCCTGGAGGGCTGCTTGGCCGGTTTGGGCGCCCTCAGGCCCACCCTCGAAAGCGTGGCCAGGGACAGGGCCGATCAGGAGCGGGCCAGGGCGGAGGCCCTGGAGGGGATCGGGCGGCTGTCAGCCGAGCTCCAGGGCATATCCCGCGCCTATGCCGACGATACCGTCAGTTTGGCCAGGCAGGCCTGGCTGATTTTGGTTTTCGGCCTTTCGGTGGCCTTTATTTTCTCCGTCGCCCTCTCCTGGCTTTTGTCCGGGGCCCTTTCCAGAAGGCTCATGGACATAAACGAAAACCTTTGCGGGGGCAGCGACAAGGTGGGGCGGGCCTCCATGGAGCTGAGCCAGGCCTCCCAGACGGTGGCCGACGGCACCTCCCAGAACGCCGCCTCGCTCCACGATACCGGCTCGGCCATCGCGGAGCTCTCCTCGATGGCCACGAGGAACTCGGAGACGGCCACCCAGGCCCTGGCCCTGATCGATTCCGCCAGCGAGTCGGTCATCCATTCCAGGGAGGCCATGGACAAGGTGATTGTGGCCATGGGCCAGATAGCCGACTCCGGGAACGAGATCGGCAAGATAATTAAAACCATCGACGAGATCGCCTTCCAGACCAACCTTTTGGCCCTGAACGCAGCGGTCGAGGCCGCGAGGGCCGGGGAGGCCGGGGCCGGCTTCGCCGTGGTCGCGGACGAGGTCAGGAACCTGGCCATACGCAGCGCCGAGGCCGCCAAAAACACCGCCGACCTCATCGACAAAACCATCCAGAACATCGGGGCGGGTACCGGCATGGTCAAGCGGACCTTCGACACGTTCTGCGTCCTCGTGGGAGACGTGGCCAGGGTCTCCGAGATAGTCTCCGGGGTGACCGCCGCCTCAAGCGATCAGGCCCAGGGCATCACCCAGCTGACAATGGCCATCGCGGAGATGGACCGGGTCAACCAAACCAACGCCTCCGTCTCCCGGGAGACGGCCTCCGTGGCCCTCTCGCTGACCAGGGAGGCCCAAAGCCTAGACGGCTACTCCAGGCTCCTCATGGAGCTGGTCAACGGCAAAAAAAACGGCGCCGCCAATAACGGCGCTGGCAATACCGGGGCGGTAAAACCCCAGGCTTCCGGGATTGGCGAATGAGGCCAAAGCGCTTGGCCCGCGAAAGCCCCACAGGCTACGGGGTTTTCGCGGGCCGGGCGGTTCCCGACGCGGCTTTTCGCCAAAGGCAAGGCCATTTTTTTTGACCGTAAGTTAAGGGTACGGCTATGTTTTTTAGGCCTCGGGATTTTGCGTACCTAGCCAAAAAACGAAAAAAATAGCCAGGCACTGTCTATCCGGCCGGGCCAACCAATAATAATTGGAAACTCGTATCTTAACTGTCTGATTTTATTCGCGAAATAATTCATCGTTTAGCGAACCGCGGGGTTTTTCAATGACCGTCAAGGGTTGGGCATCACTTGGGCCGATGATTTCGGCCGGGGAGATGGGAATTATCGGGATCGGCGTTTGTGGCCAAATTAACCCCACGTAGAGATAATTCAGGGGACGCTGTTTGGTCTAGGCATTTTGTTTTTGAACTTATGAAGAATTTTTTTATAAATATAAGCCTTGTCGTCACCTTATTTAAGTCATTATCGCTGGCCATTGGCCGGTTTTTATAGGGCTAAGGCTTGGTTAGAGCAGGCGAACGGTTATCGTTTGATCTGCTATGAAGGGAAGTTTGAATGAAAAGTTTGGCCTGGGCCGGAAACGCGGGTTGACAGGAAAAGGGATAGTGGGTATAATTTAGTTTTGACGGTCGCTTTAATGTCGGCGGCAAACCTGGGGGCCCTTCGCGGCCTCCCGGGGCCGGCCAGGGAATTTTAGGGACCATGGGTTTTAGGGCCGAGTCGGGCCTTCGTTGGCCTGGTTGGCCTTCTTTTTTTTGGTTTTCGGTATGACTTTTTTATGTTAATCGAGCGAAATTGGCTTGGGTCGGTCCCGGTCCACAGGCCCAAGGTGGCCATGACCGTGGGCGTTTTTGACGGCCTGCATCTGGGCCACAGGCATTTGATAGACAGGGTCATGGCCAGGGCCAGGGCGCTGGGGCTCCGGTCGTTGGTCCTGACCTTCGATCCCCATCCCATATCGGTCCTGTCGCCCAAAAGCGACCCGGAGATTTTGACCACCTTCGACCAGAAGGCGGCCATTTTGGAGGGCCTGGGGCTGGATATTTTGGGCCGGTTGGAGTTTAACCAGAAACTGAGCGCCCTTACGGCGGAGGAATTTTTGACCGACGCCATTTGGAGCCGGGTGGAGCCCTTCGAGTTCGTCATAGGCCCGGACTTTCGGTTCGGCAGGAACGCGGAGGGCCATCTGGGACAAATAAAGGCCTGGGCCAAGGGGCACAAGATCCGGGTGACGGAGGTCAAGCTACAGAAGGGCCAGGACGTCACCTATTCCAGCTCGCACATCAGGGCCCTGCTGAAAATAGGCCTGGTCGATGCCGCCGCCGTCTCGCTGGGCCGGCCCTACCGGCTGTCGGGCCGGGTGGTCGAGGGCTCCCACAGGGGCCGGGACCTGGGTTTCCCGACGGCCAACCTGGGCGAGGTCAGGCAGCTGATACCGGGCCCGGGCGTCTACGCGGTCAAGGCCGGCCTTCTGGGCCGCAGCTTCAACGGCATGGCCAGCATCGGCCACAACCCGACCTTCGGGGGCCGGTACCTGACCGTCGAGACCTTCGTCTTCGATTTCGACCGGGACGTTTACGGGGAGCGCATGGACGTGGATTTCATAGCCCAGATGAGGGGCATGATCCGTTTCGACGGGCCGGATAAGCTGGCCGAGCGGCTCAGGGCCGACGAGAGGCAGGCGAGGGGCATCCTGGGGAAGCTAGACGGGGAAAACTAAGGGCCACGTGAACACCTGCCGGGAAAACGCGAAACCCGCCCGGGCCGAATCGATCGGCCCCGGCGGGTTTAGGTTTTGGCCTTGCCGGCATCGCCCCCTAGGGCGAGGCCGAGGCGGCGGGCGAGCTCGTCCTGGCTGAGGCCCTCGAAGAGGATGAGTTTCTCGCGGGAGGCGGCCCCCTGGGCGAGGCGCAGGGAGGAGGGGGGCGTTTTGAGGGTTTTGGCCAGGAATTTCAGGAGGGCCCGGTTGGCCTGGCCGTCCACGGGCGGGCTGGTCAGGTAGACCTTGAGGCGGTCCCCCTCCATGCCACCCAGGCGGTCGCGGCTGGCCTTGGGGGTAAGTTTAACCCTTAGTGTGGCTGGCTCCATATAAGGTATCGACTCTGGGCGCCATCTTATGGCCCCGTTGGGGGACGGTGGGTCAGCCTGGCAGCAGTTGGCCCAGGAGAAGGTAGAGGACGGCGAGGCCGGCCAGGAAGACCAGGGCCTTGACGTCCAGGCCCCCGGGCCCGTAGGGAAACCAGCGGCGGAGCGGCGAGAGCAGGGGCTCGGTCGCGGCGTATATGAACAGGGCGAGGGGGTTGCCGTAGGAGGGGTTGGCCAGGGACAGGATCAGCCTTATGACAATGAGAATCCCGATAAGGATGATTATGGACTGGAGGGTCGCGATAATCTTCACGGCCATGATGGGGAAGATATGCACGAGCGGTATGTCCTGGGCCTTGAGGAGCATGGTCAGGGAGACGAGGTAGCCGGCCAGGGAGAGGAGGATGATCAGGATCAGGGGGGAGAAGTCCAGGCCGCCCAGCCGGAGGGGGAAGGTCCTTCGGGCGAAGTATAGGGGACCGTCGGTCAGCTTGGACAAAAAGCGCATGAAAGGCGTGTTGGGGTTAGGCTGGAACCAGCTTAATATTATCCTGATGATTATGATCCAAATGTATACGTTTACAGCGACGGATATTATTTGGGCTAATTGCGTTAACGTTTGGCTGGACAAGTCGTTTACCTCAATATCTTATGCCTGGCATCCCTTATACTTTGGGTGATATCTGGATAGTCGCCCGGGGCCATGGCCTCAGGTGACCCCCGCGGCCAAAAGGTCGTGGATGTGGATGACCCCCAGGGGCCGCCCCTCCGGGTCCAGGACGAAGGCGTTGGTTATGGCCTTGGCCTGCATGACCGAGAGGGCCTTGGCGGCCAGGGTCCCAGGGGCGAAGGAGACGGGGGTTTTGGTCATGACCCCCGAGCAGGCCGTTTCCATGAGGCCGGGGCCCATGTGGCGCCTCAGGTCCCCGTCGGTTATTATGCCGACCAGCTTCCCGCCCTCCACTATGCCGAGGCAGCCCAGGCGTTTTTTGGTCATGACCAGGAGGGCCTGGGCCATGAGGTCGCCGGGGGCGACAAGGGGCATCTCCTCGCCCGAGCGCATGAGATCGCCCACGGAGTTCAGGCGGCTGCCGAGTTTCCCGCCGGGGTGGTAGCGCCTGAAGTCCTCGACCGTAAAGCCCCTGGCCGACAGGAGGCTCAGGGCCAGGGCGTCGCCCAGGGCCATCATCATGGCCGTCGAGGTGGTCGGGGCGCAGCCCAGGGGGCAGGCCTCGGGCAGATCCGGCAGGGGGATGACCACGTCCGAGTTTTTGGCGAGGGGGCTGGCCGGGTCTTTGGTCACCCCGATTATCTTTATGGCGAAGCGGGCGCAGAACTGGACGATGACCGCGAGCTCGGCCGTCTGGCCGGAGTGGGAGAAGGCCATCAGGATGTCCTCGCCCCCCTGGAGCATCCCCAGGTCGCCGTGGCCGGCCTCGGCCGGGTGGATGAAAAAGGCCGGGGTGCCGGTGGAGGCCAGCGTGGCCGCGACTTTCCGGGACACGTAGCCGCTTTTGCCTATGCCGGTCACGGCCACCCGCCCCTTGGAGTCCAGGATGGCCGACACGGCCCGGTTAAACGGGTCCCCCAGGCCGTCGGCCAAAAGGGCCAGGCCCTTGGCCTCCTGGAGTATGACCGCGCGGGCCGTTTCTAAATGATCCTGTCTCGTCATGGGCGTAATGGCAAGCCTTCGGGGGCGCCATCGAAAAACCGTTGATCGAAGGCCCCGTTTTGGGGTAAATATAGGCTACGTCCATTGAAATGTCAAGGACAGCCAAAAGCCTTCGGGTTTGGCGGATAGGACCTCGAGCTTGGCGAAGGGGTTTTTCTAGTTTAGCGTGGACCGGTTTGTGAGGTTCGTCGGAGGGCGTTTCGGGGCCATGGCCCGGAGGGGGGCCAAGTTTGGCGGGGGGCCGGCCAGATCGGGGGAAACCCGGGGGCCGGCTAGCGGGAGTCGTGACGCCGGGCCAGGGACCGGTTGGCCTTGAGGGCGGCTTTTTTGTGCCTCGCGGCAAGTCTCTTGGCCTGGGCCTTGGGCACGGCGGTGACCAGGACCGGGACGACCCCGGGCTTGTGGACACCGAGCTCGATGGCCGCCGCCTGGCTAAGATCGATGATCCTTCCGTCCACGAAGGGCCCCCTGTCGTTTATACGCAGGAACATCCTATCCTTGGTCTTCAGGTTTTGGACCTCGACCCAGGTGTGGAGCGGGAGGGTCTTGTGGGCGGCGGAGAAGTCGTACATGTTGTAGACCTCGCCGCTGGCCGTCTTGCGCCCGTGGAAGGGCTTGCCGTACCAGGAGGCCAAACCCTTTTCCTTGTACCCCTCGGCCGTGGCCAGGATGTAGTAGCGTTTGCCGTTTATGACGTAGGACTTGCCGCTCCTTTTGGGGCCGGTCGTGAACGCGCAACCCGAGCCGATCAGGGCCAGGACCACGGCCAGGACGGCCATCTGAACCCATTTCCTTTTACTGGATGGAGCGTAGCGAGCATGATAGCTATCGGTAGCGAAGCCAAGGGGCATTTTCGTCTCCTTATGTTAGCCTTCGTGGTATCCCTGCTGGCCCTCGGGGCGTACTCGCCCCGTTCGGCCCATGGGAACGGATCCGCGAAAGAGGTCACCGGGTCTAAGGTTTACGCGAACCTTACGTCGCGGGCCCTTGGCGTGAACGCCGCGAGCCAAAAATCATCGGGCAAAAAATCGTCGGGCAAAAAGTCCTCGGGCAAGAAAGCCAAAGGCAAAAGGTCGTCCGGCAAGCGAAACCAGGCGGCCGCAAGGCTGGAGCAGCTATCGAGGCTGCCCTGGCCCGAGAACGTCTCCAAGCTGGCCGGGTCCGGGGCCGTGCTGGTCCTGGACAACCACGTGGGCCGCGGGGGCCCCAAGGAGCTCTTCGCCCTCAACGCCGACACGCCCTACGTGCCGGCCTCCATCCTCAAGCTGGTCACCGCCGCCGCGGCCCTGGAAACCCTGGGGCCAGGGTTCGAGTTTAGGACCGACTTCGCCCTGGGCGAGGACGGCGGGCTGTGGGTCGTCGGCCGCGGCGATCCCTTCCTGGTCTCGGAAGAGCTGTGCCTTGCCGCCGAGAACCTAACCAAGCTCGGGCTAAAGGAAGTGGGGAACGTGTACCTGGACACCACTTACTTCGAGCCGGACCTGGTTTTGGACGGCAACACCTTCACCAGTAATCCCTATGACGCCTATAACGGCGCCTTGGGCATTAATTTCAATACCGTCTCTTACCTTATCGACAAGGGCGGGCGCGTTGTTGAATCCGATAAGTGCACCCCGGTTACCCCCATAACCCTCGAATTGGCCCAGAAAAATAAGAAGGTGAACAAAAAAACCAGGGCCGGGTCCTACCGCCTGAACATATCCGACAGCCCCAGGATGGCCGAGGAGCAGTCGGGTCTCATAATTAAGGCCCTTTTGGAAAAATACGGCGTCACCGTGACCGGGGAGGTCATTTTGGGGGGCAAGCTCCCGGCCTCGGCCACCCCCCTCTACTCCCACGTGAACTCCAGGAACCTCGAGGGCATGCTGGTGGACGTCCTGGAGTATTCCAACAACTACATGACCAACCAGATATTCCTGATCATGGGGGCCGAGGCCTACGGGGCCCCGGCCACCATGGAGAAGGGCCGCCAGGCCGTCTTCGATTTCCTGGAGAGGCGGGGCCTCCCGAGGCTGACCATGGTCGAGGGGAGCGGCCTGAGCCGCAACAACCAGGTGACGGCCCGCCAGATGTCCGAGGTCCTCTCGGCCTTCGAGCCCAACCTGCGCCTGGCCAAGGCCAGTAAGGACGGCTCGGTTTACTACAAGACCGGGACCATGTCCGACATCCAGACCCTGGCCGGCTACATGCTCCGGCCCGGCCGCCCCGACGAGCCCCTTTGGTTCGTCATCCTCCTGAACGGCGTCTACGACCCCGGCACCAGGGAAAAAATCCTCTCGGTCCTGAAGGCCCATTTCATAGACGAGCCGGCCGCCGCGGCCGGCGGCTGAGAGCCGCGGGCCCCCCCACGCGGGGGGGGCCGTGAATTTTTTTCGTTGTCAAAAAAACCAAATTGGTATATAATTAGCCTCAACCTCGCATAATTAGCGGTCTCGCGCCCGGGCGGGACCCAACGTCCGCCGCCTTGGCCGAAGGCATCCCGTCGGGGTCCCGGTTTCGGGCAAACCTCGAGTGTTTTGTGAGCTTCGTTTCGGGTCGCGGCGGGGTTTCGATTTTTTGGGGGGATGACTGGGCGCGGGGGATGGGTCGTCGCTTCGGTCATGTCACCTTTCGTGACCGCGGGCTAGGCCTTCCGGGCTAAGGGAGGCGGGACCGGTGGGGGGCCCGGCCTCGGTTTCCATGAATCTCGCCCCGCGTGGAGCGGGGGTTAAACGACAGGAGTTCGTTATGTCAAACAAAGGGCTGGTCGGCGCATTCGTTTTTTTCGGGCCCGATTTCATCAAACCCGGGAACCATGAAACCAACGTTCCCGCCGCCGGGGCCGAGCCTTCCGCCCAGGCCGAAGGGCCAGGGCCGGGGCCGGTGGGCGGGGGCCAGGAAAGCCCGGGCAAGGAAGCGGGCCAGGCGGGGGACGAACCCGCCCCGGAAGCCGCCGGGGACCAGGCCCCGGCTCCGCAGGGGACGAAGACGCCAGCGGAGGCCGCGCCTACGCCGGCCGAGGCGGGGGAGAAGGCCCTGGCCATCCGGGCCAAGCCGGGGACCCCGGCCAAGCGGGCCAAGGCCGAGACGCCGGCCAAGAAGGCCAAGCCCGAGGCCCCGGCCAAAAAGGCCAAGGCGGAGACGCCCGCCAAGAAGGCCAAGGCCGAGACCCCGGCCAAGCGGGCCAAGGCCGAGACGCCCGCCAAAAGGGCCAAGGCCGAGACCCCGGCCAAAACGTCCCCGTGACGGGGAATCACCCTGATTTCGATCGGCGCCCGGGCGACCCCTGGGCGCCTTTTTTTTGTGGCCAAACGCCCCAAAGGGGGGCGCTTGTTGGCGACGGAGGCCCGACGGTGGCCTTAAGTAAGGTAGTAAAAAAATGTCGTCGCGCTTGAATTAAGGGCCTTACGCAAGATTTACGTTTTCATCATAATCCATTAGGGATCGATATGTCAATAGCCATGGGCCTTTTTTTGCGATTTTGTCTGACAAATTAATTATATTATATTGCAAAAATTGATTTAAACCGAAATACTAATTAGTTTGAGTTAGTGGAGTCGGTGGGGTAATTCCGTCCTGGCGTGGTTTAAGTCTAGCCCGATCGAAAGACCATATGGCCAATCGTGGCGAAAACCAGGGCCGGCGGTGGGAAGTTCTTAGCCGGGATGGCGCGACATGGCGTCTCTTATGTCGAATTTAATCAAGCCCAGTTTTAATTACGGGACGTTAATCCATCTTTTAGCCCGATGAATGAAGCCGCCCCTTTCCCAATCTACTCGCTTATGGCCCTATGGGCCATAAGGCGGCATCCAAAGCCATCGAATGGCTACCGTGATCCCATAAAAAAAGCGGCGACGGTAAATACCGTCGCCGCTTTTTTGCGAGCCATTGGTTTGGGGCTTAGTTGCAGACCTGGCAGGAGGTGTCGCAGGTGAGGAGCGCGTTATCCAGGGCCGGGGCCCCGTCCTTCCAGAAGGGCGAGAGATCCCGGAGCTTTTTGATGACGCCCGGGAAGATCCCCAGGGCCTTGTCGATCTCCGCCTCGGTGTTGGTGATGGCCAGGGAGAGCCTGATCGAGCCGTGGGCCGCCGTGAAGGGGACGCCCATGGCCCTAAGGACGTGGGAGGGCTCAAGGGAGCCGGAGGTGCAGGCCGAGCCCGAGGAGGCGCAGATGCCCGCGTGGGAGAGGTGGAAGAGGATGGACTCGCCCTCCACGTACTCGAAGCTGATGTTGGTGGTGTTGGGGAGGCGGAATTCCCGGTCCCCGTTGACCATGGTCGAGGGGATGCGCAAAAGGCCCTCCTCCAGGCGATCGCGCATGGCCCTGACGCGGCCGTTTTCCTCGGGCAGGCGGGCCAGGGCCAGCTCGGCGGCCTTGCCCAGGCCCACGATGTAGGGGACGTTCTCGGTCCCGCCCCTCCGGCCGTTCTCCTGGTGCCCGCCGATCATGAACGGCGCGAACTTAAGGCCGTGCCGGACGTACAGGGCCCCGATGCCCTTGGGGGCGTGGAGCTTGTGCCCGGAGAGGGCGAGCATGTCTATCTTGAGGTTCTTGAGGTCGATGGGGATCTTGCCGACCGCCTGGACGGCGTCGGTGTGGAAGGTTATGCCCCTTTCCCGGCACAGGGCCCCGATCTCCTCGACCGGGAAGAGGACGCCGGTCTCGTTGTTGGCCCAAAGGATCGTGACCAGGGCCGTGTCGGGGGTGAGCGAGCGCGTGAGCTCCTCCATGTCCAGGCGGCCCAGGCGGTCGACCCCGACCTCCGTCACCCGGTAGCCCAGGCGCCTCAGGAAGGCCGCGTTGTTTATGATGGCCGAGTGCTCGACCTTGCTGGTGACGAGGTGCTTTTTGTCGGGCTGGGTGCGCAGGGCCGACCATATGGCCGCGTTGTCGCTCTCGGTGCCGCAGGAGGTGTAGACTATCTCGTGGGGCTCGCAGCCGATGAGCGCGGCCAGGGACAGCCTGGCCTGCCGCAGCGAGGCGGCCACCTCCCCGCCTTTCAGGTGCATGCTTGAGGGGTTGCCGTATTCTTCCTTGAAGAACGGCAGCATGGCCTCAAGTACCTCGGGGTCCACCTTTGTGGTGGCGTTATTGTCTAGGTAAATCGTTTCCATGTCTCTGGACCCTTCTTTCGCTTGTCTTAGGCCGTCCTCTTTACGGGACGGGAGGGGGAGACTTATTTTTCGTCCCCGGCGGTTGACGGGCCCTAGGAGCGGGACTCCCTGACCACAATGTTGGGATCGACCAGGGCGCGTAGCCTATCGGTCACGAAGTCCGCCAGCGTGCGCTTGGACGCCGGGCAACTGGAACAGGCCCCCTTCAGGGCGACCACGACCTCGTTACCGTCCACGTCGACCAGCTCGATGTCGCCGCCGTCCCTCATGAGGGCCGGGGCTATCTCGTCGCTGATTACCTCCTCTATCAGTTTGATGCGCTTGAGCGCGGTCATTTTCGGCGGGGCCTTCTCGGCGTTCCCCGAGCCGTTTGATGGTTTTTTGTGGAGGACGCGGTCAAGGATGGCCTCCAGTTCCGGTAGGCACTTGCCGCAGCCGCCGCCGGCTTTGGTGAACTGGGTGATCTCTTCCACCGAGGTCAGGCGGTTGGCCCGGATGACCTTCTCGATCTCCTGCTCGGTCACCCCGAAGCAGTGGCAGACGACATCGCCCTGGACGGCCCTCGGCGGGAGGCCCCGGTAATTGGCGACGGCCGCCTCGAGGGCCTCCTGCCCCATGACGGAGCAGTGCATTTTTTCCCGGGGCAGGCCGCCCAGAAAGTCGGCTATGTCCTGGTTGGTGATGTTCAAGGCCTGATCGACGGTTTTCCCTTTAATCATCTCGGTCAGGGCCGAGGAGGAGGCTATGGCGCTTGCGCAGCCGAAGGTTTGAAATTTGGCGTCCTCGATGACGTCCCGATCCTTGTCAACCTGAATGGTCAGGCGCAAGGCGTCCCCGCAAGACAGCGAGCCCACTTGGCCTTCCCCGTCTATGCGCGAGACAACCCCGACGTTTCGGGGGTTTTCGAAATGATCCATGACGCGATCTGTGTATTCCCACATCGTAAAGGCTCCCGCCACCCATACCCGGCATCGATGGGCGGCATTTCGCGAAAATCGGGCCCTTTCGGCCGATGAAGCGAAACGGTTGCGGACGTGACGCCGCGAGACTAAACTTCGCGGCCCAAAAAAAAATTAATTAAAACGTGATCCCCGTTTTAAATAATTAATTGCCCTAAATTAATTATATAATTTCTTTGAGGTATAAAAAAGAAAGAACGGGACTATATATACCTCGACGGCTCTCGTCTAGGGCAGGACTCTAAACAAAAGATAAACACTATTTCAAAATTGTCAAGACCGGGGAACGTTACCCCCACCCACCGGCCAGTCCTCCATCCGGGCCGGCTAGGCGAACGGGTTTGTCCAAGCGAACCGCCCTGAGCCCCAGCCATAGGTTAATTTTACTGCCAGGCCCGGGAAAAGTCAAAAAATCACCCCAAACCGCCGCCCACCGGGACCACGGCCAAAAAAGCCATTAGCCATATTTATGATGATGTGGATTTTTACTTAACCACGAACGGGCGTCTAATCGGCGGGGTCCGGTTTGGGCTGGCCAATTTTCAAAACTATCTCGGTTACGATCTCGTCCCCGTATTCAATGTTTATGCGCTTGATCCACTCTTTGAGAAAGTACCGGTAGCGCTCCAAATAGGCCGGGCCCCTGACATAAACCTCAAGGCGGCTCAGCTCGAAGGAATTTATCATGGCGTTGGCCGCGACCTTGGGCCCGACCACGCTTTTCCAGATCTCGGTCAGCTTGGACCGGTTGGCCAAAAAATGGAAAAAGCCGTTCCTGGACGAGCGGTCCAGGATCTGATCGATCGAGATTAGCTCCCCGCGGCGGCGGCCATGCTTAGGCTCATATTCCATAAACGAATCCCCCGAATTTTGGTGCGTCGCAGAATTTTGACGGCCGTGAACTTATGAGGTGAAAAAAATATGAGAAAAAATTATGGAACGATAGCTAACGGTTAATATTAAATTATATTGTCAGGTATGTCAATGTTAAAATCGTCTAAAATAATTTTTTGATTTTTCGTTATTTACCAAATAAATTTTTCCCGTCTGAGGTAAAAGACTTTAAGTTTGAAAGCTCGGTTAAATCTCGTCAACGGTAAATCGTTTTGTAAGATGGCGATATGACATAGCTTTATAAATAAATGGATATATGAGTTGAGCTATAAATAAAACGAAAAATTTATTAATTGTTCTTTTATGTCTTATATACCTGAGTAATGCCTTTTTAGTATTTGTAGGGAGGACAAAATATACGAAATAATTTGTTTAATTTTTATTACATCATTAGAATTTACGATAGTAAAAATTAACTTGTTATATTCGGAATGAATTGGCTTAAAATAATTATTGGTAGTATTTATCTTATTTCAACTTGTATTGTTTGTTAAAATAATTTTTTTTGACAGCATCGGCAGGTTAAAAAAATTATTACTTTTATTTAAGTAAGTAACGGGGTTAAAAATAATTTCTTTTACAATCACCAGTATGTTAAAAAATTTATTACGCTGATTTAAGTAAGTAACAGGGTTAAAATAATTTGTTTTAGAATCATCGGCATATTAAAAAAATTATTACGCTATTTTTACTCAGTAAAGGGCTTAAAATAATTTTTTTTGACAGCATCGGCATGTTAAAAAAATTATTACTTTTATTTAAGTAAGTAACGGGGTTAAAAAAATTTTATTTTACAACCACCAGTAGGTTAAAAAATTTATTACGCTGATTTAAATTAGTAACGGGGTTAAAATAAATTGTTATTGAATCATCGGCAGACTAAAAAATTTATTACGGTAATTTTACTCAGTAAAGGGCTTAAAATAATTTTTTTTGACAGCTTCGGCAGGTTAAAAAAATTATTACGTTTATTTAGGTAAGTAACGGGCTTAAAAAAAATTTCTTTTACAACCACCAGTAGGTTAAAAAATTTATTACGCTGATTTAAGTAAGTAACGGGGTAAAAATGATATGTTTTAGAATCATTGGCAGATTAAAAAATTTATTATGCTAATTTTACTCAGTAAAAGGTTTAAAATAATTTTTTTTGACAGCATTGGCAGGTTAAAAAAATTATTACGTTTATTTAGGTAAGTAACGCGCTTAAAAAAAATTTTTTTTACAACCACCAGTAGGTTAAAAAATTTATTACGCTGATTTAAGTTAGTAAAGATGTTAAAATAATGACTTTTTGTACCATCGGCTAGTTAAAAAAATAATTCATTACTTTTAATCATTAAACTGGCTAAAATAATTTTTTTTAACTCAACCGGAAAATTAAAAATTTATTACGTTCGTTTAAATAAGTAGTCGTATTAAAAAAAATTTTTTTAATTCCACCAATATGTTAAAAAATTTATTAGGTTCATTTATATCGGTAATCGGATTAAAATAAATTCTTTTTCCACCACAGGCGGTTTAAAAAATTTATTTCGCTCTTTTAACTCAGTAAACTGGCTAAAATAATTTTTTTTAACTCAACCAGCAGGTTAAAAAATTTATTACGTTCGTTTAAATCAGTAATCGTAATAAAAAAAATTTTTTTATTTCCACCAATAAGTTAAAAAATTTATTACGTTCATTTATATTGGTAATCGGATTAAAATATTTTCTTTTGCCACCACAGGCAGGTTAAAAAATTTATTACGCTTTTTTAACTCAGTAACAGAGCTAAAATAATTTATTTTAGAACAATTGATGGGTTAAAAATTTATTACATTTTTTTAAGTCAGTAATTATAATTAAAAAAATTTTTTTGACACCACCGGTAGGTTAATAAATTTATTAGCACCTTTAAATGCGTAACTAGACTAAAATATGCATAAGCCAATAAGTGGTATGCATTAATATTTTCGAGATCCATCTAAGAAAAATTAGATGCCTTTAATTCATTAGATATAAGAATTATTTTTAGCTAATTAATTTTAATCATTAATTTTGGTTAAAAATTTGTCAAAATTATGTGATTTAGTCGAAAATAAATCTAGGCATTGTCTATTATGATCATTGATCAAGGGTAGTAAAAAAATTTAATAGATTTTATTTTATAAATGTCTTTTGTAAAAATATATAATTAAAATTTTCTATTCTATAAAAAATTGTATAAAAAATTAAATAAAGCCATAATAATTAATTTAGCGCTAAAATCAGTAATTCAATTTTTTAACGCATTAACGCCACTGATATTGCCGCTAAATTCTGACTTATATATCGGTAAAAATTATTTTAGGCCAAATAAAGTACAAATAATTTTTTTAATTTTATCGACGGTCTTTTTTTGTCCGTAAGATCGACTTTGGGGTTTGTAAACGAAGATGGTGTCACGGAAGCGAAATCGATGGAGGGAAATTTATCGTTAGGAAATTAATTAATCAAGATTTTATTAAGCATAATTTTTTTCTAGTCCAATCATTGAAATAGTATGTTAAAAAAATTAATTTAAATTTAATATCTATCAAAATCGATAGGTTCTAATATTACCAGGTTTTTATTTGGTATATC
>JAITKA010000154.1 GCA_031278635.1 Deltaproteobacteria bacterium | reverse complement strand
CCCAATCCAGTCCAATTTGGCCTACTTTATTGAGAATTTTGCCACCAATGTCAATCGGTCCACGGAACAAGGCGTGATCCCGGAGATCTGATGCGGGAGATTTGACCCCGGAAGTGTCCCGGAAGGTCATTAAGTGGCGATATGTTACGGCGGCGATACAGGTAAACGCTATCGCTGCCGTCGCTATCGCCGTCGCTATCGCCGTCGCTGTCTGTCGCCGTCGCTGTCTGTCGTCGCTGTTGTCGCTGTCGCTGTCGTAACATTGCCACCTTTTTGTCACCTTTTGTCACTTTTTATTTTATAAATATGGTTATAGTTTATGGAATTGAGAACCATATATATAAAATAATAAAACCAATAACAAAAGATATAATTGAAGCTTTTATAGAGCTACTGGTCAAAACACGATCATGTGATTTAATAAGTATTAGTGATGTCGATATCACAGTTATTGAGAAGAAAATGATGATGAAGGTTGTTAGTATAATTTTCATGATACTTTCCTTATATTAATAAAAGTAATATTAACTGATTAATGACTATTTTCAAAGATCCACGTAACAGCAAACTAGATATAAAGATAGAAACGCTACAAGTACTATAATTATTATTGACATTTTTGTATGTAAAGATGATGTATTATAAAGTATAGATCTATCAAGTTTTTTATATGCACTTAAATGTTTCATAAAAGGAGAGTGAGGCTCAATTAATATTGACTCAGTAAAATAGTTATCGTCTAAATTAAATAAAATATAAGTACTAAGTGGTAATTTATTCATAAAGATTGGCTTAAGAAGAATATTTGTCTCAATAAATTTAGGCCTTTGCAATGGTGTACTAAATTTATTTTGTAAAATTTCTATGTCTGTAAAGTATTCGAATATAAAAATGCTAAGTAGAGCGATAATTAGAGGCCATAAGATAGTCTGTAATTTTTGATTGAGGAAATTGATGCGCCTTCTGTACTTTCTTAGGGAAGCCGTGTCGAGCCAGAATCTTTCGGTTAAGTTAATGCGGCCACGGCACCTAGGGCACCAGGTTTCGAACTTTTTGGTAAAAGGGTTCAGCGTGGTTTTCGCCTCGACATACCGATTACACTCAGGGCATGGCACAATGGCATGCTTTATCCGCTGTGAATCCAGGATCTCCCGGGAAAAGGGAATCGTTTTTTCGCTGCCACAGGAGGGGCAACTTCCGTGGCGGAATTCCGCGAGCATGACATGGAAGTTCTCGCAAACCACGACTTCCTGACCCACCCCAAAAGGACTCCTGGACAAGGAATCCTTATGTCCTTTTTGGATGAACCACTCGTCCGATGGCGTAAGGGTATGCCTATACGGATAGGCCGAAGGTGTTTGGTCGAACCATTTTGAGCTAAGCCATTGGCCGCACTTAGGGCAATTGTGAGCGTACGTTACGTTAAAAGCGTCCAGAGGCGTTATCAACCCTACGTCATGGTAACAATGTGGGCACGTCTTCAAAACAAACTTTATCCGCTGTGAATCCAGGATCTCCCGGGAAAAGGGAATCGTTTTTTCGCTGCCACAGGAGGGGCAACTTCCGTGGCGGAATTCCGCGAGCATGACATGGAAGTTCTCGCAAACAACGACTTCTTGACCAACCCCGAAGGGGCTCCTGGACAAGGAATCCTTATGTCCTTTTTGGATGAACCAGTCATCCGATGAGGTAAGGGTATGGCTATGCGGATGACCCTCTCCCGAAGGTGTTTGGTCGAACCATTTTGAGCTAATCCTTTGGCCGCACTTAGGGCACTTGGGAGCGTACGTTACGTTAAAAGCGTTCAGTGGGGCCATCAACCATACGTCATGGTAACAATGTGGGCACGTCTTCAAAACATACTTTGCCCACGGTGAATCCAGGATCTCCCGGGAAAAGGGAATCGTTTTTTCGCTGCCACAGGAAGGGCAACGGCGGTGGCGGAATTCGGCGAGCATGACATGGAAGTTCTCGCAAACAACGACTTCCTGACCAACCCCGAAAGGGCTCCTGGACAAGGAGTCCTTATGGCCCTTTTGGATGAACCAGTCATCCGATGAGGTAAGGGTATGACGCCCAATCGAATATGTTTGGTAACGCTCTATTAAGGTAATCTCGTTACGGCACTTAGGGCACCTGGAATCGCACGTTTCGGTAAAAGCGTCCAGAGGCGTTATCAACCCTACGTCATGGTAACAATGTGGGCACGTCCTCGTGGCATAAGTCGCCCGCCGTGAATTCAGGATCTCCCGGGAAAAGGGAATCGTTATTGCGCTGCCACAGAGTGGGCATTTTCCGTCATAGAATTCGGCTAGCAGGACATGGAGGTTCCCGCAAACCACGACTTGATGGCCCACGTCAAAAGGCGTTCTGGACAAGGCGTCCATATGGCCTTTTTGAATGAACCATTCGTCGGATTGGGTAAGGGTATGGCTAGGCATATGACCCACGCTCGAAGGTGTTTGGTAGCACTCTGTTAAGATCGCCGGTTAACTCGATATATTTGATGTTGTCGTCGTTGCCTTTTTCCCTCACGGTCAAGACGTGAAGCGGGGGTACCCCAAGTCGTTCCAATTTATAGTCCATCAGATAGTCGTGGGGTATGTCGGAAGAAAAAATATCAATGGCCGTGTATTCCGGGGTATAACCATTCGCGTCAGACTTTTGGCAATCGGGACAGTAGAGTTCGTCGGAGTAAATTTCGCCCATGGGCCGATTTACGGCGATTTCCTTGTGGCAGCTGACGCATTTCGCTTTCGTCACGAAAGCGCTGTCCGGGTAAGTGTCAATCAAGCAATCGTATCCGAATAAGCCCTTCAAGGTGGTAAGCGCCTCCTTAAGCGTATCGTTGGAGGACAACGGCGTTTCGATAACCTTATCGATGGTGAAGTGGGCGTCGCAGTCTTCCTTAATTGGCACGGTCATTTGTTCAAATAAGTTATTCATGCCCTGATAGTAGTATTTTTGGCCATACCGAACGGGGACCTCAAGCGCGATGCCGTTTAGTTGGTGCAAGGCTTTGATGGCTTCCTGGACCTGGAGGGCGCTCACGATGGCCGTGGACACGAGGACCGTGGCGGCGTGGCCTTCCTGGATTGCCCTTTTTTTGAAAGCGTCGCAGGAATAGCGTATCATCCTCTCCCTGGCCACGTCATTGGAGTCCATGCCGCATTCCAGGCAACTTGATTCCGGGTAGCGATGGGCGTTAAGCGACAGGCCCAAACCGGATATGCCGGCATCCAGGTATGGCTTTTGGAAAAGGCAACAACGGCGATTGACGTTTGCCCTGGTGAGCATATTGTCAAGGCATCCTAAAACGATATCGAACCGCCTAAAAACGCCGTGCCCCAAGCCGTTAACGATGTCCCCGACGAAATAATCTATGTGGCAGTCGGGGTTGTTGCTCATCCGGAGCGCGCCCTTGGCCGCCACTTCCGCTTTGTTTTTACCGACGTCGTCTTTGCCAAAGAGGACGGTCCTGCTCAGGTTCGAGACCGATATCGTATCCATGTCGCAAACGAACATCTTGCCAACGCCGAGCAAGGCGAGGTTTTTTAAGGTCTCGTTCCCGATCGCCCCGGCGCCGACCACCAGGACGCTACTGGAGGACACCACGTCCTGGGACCACCAGGAGATAAGCTTGGCCCTATCGAAAGGCGTTTCGCCGTATTCGCTTGATTGTATGGTAATTTTCATGTCGCTCATGGTATTCTCTCCCGCATAAAATAGACTATTTGGGCCTCTATATAACTTGCGTAAGCTTCATTGATAAATATGATGAATCTAATGTTGTCCTTACTTAGTTTACGTAGGCCCGTGGCTAGAAATTCAATCTGGCTTCGTTCCGAGACATCACCCGCGAAGAGGATCCTGGCGTTAGCCTCTCTCTCAGAGGCGAACGATAATTTAAATTTATCGCCATTGGACTTCGATATGAGTCCCCATAAAGACCATTTATTGGTTATTCTTACGGGCTGGCAATTAATTATCTCCTGGGCCATCTTTTCCGTTATCAAGCATTCAAAATTATATCCTTGGGAGCATCGCTCGTCAGGGGATATCGAATAAAGCCTGCATTGAAAATCCGGGTGGGTGGCATCCCGCGACCCGATAGCCGGGGCCCATGGGCTTCCCTCGGCCGTCAAACGCCCCGGCCGGGTTTCCTGGTTTATGGCAGGGTTCCCATAGGCCGTACCGTTTGCGGGAAACGCCTCGGCGGTTTCGCCATTTTGGTCCCTGGCTCCCTTGGCCAACAGGCCAAGGCCCCTGAAAAACTGGCCAAAAAGTTGGCCAAGCGATAACTCGCCGCCCTGGCCGGTTTCGGGGATTCCCCGTCCCGGGGGCCGCCTTTCGGTTGGGCCAACCGTCGCGCCGGATTCCATGACCTGGCCTGGTTTTATCCGGTTGGCGGATATTCGCGGCTTTTCGTGTTTGGCGCGCAAAACCTCATCCAGAAGTAATTCCCCATGGCACTCCCGGCTGTCCGGGCCAAAGAACGCCGACCATTTCCTTTGGCTTGGGTTAAACACGACCCCAAAGCCATATTCATGGGAGAGGGCGATTCTCTGCGTTTTTCTGTCAAGCCCGGAAATCAGCCTGGTGATTTGGCCAAGGCGCGTGTGGTACCAACCGAGGACTTGCAAGTTCTCGGAACGAAACCCCTCCGCCTCCCCGCGCATCTTTTCCCAAGCCTCCGGGGTTATGTCGATGGATTCGGGCGTGGCCTCCACCAGCGAGGGATCGGCGGGCACCACCGTGATTACGTCCCCCCAAATCACCTCGTCGGCCTGCGAGCGGTCCCGATAAAAATTGCCTATCAGCAGGCCCGCCCGCTCAACCTCGCCGCCCTGGACCCGATCGCCCCAGGCGATATGCTCAAACAAAGGCTTTAAGGCTGACGGCTCAAACACGACCCGGACGTTTAGGGACGCGAGCGGGCCAACCTCCGGCACAAGGCGAAAGGGGGTTTCCCCGAGCCTGGGGTATCGCTTTTCCACGATGTCGTTAAGGTCATTGCGGCCGCGAATATTTATCCTTAGTCTGGACAACCTCAAAACCCCCCATGAAGAAACCGGTTCGCTCTCCCCGGGACGCATGCGTTGCGATATGGCCCCGGACGGCGTCGTTGTCGCCGACGCCGTCCGGGCGTTTAACCCGCTTGGGTGGAGATAAGGGTTTGAACGGTGTCGTTGTTTCCGACGCCGTTTTTGTCGATGGTCTTGTCGTTGTCCAGCGTGACGCTCTCTTTCCTCTCACCCGAGGGTTTCAGGACCCCCGTATAGGGTTGGCCCGGGCTGAGAAATTTGGCGTCGATTAACTGGCTGAAAACATCCTTAAGCAGGATGTCAGGCGGCAACCCGATGTCAATGTCCGAGTTGTTGGTGGGGTGGATTATTTTGACGTTGACGTTTTCCATGATCTTTTACTCCTTTTTAGATAATTTAGACCTGTAAGGGCCACGATAATGGTCTGGCGGGGTCCTTGATGCCGACGCCGTTCTTTCCGTCGGCCTCGAAGGTGGCCTCGCTATCCCTAAGCGGTAGTCTTTAGGCGGCCCGGGCTCAATGCCCGGGTCGTTTGCCGGCCGGATGGCTTTACCCTGGCGTTTTCCAAGGTGCCGTTTTCCAAGGGTCGGCCGTCTAGCCGTCGTTCCCCGGAATATGGATTTTTGGCTTGTTATACTTAATAACTGATATTATGCTCGATTGCGAATCAATTGTAGGAATTTGTTTTACGTCAGTTGGAATTACTGAGTGATTATCTTTGTTAGCGTTCCAAAAACTAACAGCCTCTCTATTAGCGGCTGAATCGGGTTTCGGGTCAGTAAATAGAGGATTGAATTGAATCGTTTTAGCGCATCGATATATATAATTGACCAACGATTCTTCTTTGGCCCAGTGCCCGAAACACCACGTGCCACCCCGATACCAATTCGGATGCCAAGGCTGAGGCATCGAGCTCTCGTCAACGGATATTTTCGGGGCGTGCTCCGGATAGCCTGGGGGAATCTTAAGCAGGCAAACGGTTTTGTCCCGATAAGCCGGAAAAGGGCTAATCACCGTGCGCAAATTGAAAGTGACACGGTATTCCTCATAAGGAGATTGACCCCGAGGCTCAATATGAATGATGTTGCCATTAATACTCATCAATTCATTATATTCATTGAGAAGCCGACTTCGTCTTAGCGCTCGCTTGTCTATCATATGCTTTCCTCAATTATAATAAAAATTGGTTAATATTTGTTAAATAACATTACGTTTATCTATTAACTTATATCCCAAACATAATTTTAAGTGTTAATTTAATAAATTCATATTGTCTTAATCTTTATTTTTTTGCTTTTGCGAGTGTTAACGGTTATCGGTTCTGGACAATCAAGCGTAGGTAATACCTGGGTATCGCTGGGTATGATCCCTTTTTTGCCCTTGTTTTTTCGCCAGAATCCCATAGCCTCTTGTGTCATCACAATTGCCACATTGGTGACCGCGGGGTCCGATTGAAGCGTCCTGGCGCAGAGGAGCACAAGATCCACCAGCGTGTCTTCCAGGTTCCACTTATCCTGGCACAAGGATCCGTTCGCGCGCCAGTTCACGTGAAAGGGGTAGGGCGGACTTTCGGCGCATATCGTGGGGGACCCTTTTGGATAGTTCGGCGGTAACTTAAGCAAGCATACCGTCTGATGGCTAAAAATGGGCTCAGGGCCGACGATGGTCCGGATGTTAAAAGTCACCCTATAATTTTCATGGGGCGGTTTGTCCATGGCTTCAATCTGGATGATTTCACCGTTAATGGCCATGAGTTCCTTGTACTCGTTTTCCAACCTGATGTTTCGTAACGTTCTTGGATTGGCCATGTCATGGTCTCCTTTTAAATCCTTGGCCTTCGGGGCCTTACCCCGGCGCCGGCGGGCGCCGGGGTAAGGCCCTTGGTTTTCGGGTCAGCTTTTGGCTCTTAAATCGTTGGCCCGTCCCGCTGCAAGTATATCTTAGTACTGCATATGGATAGTTTATAAACTATGATCAAAATATAGTAATTTTATTGGCATTTTTAAAGACTACATGGTGTTCCTTATCTGGTATAATAGCTATTTGTTGTATTTTTAGAGGGTTAATAATTATCGTTTCTGGTAAATCTAGCGTAGGTAACTCCTGGGTATCGCAGGGTATTACCGCTTTATTTCCCACGTTGTCTAGCCAGAATTGCTTGGCCTCACCGTTAGCCGGGCTTCCCAGATTGGTAATGCCAGGGTCGAATTGAAGCGTCCTGGCGCAGCGGTGCAAAAAATTCGCCAGCGATTCTTCCCGGTTCCAACGACCATGGCACCAGGTCCCGCTTTGAAACCAGTTGACATGGAAGGGGTATGGCTTGTCGTTGGCGGTAATTTTTGGGGTCCCCTCGGGATAGCTCGGCGGCAACTGAAGTAAGCATACCGTCCGATCCCTATAAACGGGTTGCGGATGGACGATGGTCCGGACGTTAAACGTCACCCTGTAAGTATCGTGGGGCGGCATGCCTAAAGGTTGAATCCGGATGATTTCACCGTTTATGGCCATCAGTTCCTTATGCTCGTTTTCCAACCTTTTGTTTCGTAAAGCCCTTGGATCGGCCATGTCGTCGTCTCCTTTTCAAATCCGTGCCCATGGGACCCTTCCCCTGGCCCCGGCGGGCGCCGTGGGAAGGATTGGTGGTTTTCGGGTCGGCGTATGTTCGTTGATTCGTTGGCGAGGCCCTTTTGGCCATGGCGCCCATTGCGGGGTCGTCCAGTCCCACTAAACTGGCCCTCGCGAATATATCTTGATATCAGTATACGGCCTGATTTTGCGACAGGGTATGGTTTTGGGCGGCTTTGGGGATAATAATCGAATAATGATTATTGAAATATTATTGCCGTAAATTCAACATGTTATGGATGGAGGGAGAGCCCAAAGGCCAAAACCAAGGCTGGCTTGGGGGCCAGGCTGGGCTTGTCAAGGTTGCGGGTATCAGCCAGCCTGAGAGGGCCGGCTGAAGGTCAAGGTAGCCATAAGGTCTGGGCGTTTTGGCGCCCATACTGGTTGCGGGAACGGAAAACAGTAAATTTATAGGCAAGATGAATACCGTGGCTTTTGTTTATTGAAGTTAACGGTCAATGGGTTAACCTGATCGGCCACAGGGAATAAGACGCAATCCGATTTATTAAACGGGCATGGGTTAGTTATCCCAATCATAAACCATCAAGGGCAAGACGGGGCATGGTTAGCGGGAAAAAGCCGAAAGGGGATTGGCTTTGAAGGGCCCTCGCGTTAAGTCGCTCTTTACAGTCGAGAAAATTGGATATAATATAAAAACCTTGGCAGATCGTCCCAGCCCTTAACGAAAAGGTAAAGCGCGCGGGGCGCGTTTTTAGGGGGCGGCCATGGGGACGGCCATGGCCCTGAGTGGGTTAATTCAATTGGGAAAGGCGGGAGGCGATGGCTCAGGCTAGGGTCACCCAGGCGAACGTAAAAAAATTTCCGATAATTTACTCGTTTTCGGTTGGCGACATTGACTTTAACGTCTTGGAGGTCACCAAGGACAAAACGTGGGCCTTGATGGCCCCGGCGTTGGGTTTGCCCCCTGAGAACGTGACGGCCAGCGCGCGCCAATTGTTCGAGCTATTTTTGAGGCAGCGGGTCGAGGTCGGTTTCACGGAAGCCTATTCGGCCTACACGAGGGGCGAGGCGGCGAGGATTTTGGCCAGGGAGGAGTTCGCCAAGCAGCAGGCGGAGATTGAGGCCGGGAAAAGGGTGGCCAACGTGCGGGGCGAGAAGGCCATGCTGGCGTCCTGGGACAGCGGGAACTTCGCGGTTTACATCCAGACCATACGGGATTGCGTGAAGAGGGCTTGCGGGAGGAACGAGGAGACCTTGCCGTACGCGACGTTTCTGGATTACGACGCGGCCGGGACCTTCGGCTATTACGTTTGGAAGCCCTTGGTCTCGGGGGAGTACATCCCGAGGGATTTTAGGTTGGCGGCGGTCGCGGCGGCGGAGGCCAGGAACCAGGCGGAGAGGGAAGTGGGCAACCTCATCGCCGACGTCATCGAGGCGCGGCCCGAGTTGGCCGGGTTTTTCTTTGAGGTCGAGGGCAGGGGCACGCGGCTTCCGTTCTTTGAGCTGAAAGAGGAGTATTTCGGAAGGCCAAAGTTTCCCCTCACGGTAAAGATTGGCCAGACGACGAAGCCGGATAGGGGCGGGGATTCGCTATACAGGATCCGCAAGGCGGAAAAGATCGAGAAAAGGGTAGAGTATTTCGTGTATCCAGGCTTGACCTACCGCTTACTGTCCGTCGGTAAGGGGAACTGGGTTTTGGGCCAAACCGAATACACGCATTTAACCGAGAGTTGTGATTATTTAAACTTTAAGATAAAGTCCGGCTGGCTGAGGGCCGGTAGCCAGGGCCGGGATTACGCGGTTAACTTCCTGAAGAGCGACCCCGTGGCCCTGGAGTGGGCCGGCCTGGCCTTGGGCATAATGAACGGCGGGGTTTTTGGGAGTTATCTGGCCGGGCTGGCCTTTTCCGCCCCCATTTTCCAGATCTGCGGGAACGGGAACCTGAGGCTTTTGCTGGCCGAGGGCTCCTACCTGAAAATGGCCGACTATGGCGTGCATGTCGCCCCGGCGGGCATGTTGGAGTACAGCCCCGGGGACGCCAAATCGGGCACGCTCGATTTGGAGGCCTTCCAGACCATAGTGGCCAAGGAGCTGGTCGAGGAGACCCTTCTGGGCAAAGACTTCGGGGCCATCGACGGGCGCTATAGGCGCCTGTTCACGGTCATGGAGTCCGGCCCCCATGATTTCGGCGACCCCTTCAGGGCCAGGATAGTGCGCTCGCTGCTCGAGGAGGACGTCATCCCCAATTGGGGGGAGATCTGGAAGAGAAAGGACCGGGCGCCTTCCCAGCAGCCGCTGAGGGGGGCCCTTTGCCTCAACCCCAACGCGCACCCCTCGTTTTGGGTGGTCGATAGTTTCGTCCTCAGGCCGGAAATAATAACGCCTTTGTACATCGACGACGATCTGCCCTCGGCCCTGAACTGGGAATACGAAAAGGGGGTCGTGATCGACCAGTCGTTTTCCACCTTCGGGGCGGTCCTGGACTACGTCCTGCAAAACCGTAACGCCTGGACGGCCCCGGGCCTGGCCGCCCTGTATTTCGGCGCCCGGCTGTATTTCGAGAGGAAGGCCAGGGGGGAGGGGGAGTCCTTGCTGGTGACCAACATGGAGGGTTACGGTACGGGCCCCGGGGAGGCCGGGGTCCGGGGCCTGGCTAGGGGCAAAGGCGGTTGATGGGGTCGAAGAGGCTGGGCTTTTTTTGGACGTCCCGGTAGGGCTGGACGGTTTTGGGATGGCCGGTGGCCTTGCTGAGGGCCTCCAGGGCGGCCAGGACCCTTCGCTGGGCCTGTTTGTCGTTCAGGGCCGTCCAGAGGTAGAAGGCCCGGTCCAGGCTGGCCGCGGCCAGGAGGGGCCTGTCGGTCTTGCTTTGGAGGCCGGCCAGGGTCTCGAGATCCTGGGCTATGCCGATCTGGTTCTCGTTTTTGCGGTCCAGGGCCAGGGCCCGGTCGAGGTAGGACTCGGCCAGGGGGTCGTCGCCGTCGGAGAGGGCCTTTAGGGCGGCCAGGTTGAGGGCGTCGGCCACGGCCGATTCCGGGGCGGCGGGGTTTTCCGTCTCGGCCAGGGCCAGGCCAACCTCGCGGGCGAAGGCGGCCTGGTCGTTTGCCGCGAGGGCCAGCCGGGCCAGGTTACAGTGGTAGAGGATGGGGCTCCGGGACTTGCCCTTGGCCTCGGCCACGGCCCGGTCCCAGAGATCCTTGGCGTCGTCCCGGCGGTTGGCCTTGAGGGCCAGGAGGCCCAGGTTCCCCAGGACGCTATCGAGCTCGGGGTTTCGGTCCTGGGCCAGGGAGAGCTCCAGGGCCTGCTGGAGCGACAGGGCCGCCGGGTTTAGCTGGTTCTGGGCCATGAGGGTCGCGCCCCGGGCGTTCAGGGCTTTTATGATAAGCGGCACGTCGTCGGCCAGCCTGGCCTGCTCGAGCCCGAGATCGAAATATCGCGTGGCCTCGGCCGGGCAGCCCCTCTGGAACCAGTGGTTGCCGCGGCCCAGGGCGTCCTTGGCCTCGCCCAGGTGGAAGGGATCGTCCGGGGGGATGGGCCCGCCGCAGCCCGCGAGGGCCATGGCCAAAAGGGCGGCCGCGAGAAGGGCGAGCGATAAGGGTTTTAGCGGCATAGGCCTCCCAGGCGGCCGGGCCCTCAGCGGTCCCTGGCCGGGAGGGTCAGGGCCTCGGGGGGAAGGTCGGGGCTGAGGTTGCCCCGGATGAGGAAGTTTTTCTTGACCGAGTCCAGGACCTGGTTCACGTCCCTTAGGCCTTCCCGGGCGCCCCGGGCCACCTCGGGGAAGGAGCTGGTGCCGGACTCGATCTGGTTCAGGATCTTGTCGATTTTGGACGTCATGTTCGGGAGGTCGCGGTTGAGGACGGCCGCCGAGGAGTTAAGGCTCTCGCTCACGCCCCGCAGTTCCTTCAGGAGGGTCAGGATCTCCTTATAGGCCTCGTCGGTGGTGAACAGTTGCCCCACGAGGCCCTCGCCGGAGGCCACCTGGCCGGTGATGCGCTGCAGGTTGCCCATGGTCCCCAGTATGGGGCCCTGGGCGTCCTGGAGCTGGAAGGTCAGGCTGGTCAGGTTGGCCATTATCTCCTCGAACTGGCTTAGTTTGTCCCGCAGTTGCAAGGTGGCCATGACGTCCTCCACGGTCGTCGGGTCCTCGGCCGGGATCTGCCCGCCGTCGGGGATGGGCTGGCTGGCGGCGGTCCCGGGGATTATCTCTATGTGCTCTTTGCCTATGAGGGTGGGGCTTTTTATGCTGGCCAGGCTATCGCCCTTGACCCTGGGCGAGTACTCGCTCCTGATTATGAGCTTCATGATGACGTTGTTGGTGTCGGTGATTTCCAGGCGGGTCACCCGCCCGATGTCGATCTGGAGAAACTTGACCTTGACCCCGGGCAGGATCCCGTAGCCCTCATGGTAGAGGACGAAATAATCGGTGTAGCTTTGAAACCAGTCCCGACCGACCCCGACCAGGATCATGACGGTCAAAAGGAAGGTAAAGCAGCAGAACAGGATAAAGCCCGCGATTTTCTCTGCCGTCGAGTAAGGGAGTTTCATGCCAAGCCGTCCGTCGGGTGTGGCCCCGGGCCGTCCAGGGGGACGACCCGATCGAAATCCCCCGGCCGGTAGGGTAAGCCCTTGCGGCCAAGGATGAGGGCGGCCTGGCCCGTGGGCCTGGCGTTCGCCCGGAGCGCTTCCATTAGGCGGTGGAAAAATAGCGGCCTGAAAAGGGTCATGGGCCTTTCCAGGACGAGAAACCCAGGTCGCCTGGAGACGGCCAGGGCCATCATGGCCACGTAGCCGGCCGGCCCGGCCAGCTTCTCCGGGGAGAGATTGGCCATGGGGGTCAGGCCCAGCGTTTCCAGGCATTCCAGGGCCAGCCGGCGGGCGTCCCCGCGATCCGCCATTTGATTATACTCCAATTCGAAGCAAAGGGTTTCCATGAGGGTCCGGTTGGCTATGGGCCGGCTGTCGGGGCCGACGTAAGCTATTTCCCGGTAGAATTTAAGTATGTCCTCGAAGTCCCCGGCATGGGGCCTCTCCCGCCCGAACCACCGAACGTCGCCCTGGGCCTCGGCCTGCCCCGAGGCCGCGAGGCCGAGGCTGGCCAGGACCCGGTCGTCGTCGGCCAGGACCAGGGCGATCTCGCCGGGGGCGATCTCGAGATCCGGCACGGCCACGGGCTCCGGGCCGGAGGCGGTGAGCCCCCGCCAGCGAAAGACGGGGCCGGCCCCGGGGGCCATGGGGTCGGGCCTAGGCATAGAAGACCGTCACCAGCACCCCGGCCAGGGTCCCGTAGAAGAAGGCGTCGGTCATGGCCGAGCGGGTCACCGTGGGCAGGCGCCTGAAGTCGCCCATCTCGATCCTGAACGCGTTATAGAGGCAGTAAAAGGCCAAAACCGAGCTGGTCAGGAGAACCTTGACCAGCAGCAGGAGTATTTTGTAGGGCTCCAGGGCCAGGAACAGATCGGAGACGTACTCGACCACGGGCAGATCTATGGCCTGGGTGATGCCCCAGAAGGCCCCCAGCATGGAGGTCAGGTTTATTATCAGCATGAGGCCGGGAAAGGCCAGGATGATGGCCAATATCCTGGGCTGGGCCAGGGCGCGCTCGGGCGGGATGCCCATGAGGGTCAGGGTCTTAAAATCCCCATGGCACTTCATGAAAGCCACCTCCTGGGCCATGGGCCCGCAGTAGCTCATGATTATGACCATGGTCGTGAGTATGGGGGTGATCTCCTGGAGGTGGACGGAGATCAGCAAACCCGCGAGCATCGTCGAGCCGGGAACGTTATCCAGGACGTCGAACCAGATGATGGTCCACAAAATGCCCATCATCAGGCCGAATATGGACAGGAGGAAGGCGGATCTCCGGAAGATCTCAAAGACCTGGGTCAGGACCAGCCTCCTGAACAGCCTGCGCTGGGTCAGGGGGGCGAAAATGCCCCTGTGGGTGACCAGGACCAGGCGGCCGGCCAGGGCGGCCTGGTCCATGCGGCGGTAAAGCCAGTCCTTAAACCATCGGCCCAGGAAGCCCAGAAAACCCCCCAGCCATCTCTCGTCTTCCAAGTTCGCCCCCTTGGCCGGCCCCGCCCGGCGGCCCGGGCGGGCCGGGCCGTGAAGCGCCGGCCCATGCGGCCCGAGGGCCCCGGTTTAGAGGGGGACCTCGACGTTGGAGTCCCCGGCGGCCGTCCTGAAGGTGAGGTTTAGCCTCTTTGGCTGGGAGATCTCGGACGGGAAATACAGAAGCCCGTTGGCCGTGTCCCCAGGGCTGACGGTGGCGTGGTCCATGTCGCGGGTGGCGAAGTCCTTCTGGATGTCGCCCGCGTCCGAGGTCTCCGAGGAGGCCTGGACTATGGAGCTGGTCGCGCCCACGGCGCCGCCAACGGCCGCGCCCTTGGCCGCGGCCTCGCCCACGGAGGAGCCGCTAACCACGCCTATGGTCGCCCCGAGGATGCCGCCGGCCAGGCCCCAGAGAAGGGTCCGCCTCGCGCCCTGTTCCCCGGAAAGGCCGCCCGAGGTGTGCTCGTTGATCCTGCGGACGACCACGCTGGGGGGTAGGACCTCCCACAAAAGCCCCTCCGCGTCAAGGAGCGTGGCCTTGGTCAGGGCCAGGGTCGCCTGGGGCTGGTTGTTTTTGACGGCTATCTGGACCGGGACGACCCCGGCCTTTTTCAGATCGAAGCCGAAAAACCTGGTCAGTTCCTTGGGATCGTAGATGGCGTGGGCCCCGACCAGGCCGGCCCCGAAATCGATTCGGTTGCCGAACCCCTCCAGGGACCTAACCGGGATGGGCTTAAACTCGTAACGGGGGGCGCAGGCGGCGGTGGCCAGCATGATGGACAGTAAGAGGATTATGGGAAGGGACTTTAACTTACAAGTCATAAATATTCAACCTTTTTTTTACTAAATTATCTAATCAAAGCGTCTTTGATAGTACCGATTACCACGAATAGCTCTCCGAAAAAAATAATTACCTTTTTAATTTAGGGATAAAAGGCCGTTAAGGCCCGCGTCAGGTCACATGGCTCCCAGCTCCTCGGCCGAAAGCACGTAATCGATATTCAGGAGGATCTTTACCCCGTCGTTGGTTTTGGCCATGCCCAGGATAAAATTGATGTCGATCGTCGAGCCAAAGGCCGGCGCGGGCTCGATCTCGTGCGCCTGGATGTTTATGACCTCCGATACGGTGTCGACCACGATACCGATCGGGATGTTGTTGGTCAAACCCTTGACCTCGACGACGATGATGGAGGTGCGCTCGGTGTACTCTTCCTCCGGCAGGCCGAATTTTAGCCGCAGATCGACGACGGGGATGACCTGGCCGCGAAGGTTTATGACGCCCTTCAAAAAGGACGGGGTCTGTGGCACCGGGGTCACGGGGAGCATGCCGATGATCTCCCTAACCTTCAGGATGCCAATGCCGTAGCCTTCCTCGGCCAGTTGAAACGTTAGATACTTGCCGTCGTTCTCGGTGGTGGCGATTTGCATGTAGGATTTTTGCGCCTGTACAGCTTCGGACATTTCAAACTCCAGCCGTTTTACTAATTAAGGTAAAAGAATCGTTAGACGCCTGTGTCTATAGGCCTAATAATCATACTAAACAATTATTTTATTGTCCAGTTTTGATTCAAACGTGATCGGTTTTTCCCACCCCCGGTCCAGGCCGGCCAGGGCCGGGGTGGCCCCGGGGCTCCCTTTCGGGCGAAAGCGTGGGGCCAAAAGGCAAGGGCGGGTTTAAAAGGTAACGTTTTCAGTGGGTTATAAATTGCCTGATCTAGGGGTGCCAAGGCCTTCGTTTGGGAATTTTTAATTTCTCGCCGCATTGACTTAAAATAATTATCGCCGAATTTAGCGACTTTAGTTAAACATAAATTCAATCGGGGGTTTTCGGGTGCGATAAAAAGGGGGAAAAGCCTCCCCCTTGCGCCAGACTTGCCCTACCCAAAAACCCGGGCGAGGCAACCGGCCAAGGTTTCACGAAATATTCCCAGGCCTTGCTGTCAAGATTTTTCCCGTGGCTCGCATGCCGTCATTTGGTTTCTTTCGAACGGCCAGGCCGAGGCTATGGGGGAAAACGGCCCAAAACTAACCAACGCCGCCGCGAGGCGGCTTTTTGGCCATGTTTTCAAGCCGCCGTTTTTGTGGGATAATGGCCCCGGGCGCTCCCGAAGGCGGCCTTTGGGATCCCCCGCCGGGATCGACATGACGCGAACGGAACATAGCTGATGGACAGGCCCGTTGGGATAGCCGACGGATCGTTCTGGGCGGCGGCCTGGGCCCAATGGCTGGCCCTGGGCCCAGGCGAGCGGCTGGGCCTCGCCGTCGCGGCCATAGTCCTTTCGTTAATTTTCGCGGCCTTTCTCGCCACCCGCGCCTTTGGCCGCAAGGCCCTCCCGGCCTTCCCGGCCCCCGAGGCCCAGGTGGCCCAGGGAGATAAGGCTCCCGGCGCCCCGGGCCTCTCCCCGCCGGACGGGCTCTTCCCCGGCCAGTGGTTCGAGGGCGTGGACGGGGAAAAACTGGACGCCTATCTGGCCAAGGCCAAAAGGGAGGCCGTGAGGGATTTCCTCGAGGCCCTGGCCTGCGAGCCGGGCAAGCCCCCCGGCCCGGAAAAACTCGCCGCCGCCACCGAGCGGCTGGCCCGTAGCCTTAACCGGCTCTTGACGGCCCCGGGGCTGTTCGCGGCCCTGAACGGGGGCGAGGAACCCCAGCCAAGGGATCTCGCCCTAATCGGCCTCCACCTGAACGGGCTCCTCCCGCCCATCAGGCTCCCCTCGCCGGAGGTCTCCCCCGGCGAGATCCGGCCCCTGTCCGTGGGCCTCATGGCCCTCCTGGGCGCGGCCGCCGGGATTTTCGCGGCCCAGGCCTTTGGCGCCCCGGGCCCCTGGCCGGCCCTGGCCGCGGCCTGCGGCTCCGCCTTAGGGTCGGTGCTGGCCATCTTCCTGTCCCAGAACGACCGGGTCAGGCGCTGGCTCCTTGCCGCCGTGGGCGGCCTCGCTTTTTTCGACGCCGTGGGGACGATATTTTCCGGGGCCCTCCTCCCGTCCCTGGGCAAGGTCTCGTTTTTTAAGCGCCTTTTGTTTTACGGGGGGGCCGTTTTGGTGCTCCTCCTTGTGAAGGGCAAAAAGGCCTTCGATTTGGGCCGCTACAAGGAAGCCGTCTCGGCCAGGGTTTCCGATTACCTCGCCGGGACCTTGCCGCTCCTCATCGTCCTCACGTTTCGCCTAAGCCAAAGCGCCGAGGCCCAAAGGCTTTCCCTTAGATCCCAGGCCGAGGCCGAGCTCCTGGGCGAGGTGGCCTTCCTCCTAAGCCGCGCCCGGGCCAAGCCGGGCCTCGGGGCCGAGCCCTCCCTGAGCCGCTTGGCCAGGAAACTCGAGAACGCCGGCTTCGAGGCCGAGGCCCCGCCGGACCCCCAGGCCCCCCGCCGCCTTGAGTGGGACGAGAGCCTAAGGGACCTCTACGAGCCCTTCGGCCTGATCGAGAACGGCCGCAAGGTGCTCATAGAGGAAGAGCCCGTCTATAGGGACGGCAAAGTCATCCGCAAAGGCCAGGCCGTGCCCGCGTGACCGGGGCGCCTGCGCCGGGGGTCCGGGCATGGTTAACGAAAATCACGAAAGCGTCATCGGCATCGATTTCGGGACGACCAACACCTACCTGACCGTCTGCCCCTACGGCACCAAAAATAAATTCCCCATCCACATCGCCGGCCGCTCCCCGGCCATAGACACGGCCATCCTCTACGCCGACAATCCCGGCCCCGCCCAGGACTCCTACCCCGCCATCGGCGAGACGGCCACGGTCACCTTCGGCCAGGCCGCCGACAAGGCCCGCTCCGGCATGGGCTACCGCTACTACGCCAACTTCAAGCCCGAGATCGCCCGCGCCGAGACGCCCAGGCGCTGCGCCGCCGATTTTTTCGCGACCATAGCCAAGGAGGCCCAAAAGGTCGGGGTCCGGCTGGAACCCGGCAAGAACCTCGTCATAGTCGGCGCCCCCAGCGAGGCAAGCGATGCCTTCCGGGAGACCCTCAAGGCCATCCTGGCCGAGGCCGGCCTGGGCCCCGCCGAGGTGGTCGACGAGCCCAAGGGCGTCCTCCTGACCGACCTGGGCTACAACCGCTTCGCCCTGGCCGACATCCTGGACGGCTTCCTCGTCATCGATTTCGGCGGCGGCACCTGCGATTTCGCCCTCATGCGCAGGGGCGAGGTCGTGGGCAGCTGGGGGGACCTTGAGCTGGGCGGCCGCCTTTTCGACGATCTCTTCTACCAGTGGTTCCTGGAGCAAAACCCCGGCCTCGAGAAAAGGCTCGTGGCCGAGCGCCGGGATTTTTACGTCTGGTCGTACCTCTGTCGCCTCCTCAAGGAGGATTTCTCCGAGACCGTGGCCCGGAACCCAAAGGCCACGGTCGATTCCGAGATCGGCCGTTTCGGGGCCGTAAAGGGCCTGACCTCGGAGGGTTTCCTTTCCCGGGCCTCCTCCTACTCCCCCTCGGCGGCCTTTCTCCGCCACGGCGAGTCCCTGGGGACCGGCTTCACCCCCCGGCTCAGGTCCGGGCCGATCGACTTAATCGCTTGGTTCGCCGATCTCCTGGCCGACGGCCTCAAGGACGCCAAGGTCAGGGCCGTCTCCCTCTCCGGCGGCAGCTCGAAATGGTTTTTCGTCCGGGAGATTTGCCAGTCGCTATTGAAGCTCGGGCCCGACCGGATACTGGGCAGCCCCAACCCCTTCGGGGCCATCTCCGAGGGCCTGGCCATACTCCCGGCCGTCAAGCGGGAACTCGAGACGGCCAGGGTCAAGATGCAGGCCGACAAGGCCGACTTCGTCGCCTCCGATCTCATGCCCCAGGTACAATCCAGCCTGGCCGTCCGCGCCACCCGCCTCGCCGACGCCATCACCCTCGATCTTTTCGACTCCCGGATGGTCCCCATAATAAAGGACTCCCAGGACGGGCCCTTCAAGATCGGCGAGGTCGAGGCCAAAATCCTCGAGGCCGTGGATAACTACCGGGAAACCCTCACCGAAATGGTCGAGAAAGAAATCGGCGAGGAGTTCCTGGCCATAAAGGCCATACTCCAGTCCAAGATCCAGGCCTGGCTGGATTCCTACGGCCTGCGCCTCGAAGGCAGGCTGCCCTCGGACGCCCCGCCCGGGGGCCTTCTTCGGATCGACCGGCCCCCGATCGGCGACCGCCTGACCAAACCCCTGGTCACCGCCGCCAACGGCTTCGTCTCCGCCTGGGCCGGCCTCCTGGCCGCCAGCGTCTGCGGCGGCAGCGGCCTGGCCCTCCTGGCCGCGGGTCCCCTCGGCCTCTTCCTGGGGGCCCTGGGCGGCCTGGGCCTGAGCCACCTCGGCCTCAGGCTGGGCCGCGGCCGGATAGAGCGCCTGGTCAAGGATCAAACCCTGCCCAGGTTCGTCGTCAAGGCCATCGCCTCGGACAAAAACATCGCCAAGGCCCGGGATGATTTTAAGAAAGACATGGTCGATAAGGTCAACAATATCTATAAAAGCATACTAAGTACCCTCCCAAAGGAGATCGATGACGCGATAGTCAACGAGATAAACCAACTGGGCATAGTCAACGTCTTTTGACCTCCCCCGTCCACCCCCCGCCCGGCCAAACCGTGGACGGAAACCCCTCCCCCCCAACGAAAAAACCAACGGCCAAAACCATCGCTGGTTTTAGCCGTTGGTCGATTATTTTGGGGCATTCACCTATGAAGCGATTGCCGAGTGAGAGTCGGCCCTACTCGTTGCGACGAAAAGAACCCCCGCCGGCGCTGCGCCCGCCGCGCTCCTCGCGCCCGCGGGCCTCGTTGACCCTGAGGCTGCGCCCGCCAAGCTCGCTGCCGTTAAGGGCCTCGATAGCGGCTTGGGCTTGATCCGGGTCCATCTCGACGAAGCCGAAGCCCCGCGGACGACCCGTCTCTCTGTCGCTGATCAGGTTGACAGAGTGGACGGTGCCGAAACGGCTGAAAAGGTCGCTGATCTCGGCCTGGGTGGAACTGAAAGGTAAATTCCCAACATAAATCGTTTTCATGAGACATAACTCCGTGAAGCGAATGCGTCCCAACGGGACGCTTGAAATCAAACTGGTCCTGTCAGGTCGGACCAAAAGCACCTATATATAGAGACAAAGCCAGAATTGACTCCACTTGTCCCACGCGATGGAAAGAAAAGGAAGGGTGCGTAGGGATGGAGTCACTAAAATTTGCCATTGAGAGATAAACTATGGCCGCTGTTTTGATTGATCTTTTGTGGGAATATAACGAGTAGTTGTCCAACGAGGATGCCCCGGAATAGGTCCATAGCTGGAAAATCCCGGGCAAAACAAAGGCGGGATAGTTGCGCTAGAGACTAATTTGACTTCGACCTTAGAACCGTTAAACCAACAGAATCAACGGGTTGAGCCGCCAAGTATCTTGGTAGCTAAATTGGAATAAATCCAATTATGCAATCACCATGGCAATCTATCATAAGATCGACAAAAATTTCAAGAAAAAAATGAACGGAATTATTGTTTTTGTCAAAATATCAAAAAAAAGAAGCTCTGGAGTTATTGCGTTTAATAGATAATTAGTATAAATTATTTAAAAGTATAGACACGAATCAGGTATATACCATGATTATTTGACCAATAAAATTTTTTTCGCCTCCCGATTGCCGGAAATGATTTTCGCCTTTTCCCTAGATCGTATCACAAAAAGTCAATTAATTTGCCACAATTTAACCGCTAAAGTAACTAAGCATACCCTTTGCCCAGCCTTCAAATAACTATTTGATTTTATAGGGTAAACTTTAAGCCCAAAAACGGCCTCCCAAAAAACCCCAAAAAAAACAACACCTTGCCAAAACCCCTCGCCAACCCCTCCCTGACGACAGCGACAAGCCCCCGTTTTGCCCGACCGGGCCGAAACGATCGCCCGGCCCATCCACCCCCCAGGCCTCCCATCCCCCTCGTTTCGTCGCCCCCCAAAATAATTTTTTCCCCTCCGTCCCCCCCAAGCCAAGCTAATTCTTTGACCCTTTGGCCGACGATTGGCCGCCCCCGCCAAGCGAATGGCCCATATCCTTTACGGTTATATATTTTCCACGGAATCTTGAATTGATACCGTTTGAGGTGCTATTAACTTGATAAATTTATCTTTTGTCTAGAAAATGTTGCATATTAATTTTTTGAGAAGTATATATAAATTAAAAATAGTATAAAAAATGTAAAATATACAATGATATCAAAATGATCGATGTTCAATACAAAGAGTAGATATTATAGCATTTAGACGCTATCAAAATTTTTTCCCCAATAAGGCCATGAGAAAAAGTTCACAAATCACATCGTATTGTGCTATTATTCTAACATTCTTTGATAAAGCTCATTCACGGCCACGGGTCAGGCCACGGGTCGGGGAATCGCCCAAGACAAGCCAGAAGCCCCAGGGTGGTAATAAACATAAGGCCGGTAACCTTAAAGCGGCATAAACTTAAGGCCAAGGCTTAGTAACCTTCTAGAGCATTAATAACGCTGCCGCCTGAGGCTTGTTAAATCCCATGTGTAACTTGCCTTTCTTCAAAGACCAAATGGCCGCCAGCTTCAATTATTACCTTTCCATCAAGTTGGCGAAAATTATTTAGGTAAACGTTCACTATGTTAAATCATGTGTCAAAAATTAGTCTAATTGGTGAATGTTTGCTTTTGTCCCATTATTATATAAATTTTATGGAGTTTAAAATGAAAACAATAAGTACTTATTT
>JAITKA010000131.1 GCA_031278635.1 Deltaproteobacteria bacterium | reverse complement strand
GGGGGGGGGGGGGGGCGTCCGAGTTTGGGGGCCATTTTTTTAGCCACCGGGGGCGGCCCCCGGGGGCGGGGGGGGGCCGGGTTAATTGGGGGGGGGCGGTAATTTGGGGAATAGTGGGGCGTTACCGCGAAAATGGGAGCGGGTAAGATTTAGGCAAGGGGGCCGGAAATCCAGCGGACCCTGGGGCTTGGGCCAGGCCGGGCCTGGCGCCTTGGGGGTTGGCCAAAAAAGGGATCCCCCCGACTTTAGGGGTCAGCTAACCCATAAAGTCGGGAGCCTACCAAAATAGGGCGCTAGGGCGAAGCGGGTACCTAAGGCACCGGGGTTGGGGCCCGGCGCCAACCGGTTTTTGCGGGGCACCTTTCGAGCGAAAGCGACCAAGTGGGCAAGATTCCCTACCCGGAAAGGTTATGGCCTAACGGCCCGGGGCGATGGCCCAAGGGGTTAGGCGGTCATGGATCTGTGGTCGTCGTGGCCCCGGATGTGATGGTTCTGACGGAGAAAGTTCCACATGGCGTCGGCGGCCGAGTGGATGGAAAAGACCGTCAGGCGGCAATCGATACTGCGCCTTACGCCCAAAGGCAGATCCTTTATTTTGCAGATCGGTTCGGCCTCGTTTAGGTAAGCGACCCTATGCCAGTGGGGATAGCCGCCATCGGCCGTGTTTTCGCTTAGCTCGGAATGGTACTCGTAAGGTCCCAGGACCTTGGCCAAGTAGACATCGTCGTTGTCCGGAACCAAAATGATGTCACCCTCGTGGATCTGGTTAACGAAGCGATCCAAAACCCCGGCGGCCACGGCCAAATCGCTTTTGCGATCGGAGAGATAGTGCTCATAAGTTTTGGTAAGACGCTCGGCCAGCTCGTCGCGGTTAAGCCCGCCGCCAAGATTTCCCACGTCGGGCCAACCAATGGCCACCATGCCGGAGGTCAAGAAATCCCCCAACCGATTAATGAAATTAGGTTCGGGGCGGATTACCCAAAGATTTTTGCTGTGACTCATGATTTTACCCAAAAAAAACTCCCGACTAAAGTCAGTTAAAATGATCAAAAACAAAGGCAAAAAAGACACGGGCAGTCGCCGGCGCTATTTTAACTGCCAATTAGCGACTCGTGACGGGTTTATTCCAAAGAAAAGAAAGAGAATTTGAAAGTTATGCTATGGAAATAGTGACGTTCCATAAACTATCAATATTACCTTACCTTATTTAGGTAAGCCCAATCACACAACGATCGGGTATTTGACTAAATCAAATTCCGATCGAAAACTTGTTTTATTGTATTGTGGTATTAAGACGTTAAATAATCAAAAGCTGACCAAACCGAAGAGCCATCAAAGAAAGCGTTCCAAAACCGACCTTTAAGGTCGTCGGCCTCCCCAGCCTCAAGGGCGAGAAGTGACACCGAAGGTTGGGTCCAGGGGGGAGGCGAAAAGACTCGCAAGCTAACGAATGTTCAATAACATTAAATAATCATAAGTTACGGGACTTAAGGGAAAGTGGGATATTTTTTAGTCTCCCTTGCCCAAAATTATCAAACATTTTGAAGGCCTAGGGCCAAGGCGGGACTAACCATGCGAAAACAATAGCACAACACAACGGGGCTGTCAAGGGGCGCCCGAAAATTTTTTTATAAAATTCAGTGGGTTATTTTACGGATAATTTTAAAAATAAGGCCAATGATTTTGCATAGTTAAAGAAATTTGATAGTTTTAAGGATCTTAAGTCCGTCCTATTTCGCGAATTCTTGCTGGAGATTTCCCTAACAAATCGCTAATAACCCAGAACTATTATTGTTTTTTTTGAAATCTTGAAATTCAAGAAAATTTCTTGGTAAAAGTTCCCCGGCCCCGGTAAAAGCCCCGCGGGCCGGGCTTTCCAGAGTACCCGGTTTTTCAGGTTTTGTTGGCCCCGTGGACGTAATTTATAGATTTTCAAGCGAAAAAAATTTTCGCGCTGGCCCCTTTTCCAAAAGGCCCACCATGTCTTGATGGCTAGTAACCGGGCCTACCCAAACCCTTAAAAGCCGCGCTATATAAAGCCATCTGGTCCGGCTAATTCGCCCAACTAAAAAAACCGGGCGAGGATAACCCCGCCCGGTTTTTTCGTTCCAATGGTTCCAATAGTCCCGGGGGACTTTGGAACCCTGGTTTTTTGTTGGGGCCGCTTTTTAGTACATGCCGCCCATGCCACCCATGCCGCCGGGGCCGCCGGCCATGGGGTTAACGGGCTTGTCTTCTTTTTTCTCGGCGATCATGCACTCGGTGGTAAGTAAGAGCGAGGAGACCGAGGCCGCGTGCTGGAGAGCGAACCTAGTCACCTTGGCCGGGTCGATGACGCCGGCTTGCATGAGGTCTTCATAGGTGCCGGTCTCGGCGTTAAAGCCGATGTTTCCGGACTCGTTACGGACCTTTTCGACCACGACGCTACCCTCGTGACCGGCGTTAACGGCGATCTGGCGCAGGGGCTCTTCAAGGGCCCGGCGGATGATATTGACGCCCTGGGCGGCTTCGCCCACGCACTCGACGTTATTTAAGGCCGGAACGCAGCGCACCAAGGCGACCCCGCCGCCGGGCACGATGCCCTCTTCCACGGCGGCCCTGGTGGCGTGCAAGGCGTCCTCAACCCTGGCCTTCTTTTCCTTCATCTCGATCTCGGTCGCGGCGCCCACGTTAATGACGGCCACGCCGCCGATGAGCTTGGCCAAGCGTTCTTGGAGTTTTTCGCGATCGTAATCGGAGGTGGTCTCATCGATTTGGGCGCGGATTTGCTTGACCCGGCCTTCCAGGGCGCTCTTGGCCCCGCCGCCATCGACGATGGTGGAATTGTCCTTGTCAACGGTGATCTTCTTGGCCCGGCCCAGATCGTTTAGGGTGATGCTCTCAAGCTTAATGCCCAGATCGTCACTGATGACCTTGCCGCCGGTCAAGATGGCGATGTCTTCCAACATGGCCTTGCGGCGATCGCCAAAACCCGGGGCCTTGACGGCGCAGGTATGGAGGGTGCCGCGAAGTTTGTTTACGACTAAAGTGGCCAGGGCCTCGCCATCGACGTCCTCGGCCACGATAAAAAGCGGCCTACCCTGCTTGGCGATCTGCTCTAGGATGGGCAAAAGATCTTTCATGTTGCTGATCTTCTTTTCCACCAAAAGAACGTAGGCGTCGTCCTGATGGACGACCATCTTCTCGGCGTCGGTCACGAAATAGGGGGAGAGGTAGCCGCGGTCGAACTGCATGCCCTCGACCACGTCCAGGGTGGTCTCCATGCTCTTGGCTTCCTCGACGGTGATGACGCCCTCTTTGCCCACCTTGTCCATGGCCTCGGCTATGATGTTGCCGATGGTCGGGTCGTTGTTGGCGCTGATGGTGCCAACCTGGGCGATCTCTTTCTGGTTCTTGGTGGCCTTGCTCATGTTGCGGAGCTCGGTCGTGGCCGAATCGACGGCGGCGTCGATGCCCCTCTTGAGGGCCATGGGGTTAACGCCCGCGGCGACCAACTTCTGGCCCTCGCGGTAAATGGCCTGGGCCAGGACGGTGGCGGTGGTGGTGCCGTCGCCCGCCAGATCGGAAGTCTTGGAGGCGACCTCCTTGACCATCTGGGCGCCCATGTTCTCGAACTTATCCTCCAGCTCGACCTCTTTGGCCACGGTCACCCCGTCCTTGGTGATGGTCGGGGCGCCGAAGGTCTTCTCCAATATAACGTTGCGACCCTTGGGTCCCAGGGTTACCTTGACCGCGTCAGCCAGGATATCGACGCCGCGCATGATAGCTTCGCGGGCCTTGACACTGTATTTAATCTCTTTAGCGGACATAAACGATTATCCTCCTCTTTGGAAGTTCTTTATGATAATTTTTACCGAAATTCCGGTTGGTATGCTTAGATGGCGCCATGCCCCCATGAACGCGATAGGTTTGGCCTTTAACCCTTGCCTACCGGCGGGGGGGGCCCATGGCGGACGTTTGGTGAAATACCGTTATCTCGCGAGATGCGCTACCGACTGATTCCCACTAACGGCATCCTTATGGGCGAAATTAACCAAGCCAGGGGCCAAAGGGCCCCGTCACTCGATGATGCCGAAGATATCGTCTTCGCGTAAAATAAGGTATTCCTGGCCGTCGATCTTAATCTCGGTTCCGGAATACTTACCAAAGAGGACCGTGTCCCCGGGCTTCACGCCGGGCTTGATCCTGGTGCCGTTGTCGAGAAGCTTCCCGTCGCCGACGCCAACGACTTTGCCCTGCTGCGGTTTTTCTTTGGCCGTGTCGGGGATGATGATTCCACCCTTGGTTTTTTCTTCCTCTTCAAGGCGTTGCACGAGAATCCGATCCGACAAAGGACGTACGTTCATGTCTAAACTCCTTCTTCCCTCTTGTTTTTCAGTCTTTACCTAGACTGTTTTTTAAACATTGGCCCTTACGGGCTTGTTAAAACTTAAAGCAATACTTCCCATACTAAAATAGTTAATTTTATTTTATATAGAAGATTTACTTGCTGTTTTGAGTTTGGCTATGCACCTTTGGGCTGTAAAAAGTTGGGAGCGACGACCTATCCATGACAAGGCGAAGGGCCCCGGGGGATCAAATTAGCACTCTCAACCCTGGACTGCCAGGCAAGAGCAAATATAGTCATTCAGCCGGCGATGTCAAGGGACTTTCCAGGCGCCAGGTGAAATTTTTTTTCGCGAAATAATTTATTTTTTATTTACCCGTACTTACAGCATGCCCTTTCGAAAATAATATTTTCCCCCAATGACCCGAAGGGCGCCTTTGGCCCCATCCGGTACCCAAGGGGCGTTGCAATCACTGCCGAAGTGTGGTCTATTCGGCCTAAGCCGCCACGATTGCGGGCCCCCAGGGCCCATACCCCAAAGTTAAGGAGAACCCATGGGCGAGATAGCCGGCCTCGATATCGAGGAATGGAAACGCCGTTTGCCCCTGCTGGCCAAGGTCATGGCCGGCCGGGAGGTCTTTTGGGGCAACCCCTTCCACTCGCGCCTCGGCGGCCGCCGGATATCACCGACCCTGGGCCTGGACGACATCCTGGGGGCCGAGGGAAGGCTCGAACGGTTCGCCCCATACCTGGCCCACGCCTTTCCCGAGACCAGGGCCAGCCATGGCCTGGTCGAGTCCGACCTCTGCCCTGTCCCGAAAATGAAAGCCGCCCTCGATCGCCTCTACGGGACCCCGCTGCCTGGCTTCCTCTACGCCAAACTGGACTCCTACCTGCCCATAGCGGGCTCCGTCAAGGCCAGGGGCGGCGTCTACGAGGTCCTGTGCCTCGCCGAGAACATAGCCCAGAGGGAGGGCGCCCTCACCGAGGGCGACGACTACGCGACCCTGGCCACCAAGCCCTTCAAACGGCTATTTTCCCGCTACCGGATCCTCGTCGGCTCCACCGGGAACCTGGGCCTGAGCATCGGCATCACGGGGACCCGCCTTGGCTTTGAGGTCATCGTCCACATGTCCTCGGACGCCAAGCCCTGGAAAAAGGAGCTCCTCCGGGCCAATGGGGCCACGGTCATCGAGCACCCGGGCGACTACGGCGAGGCCGTGGCCGCCGGGCGAAGGGAGGCCGCGGGCGACCCCAAAAGCCATTTCGTCGACGACGAGAACTCGAGGGCCCTTTTCCTGGGCTACTCCGTCGCTGCCGTTCGCCTAAAGACCCAGCTGCGCCACATCGGCCTCTTGCCCAACGCCCATCGGCCACTCTTCGTTTACCTCCCCTGTGGCGTGGGCGGCGCCCCGGGCGGCATCACCTTCGGGCTCAGGACCCTTTTCGGCGACGACGCCCACTGCTTCTTCGCCGAGCCCACCCAGGCCCCGGCCATGCTCCTGGGGCTCATGACCGACAAGCGCGACGCCGTCTCCGCCGCCGACTTCGGCCTCGCCGGCCAAACCGAGGCCGACGGCCTCGCCGTGGCCAGGCCCTCGGGATTCGTGGCCGAAACCCTCCGCCGGGACATAAGCGGCGTCTTTACCGTGACCGACGACAGGCTCCTCAATCTCCTGCGCCTCCTTGCCGACAAGGAGGGCCTTTGGTTCGAGCCCTCGGCCCTGGCCGGCTTCCCCGGCCCCTGGAAACTTCTCACCACCGAGGCCGGCCAGATCTACCTGGAAGCCAACGGCCTCAAAGGCAAGCTAAAAGACGCCATCCACGTGGTCTGGGGCACCGGCGGCGGCATGGTCCCGCCCGCGACCATGAAGGCCCTTTACCGGAAGACCGGCCGGCGCTAGGGCCTTGCGGCTTGGTTTTCCCGGGAATCTTGCCTTTAACCGAACGGGATGAACCCCGAAAACGCCCCACCCCCCCCTTTCCCGGGCTATCGGGACCCGTTAAAGGCAACGGCCATGGGCGGGGTTGGTTGGGCGCGGATACGTAGAGGCAATGCCAGGGGATATATGGGATTTTAGCGGCAAGTGTAATGGTTTGTATGTGGGTTATTTTTCGAGGGATTTTCCATGGAGGACATGCTTTAGCGTAGCGGTAGTTCACCATACTAACCCGACTTTCGCAGTTAGCAAAATTGGGCCAATTAACTATCTGAAATTATTTGAATTTTAAAAGTCGGTGCGTATTACCTAACCTTGATGTCTGGTGTCCATTTGCGCCAGTCAACATTTGCTCCTGGGCCATAATATGTAATG
>JAITKA010000021.1 GCA_031278635.1 Deltaproteobacteria bacterium | reverse complement strand
TCGCGGCATCGCTCTCCGGGTTCCTAGGCCTTGCGGGCCAAGGGGGTTAGGGGCATTTTTTTTGATCTCAGCTTGACGATTTTTTATTAGCGATTATGATTTTTATGATTAAGGGTGGTAAAAGTTGTAACTTTGAATAAATTTTTGAACGTGATCATTATTTATTAATTGGTCGAAATAAATAAAGAAGCCAACCGTTACGTCGGCAAGATTGTTAATTTCTTCTGGCGATGACTTGCCGTTTAGGGCGGTACTTTTTGTTTTATAGAAGTATGCAAAGAGATCTTTGAGATAAATCTTGTCATTAGGTTGAAATTCACAAATAGGGGTGCCAAATTTATCTTTTATGGAATTAAACTTTGAAACAAAGTGAACTTTGGCCTTTTTTATGGGAATCTTGTAGCTTTACATTGAAGGTGGAGGCATTTTTTGGAAGAACATATATTCCATTAATAGTGTGATGGTGGTTTTTATAAGCCTAAAAGTAGTTTTTGATAGTGTTTCGTCATTTAAAAATAACGAAAAGATGGCATTTGGTTTTAAATAAAATAAGTTATCATGCCCTACTGAGCCCGTGTGGGGGTCAGTAGGGCGTTTGTCCGTAGGGCGTTATCAGGTCGGAGCACTTGACGAGGTTGTGGCGGCCGAGGGCGTTGGTGGCCTCGGTCAGGAAATCGACCCTGAGCTCGAGGTAGCCGTTGGTCGCGTAGACCGCCCGGCCGTCGCCGTCGAAGATTTTCAGGAACACCCGGGAGAGCTTTCGGGCGTGGGGGTCGTGGGGCTCGGTCTTGTCGGCCAGGTAATCCATCACGGGCCGGAGGTTCTCAAGGGAGGTCTCCACCACCAGGGAGGGGAAGGGGCCGCTCAGGCTGCCGTCGAGCTCGTCGACGAAGTCGGCCACGATCTTGGGGCGGCCCTTCTCGTTCCAGTCGTTGCCGGAAACCTTGCCGGTGACTATCAAAACGGCCCCCTCAACCAGTAGGTCGCCCTTCTTTTTGAGGAGCTTGTCGAAAAACATGACCTCGATGGAATCGTTCACGTCGCTCAGTTTGGCGGTGGCGTAGTTGGCGTTCTTTTTCGAGACCCTGAGGCTGTAGTTGGAGAGCTGGCCGCAGACCCTGACCTTGGCGTTGTTGGGGAGTTTCTTGGCCTGGGCCATGTCGTGGGTTTTTATGGCCTCGAAGGCCTGGGCGTAACGGTTCAGGGGGTGGCCGCTGATGTAGAAGCCCAGGAGCTCCTTTTCGTGGGCCAGGCGCTCCTCGGGGGTCATGGCCTCGGCCTGGGGCCAGATGCGGGCCGAGGGGATCCGGGCCACGGGTTTGGGCGGGGCCAGGCCGGAGAGGAGGCTGACCAGGGGTTTGGCTTTTTTGGCCTTGACTTTCTGCTCCAGGGCCTGGGGGAGGGCGGCCAGGAGCGATTCCCTCGGGGCCCCGCCGGAGCGGTCCATGGCCCCGCACTTGATTAGGGCCTCCACCACCCGCTTGTTTAATTTCTTGCCCTCGACGCGGTCGCAAAAGTCGAAGAGATCGACGAAGGGCTTGGCCTCCCGGGCCTCGATGATGGCCTCTATGGCCCCCTGGCCCACGCCCTTTATGGCCCCAAGGCCGAAGACGATTTTGCCGTCCTTGACGGAGGTCCCGTAGGAGGAGGTGTTGACGTCGGGCGGCAGGACCTCTATGCCCTTGGCCCGGCACTCGTCTATCAGGCGGCCGATTTTTTCCAGATCGTCGGCCTCCGAGGACATCAGCGAGGCCATGAACTCAAGGGGGTAGTGGGCCTTGAGGTAAGCGGTCTGGAATATTATGAAGGCGTAGCCGGCGCTGTGGGATTTGTTGAAGCCGTACTCGGAGAAACTGGCCATCATGTCGAAAATGTGCTTGGCCTTGTCCTGGGGCACGCCGTTGCCCGTGGCCCCCTTCATGAAGATGGCCCGGTGCTTTTCCATCTCCGCGGGCAATTTTTTGCCCATGGCCTTCCTGAGCTCGTCGGCCTGCCCCAGGGTGTAGTTGGCCAGGACCTGGGCGATGCGCATGACCTGTTCCTGGTAGACTATGACGCCCATCGTCTCCTCGAGGATGGGCCTTAGGGCCTCGAGCTCGTACTCGGGCTTGGCGAAGCCGTTCTTTATGTTGATGTATATCTCGTCCACGCGGTTTTGGAGCGGGCCAGGGCGGTAGATGGCGACAAGGGCTATCAGATCCTCTATCCTGGTGGGGCTGAACCTGACCATGGTGCTCAGGATGCCCTCGTTCTCTATCTGGAATATGCCGCTGGCGTCGCCGCTCCTGAGGAGCTCGTAGGTTTTGGGGTCGTCGTAGTCGAGATCGAGGAGATCGATGTCGATGCCCCGCTTGGACAAAAGGGCCAGGCAGTGCTTGATCAGGGTCAGGGTCTTGAGGCCAAGGAAGTCGAACTTGACGAGGCCGTTCTCCTCGACGCCTTTTAGGTCATACTGGGTAATGACTTGGGTACGTCGGCCGTTCTCCTCCGCGACCTTGGTATCGCAAAATATGGGCAGGATTTCCATGAGGGGCTTGTGGCCGATGACCACGCCCGAGGCGTGGGTGGAGGAATGGTGGGGCAGATCCTCCACGAAAAGGGACATGTCGATGAGTTTCTTGAGCTGGGGCGAGGAATTTATGAGATCCCTGAACTCGGGCTTCCTCAGGACCTCCGAGAGGGTGGTGCCGGGCTTGTCGGGGACCATTTTGGTTATGGCCGTGACCTCCGGCAGGGGGATGTCCATGGCCCGGCCCACGGCCTTGATGGCCGCCTTGGCCTTCATCTGGCCCAGGGTCAGGATCTGGGCCACGTAATCGCTCCCGCCGTAGGTCTCGGTCACGTAGCGGATGACGTCGTCCCGGCACTCGGCGCAGAAGTCGACGTCGATATCGGGCATGGACACGCGCTCGGGGTTAAGGAAGCGCTCGAACAGGAGATCGAAGCGGATCGGGTCCACGTCGGTGATGCCCAGGCTCCAGGAGACGAGGCTCCCGACCGCCGAGCCGCGGCCGGGGCCGACGGGATATTTCCTCTCCTTGGCCCAGTTGATGAAATCGGCCACGATCAGGAAGTATCCGGGGAAATTCATCTCGTTGATGATGGAGACTTCCTCGCCCAGGCGGGCGCGGTACCGGGCCTTGGCCTCTTCCGAAAGGGGGTGGCCGGAGCGCTCAAGCTTTTGGATGCGCTTTTCCAGGCCCTCGGCGGCCTGGGTCCTGAGGGTCTCGGCCTCGCTGCCCTCGCTAAGGCCCGGGAGGCTGGGGAAAAAATAAACCCTTTTGGCGGGGTCGGCGTTGTCGAACGCGACCTCGCAGCGGTCGGCTATGGCCAGGGTGTTGGCCAGGGCCTCCGGGCACCAGGCGAAATCCTCGGCCATCTTCCCGGGGCTTTTGAAATAGAACTCGTTCGTCTCCATGCGCATCCTGGCCGGCTCGGTCACCAGCTTGCCGGTCTGGATGCACAGCAAGAGATCGTGGGCCTCGTGGTCCTCCCGCCTCAGGTAATGGCAGTCGTTCGTGGCCACCAAGGGGATGCCGGTCTCCTTGGCCAGGTTGGCCAGGCCCTTGTTGGCCAGGGCCTGGTGGGGCAGGCCGTTTTCCTGGATCTCCAGGTAAAAGCGCCCGGGGAATATGCCGGCGAGCCCCTCGGCGATTTTTTTGGCCTCGTCGGGGCGGTTCGAGAGGATGGCCCTGGGGACCTCCCCCTGGAGGCAGCCGGAGAGGGCGAGGACGCCCCCGGAATATTTCGTCAAGAGGTCGTAATCGACCCTGGGCTTGTGGTAAAAGCCCTCGACGTTGGCCAGCGAGATCATCCGGCAGAGGTTGTGGAAGCCCGTGAGGTTCTCGGCCAGCAAGGTCAGGTGGTAGCGGATCTCGTTCTTGTCGCGGGTCTCGCGGCCGTTGGTGGTCACGTAGGCCTCGACGCCCAGGATGGGCTTGATGCCGGCCTTGACGGCGGCCTTGTAGAAATTCCACAGGCCGAACATCTGCCCGTGGTCTGTCAGGGCCACGGCCGGCATGCCCATGTCCTTCGCGGTTTTGACCAGATCGTTTATCCTGATCGCCCCGTCTAGCAGGCTGTAGCAGGAGTGGACATGAAGGTGGACGAAACTCATGGTTTACCTTTGGGCGCGGGGATAAAAATAGCGTTAAGCGATTGGGCCGGTTGGTTCGGGGGAGTGGGCGAAAAGGCGTTTTTTGGCCCCCCCGGGGCGAGGCGCCATTTAGCCTCGCCAAGGGGGCCAAGCCACCGGTCCGGCCCAGGCGATGGAAGGGAGCCTCGGCCATGGCGCCAAACCGGGCGGCTTAACCCGGGGACGTCAGTTCGTCTCGAGGCGGTAGTTGGGGGCCTCGGTCGTGATTATGACATCGTGGACGTGGCTCTCCTTCAGGCCGGCCGAGGTGATGCGCAGGAACTTGGCGTTCCGCTGCAGGTCGTCGATGTCCTTGGCGCCCAGGTAGCCCATGCCGGCCCTGAGGCCACCCAGCAGCTGGTAGATGGTCTCGGAGAGGAGCCCCCGGTAGGGGACCCGGCCGACGATGCCCTCGGGCACCAGCTTCGAGCCGTTCTCCGTCGATTTCTGGCCGTAGCGGTCCGCCGAGCCCTCCCGCATGGCCTCAAGGGAGCCCATGCCCCGGTAGGTCTTGTAGGAACGGCCCTGGAAGAGGATCTTGTGGCCCGGGCTCTCCTCGGTCCCGGCCAGGAGCGAGCCGAGCATGACGGCCGAGGCCCCGCCGGCCAGGGCCTTGACGATGTCGCCCGAGAACTTGATGCCGCCGTCGGCAAGGATCGTGCGGCCGAGCTTTTTGGCCTCGGCGGCGCACTCGAATATGGCCGTCATCTGGGGGACGCCGACGCCCGCTATGATCCTGGTCGTGCATATGGAGCCCGGCCCCACGCCCACCTTGACGGCGACCGCCCCGGCCCCGACCAGGGCCCGGACCCCCTCCGCCGTGGCCACGTTACCGGCGATGACGTCCACGTCCGGGAAGGCGGCCCGCAGTTCCCTGACTATGGCGATGTTGTTCATGGTGTGGCCATGGGCCGAGTCGACCACCAGGACGTCGACCTTGGCCTTGACCAGGGCCTCGGCCCTCTCCAGGGTGTCGGCCCCGCCCACCGCCGCCCCGACCCGGAGGCGGCCCTTGCCGTCCTTGCAGGCGCTGGGGAACTGGCGGACCTTTTCGATGTCCTTTATGGTGATGAGCCCCACGAGGAGCCCGTGGCTATCGACCACCAATAGCTTCTCTATGCGGTTCTCGTGTAGCCTCGCCTTGGCCTCGTTGAGGGTGATGCCCTCCTCGGCCGTGACCAGGTTCCTCTTGGTCATGACCTCGTCCACGGGGCGCTCGAAATTGCTCTCGAACCTAAGGTCCCGGTTGGTGACTATGCCCTTGAGCTCGCGGTCGTTGGCCACCACCGGCACCCCGGAGATGTGGTACTGCTCCATGAGCTTTTTGACCTCCCTGACGGGGGTCGAGGGCGGCACCGTCACGGGATCGAGTATCATGCCGCTCTCGCTTTTCTTGACCTTTTCCACCTCGAAGGCCTGGGCCTGGACGGGCATGTTGCGGTGTATGATGCCCAGGCCGCCTTGCCTGGCCATGGTGATGGCCGTGGCCGCCTCGGTCACCGTGTCCATGGCCGCGCTGATCACCGGCGCGTTCAGCGTGATCCGCTCGGTCAGCCTGGTGGACAGGTTCGTCTCCCTGGGGTGTATCTCGGAATAGGCCGGGACGAGTAATAGATCGTCGAAGGTCAGGCCTTCCTGGAAAGCGGCTCGTTCGTTCATGGGATCCTCGCTCGTTTTTGTGGTCCGTTATTGGTTCTTTCGCAGTCTTTTCTGTCTATTTAAGGTCACTTGTGGTTAAGGGGCCGCCCCCTTAACCAAGGGTCAGCCGGGGTTGAGGGGGGCCCGCCCGGCGGCGGCCAACCAGAGGCCCTCCAGGAGACTGTTGTCGCTGATGATGATTTTGGCTTTGGAAAAATAATCCATGATGGTCGAGACCAGGACGAGGCCGGCCACGATGACGTCGGCCCGGCGCGGGTGAAGGCCAGGGCGGGCCTGGCGCTCGGCGGTCGTCTCCTTGGCCAGTTCCATCAAAAGGGCCATGGCGCTCTCGATATCGACTATGCGGTTGTTCACCTGGTCCCGGTCGTACTCGATCAGCCCCAGGAGCATGGCGGTCATGGTGGTGACGGTCCCGGCCGTCCCGACCAGGGTGGCCCCGGGGGTCAGGGCCGTCCAGTCGCCGCCCGCGAGCTTTTCCCTGACGTGGGAGTCCAGGGCCATGAGCTCCCAGGGCTCGGGAGGGTCGTGTTTTATGTGGCCCTCGGTCAAGCCGACCACCCCGACGGCAAGGCTCTGGGTCTTGACGATGTCGCGCCCGTAGACGTTCACGAACTCGGTCGAGCGCCCCCCCACGTCGAATATCAGCGTCTCCGGGGGCACGGGGTCCAGGCCCGACAAAACGCCCATGGCCGAGAGGTAGGCCTCCTGGGCGCCCGTGAGGACCAGCGTCTCCCAGCCGAATCGGCGACCCGCGGCCCGAAGGAAGTCCTCCCCGTCGCTGGCCTGCCTGAAGGCCATGGTCCCGCCGGCCAGGACCCTCTGGGGCCTCTCGGCCTCGATCACGGCGGCGAAGCCCTCCAGGGCCTCCCAGGCCCTTGCCTTGGGCCCCTGGGGCAACGGGCCCCCCTCCTCCAGGCCTTCCGAGAGGCGGGGTATCTCCTGCCAGACCCGGCTCCGGCCTAGGCCGCCCTCCCCCTGGGAGGCGATGATAAGCCTGAAGGTATTGGAGCCCAGGTCGAGCGCGGCCAAGGAATCGGAAGGCATAATTTAAGGACTTGCCGGGTATCGGGGGTACAAACGTTGCCCAGGTTTGATTGCGATTACCGGAATGGGCGGAACAAAATGTTGTTAATCGACCCCCGGTATAGTGGGAAAGGATACCACATCTAGTGTTTTTATCAAACAGTAAAGTTCGCGCCGCAATCGCCAATGAAATCGGGATCGCCTCGCGGCGCCCCCGATTTTCGGGGCCATGGGCCCGGCCGCCGTGGTATGATTTAAGGGACCTTATCGCATTAGGTCGGGACCCCGGGGCCGCCCCGGCCCGACGGCGCATTACTTTTTTATCTCTTGGGGAGCCCCGTCAGGGGTTTTTGGCCGCCGGGCCAAAGGGGAGGCTAACGTGGGTGAATCGAATTGGAACCATCAGGGGTTTATTGGGTTAACGAGGGGCTTTTGGACCCTCTGCGCGGTCCAGGCCGGGGTGGAGCTGGGGCTCTTTACCGCCCTTGACGAGGGGCCGGGCCTCAGGCTGCCCGATCTGGCCGCGAGGATCGGCTGCGACGCCCGGGCCACGGGCATGCTGGCCACGGCCCTGGTTTCCCTGGGGCTCCTGACCAGGGACGGCCAAAACATTGGCCTCACCGATGAGGCCAGGCGCCTCCTCTCGGAAAAGTCCGGGGAATATTACGGGGCCATGCTGGCCCACCAGTCGCACATCATGATCCCCTGGGTCCGCCTCGCCGAGGCCGTGAAAACCGGTAACCGGGTGGCCCAAACCTCCGCCGTCGAGACCGCCGACGACGGCGCCAGGGAAGCCTTCCTGATGGCCATGTTCAACAACGCCCGCTACCAGGCCGGGGCGGTGGCCGAGGCCCTGGACCTGGCCGGCCGCGAAACCCTCCTGGACCTCGGCGGCGGCCCGGGCACCTACGCGGCCGAGTTTTGCCTGAGGCACCCGAACCTCTCGGCGACCGTCTTCGATCTGCCCGGCTCCGGGCCCGTGGCCAAAAAGGTCCTGGCCCGCCTGGGCGTGTCCGACCGGGTCAGCTTCGTGGCCGGCGACTTTAACCGCGACCCCCTGCCAGGCCCCTTCGATGTCGTCTTCGTCTCCCAGGTCATCCACCAGGAAGGCCCCCGGAACGTCGAGGCCCTGGTGGCCAAGGCCGCCGGCGTCACGGCCCCGGGCGGCTTCGTGGCCATCCAGGAGTTCTTCCTCGACGACGACCTGACCGGGCCGCCCTCGGCCGGCCTCTTCGCCCTGAACATGCTCGTCAATACCCCCGCGGGCCAGGCCTACGCCTACTCCGAGGTCAAGGCCATGATGGGACGGGCCGGCCTCAAAAACGTCGGGGTCCTCCCGGCCAAGCTCCCGCTCGGCTGCGCCATCATGGTGGGTACCAAACCCTTATGACCCAAAGCGGCATGCTTTATGGCTTTTGGTTTACCGTAAGGGGCGACCCATGGACGAAAATAAATTAAAAGGCATCCCAGAGCCTCGCGCCCTATACCTCGCGACCGACGGCGCCAGGGGCGCCGTGGCCGATTTCACGGGGGCGGACCTGAGCCAGGCCGGGCTGGGCCTGGCGAATCTGAGCCAGGCCATACTGACGGGGGCCAACCTAACCGAGGCGAACCTATCCTATGCGTTCAATGCCCCCGATGACCCAAAGATAACCATGAATTAGGGTCCCCCATCCGTTAAACGATTTTTTTTTGGCCACCGAAAACCTGGAGGTAAAGACTAGCTTGCCCGACGAAAAACCCAAAGCCCTCGCCCTCGATCTCGACGGGACCCTCCTGGGGACCGACTCGCTGTGGGAGTTATTTTTCAAGGCCCTGTCCCAGGGGCGCCTCGCCCCCCTATGGTGGCTCTTTTGCGGCCGCTTGAGGTTCAAGCGCAAGCTGGCCGAATCGACCGAGCTCGACCTGGACCTCCTTCCCTGGAACGAAAAGGTCATCGGGTTGGCCCGGGAGCACGGGGCCAAGGGCGGGGAGGTCTGGCTGGCCACGGCGGCCAACCAGGCCGTGGCCAGGAAGGTGGCCGGTCGTTTCGGCTTTTTCACGGGCCATATGGCCACGGACGCGAGGATAAACCTAAAAAGCGAGGCCAAGGCTAGGGCCCTGGCCGATAGGTTCGGTGAAGGGGGCTTCATTTACGCCGGGGACTGCGGGGCCGACGTCAAGGTCTGGCGGGCCGCCGGCGGGGCCGTGGTCGTGGGCGGGGAGAGGTTGGCGAGGCTGGCGAGGCCCATGGGCGGGGAGGTCAGGGTGGTCGAGCCGGTGGGGACGAAATGGCCCTCGCCGGGGATGGTCATGGAGCTGGCCGGGGCGAAAAAATGCCTCGCCGGCTTGGTGGTATTCCTGCCCATGCTTTTGGCCTTGGCCTTCAGCCCCGCGAACGTCCTTAACGCCGTCTTGGCCTTCGCGGCCTTTTGGTTCGTCGGCGCGGCCGGGAACGCCCTGGGCGAGCTGCTGGGCCTTGAGGCCGATCGCAAGGACCCTCGGAGAAAGGGGCGGACGCTGGCCGCGGGGCGGCTGGATTTGTCAAGGGGCGGCTTCGTTTTCCTGGGCTTCGCCCTGGCGGGCCTGGCCTTCGCCGCCCTGGCGAGGGACGGGGTGTTCGCCCTGGCCCTGATTGCCCTGGCCCTGACCGTCCTTCACGCCCAGGGGCTGAGAAAATACCTGGCGTTAAGCCTGTTCGCCCAGGCCGCCGTCAATACCCTTGCCCTGGCTTGCGGATATGTCGCCTTGGGCCTCCCGGCCAGCCCCTGGGGGGTCACGCTGGCCTTTTTGGCCTTCGCCGCCCTGGGGGCCATGGAAAGGCTTTCCGATCTGGGCAAGGGGGAGGGCGAGGTACCGGTCGTCCATGGCCTTAGGGTGGGCAGGGTGGCCGCCGCGAGGGCGATGTCGGTCCTCGCCCCCTTTCTCGTTCTGGCCTTCCTGGACGCCCTGACGTTTCCCCTGACCCTGGCCCCGGCGGGGGCTTTCGCGAGGCCGGGCTGGGCCCTCTTGGCCATCCCGGCGGGACTTATCTGGTTCTGGCGCCTATACGCCCGGGCGAGGGCCGCGGAAGGGCCCCTTTTGGCGTTCTCGCTGACCGACGGCGTTTCCTGGCTGGCCTTTGGCCTGGCCCTGGCCGGGTATTTCCTGAGCGGGCCGGCCGGGCCGGCCGGGCTGGCCTAGGGCAGGGGGCGGGGGAGGTTTTACATTTATTTTACATTCGTTAAATAGGTTTTTGGCTATTTTCAACTATAAATCTAAGCATGATAGCCGGACGAACCAAAAACCAAGCCTTCAAGTATATTACCGGGGTTGCCTCGGCCAGCGTTCTGTTGATCGTTTTGGCCATGCTGGTGACCCTGATAATCGAGTCGCTGCCGGCCCTGAGGCATTTCGGGCTGGTGAAATTTTTGACCACCGCCGACTGGAACAACTCGACGGAAACCTTCGGGGCCCTAAGGCCCCTGTTCGGCACCTTCCTAAGCACCCTCCTGGCCCTGATCGTGGCCGTGCCCGTGGCCATCGGCATGGCCATTTTCCTCACCGAGCTTTGCCCCAATAAATTGCGGACGGCCATAGGCACGGCCCTGGAGCTCCTCGCGGCCATACCGAGCATCATCTACGGCATGTGGGGGCTGTTCGTCCTCGCCCCGTTCCTGGAGACGTACTTCCAGCCCTTGGTGGCCAACAGCCTGGGCAATCTGCCGATAATCGGGTCGTTTTTCCAGGCGAGGATGGCCGGCGGGGTCAACCTGTTCACGGCCTCGATGATCCTCTCGGTCATGATCATCCCCTTCATCTCCAGCATCGCCCGGGAGGCCATGGCCCAGGTGCCCCCGATGCTCAAGGAATCGTCCTACGGGCTTGGGGCCACGCGCTGGGAGACCCTGAGCCACGTGGTCATCCCGTACACCAAGATGGCCCTGGCCGGCGGCATCATACTGGCCATGGGCCGGGCCCTGGGGGAGACCATGGCGGTCACCTACGTCATCGGCAACCGCCACGCGGGCCTGGAATCGATCTTTTCCCCGTACACGACCATCACCTCGGTCATGGCCAACGAGTTTAACGAGGCCGCGGGGCTCCAGCTCTCGTCCTTGTTTTCCCTGGCCCTGATATTGTTTTTGGCCAACTTCCTGGCCCTGAGCGTGGCCAAGAGGTTACTGGGTGGCAAGAAATGACGGGCCACCGGAAAGGCGCCCGCCCTGGCCATGGGCCAGGGCGGGGGGACGCGTGAGGGGAAATGGATAACCTTAGGAGACGCAAGGCGGTCAATCTGGCGGCCATGACCCTGGCCAGCCTCTGCGCGGCGGTCGGGCTTGTTTTGCTGTTCATCATCCTCTGGGACGTCTTGGCCCAGGGCCTGAGCTCGCTCAAGCCGCGCCTCTTCACCCAGGACCCGGCCCCGCCCCACATACCCGACGCGGGCGGCCTGAAAAGCGCCTTCCTGGGCCAGGGGCTCCTGACCCTGGTGGCCTCGCTCATCGGCGTGCCCCTGGGGGTCCTGGGCGGCACCTTCCTGGCCGAGTACGGGCGGCACCTGAGGGTCTGCAGGCTCATCAGCACCCTGAGCGACATGGCCGTCTCCATCCCCTCCATAGTCATCGGGACCTTCGCCTACGCCATACTGGTCCTCCCCATGCGAAGGTTTAACGGCTGGGCCGGGGCTGTGGCCCTGGCCATAATCATCCTCCCGATCATCGTGCGGACGACCGAGGAGATGATGGCCATGGTGCCCTGGACCCTCCGGGAGGCCGCCTTCGCCCTGGGGGCCCCCTACCATAAGGTCATCACCGGCATCGTCTGGCGGGCCTCCATGAGCGGCATCTTCACGGGCATCCTCCTGGCCATAGCCAGGGTGGCCGGGGAGACGGCGCCGCTCCTCTTCACCTCCTTTAACAGCAACTTTTTCCAGCTGGACATGTCCCGGGCCGTCCCCTCGCTCACGGTCAGCATCTACCAGTACGCCGCCTCGCCCTACGAAAGCTGGGTGGGGTTGGCCTGGGCGGCGGCTTTCGTCGTCACCGTTTTGGTGCTTCTCTTAAACATAGCCGGGAGAATCATCATTAAATTTAAGAAAAAGAACTAAAGTTTAGTTAGAGACACATTAAGCTTAATAAAGTTTAATGTATCTCTAACTAATAGTGAAAAAGGGACCGAAGTTTAATGGAAGATCTATTGTCGGTAATAAACCTGGACTTCTTTTATGGGGACAATCACGCCCTCAAGGACGTGACCTTGCCCATAAGGAAGAATAAAATCACCTCCCTGATCGGGCCCTCGGGTTGCGGCAAGACGACCCTGCTCCGGTGCTTTAACCGGATGCACGATCTCTATCCCAATAACCGCTACGGGGGCGAGATACTGATGGGCGGGAAAAACATACTGGGGGACCAGGTTGACGTCATCAGCCTCAGGAACTCCATGGGCATGGTCTTCCAGAAGCCGACCCCCTTCCCCATGAGCATTTTCGACAACGTGGCCTACGGCCTGAGGCTCAAAAGCGTCCGCAACATGAGCGTCCTGCGGGAGAAGGTCGAAAAGGCCTTGCGCCAGGCCGCCGTCTGGGAGGAGGTCAAGGACCGCCTGAACCAAAACGCCCAGGGCCTCTCGGGCGGCCAGCAGCAGAGGCTGGTCATCGCCAGGACCCTGGCCGTCGAGCCCCAGGTGATTTTGTTCGACGAGTCGACCAGCGCCCTGGATCCCATTTCCAGCAAAAAGATAGAGGAGCTGATGGTTGAGCTGAAAGAGGAGGTGACGATCATCGCCGTCACCCACAACATGCAGCAAGCGGCCAGGATCTCGGACTACACCGCCCTGATGTACATAGGCTCTTTGGTCGAGTTTGACGAAACGGCAACCATATTCACGAAACCCAAGCACAAGATGACCGAGGAATACGTAACGGGTCGTTTCGGTTGAGAAAAATCCCATGGTCGCGCGGCCATGGGACCAAGTGGGTAAAAAAAAGAGCGAGATATTGGCAAATAAATCATAATGGCTAGCGATTATTGAAAATCAGGGGTTTTGCGGCCCGATAAAATTTTTACGGGGAAAAAGGAACGCATATCATGACAATGTCAGACAAAGATTTAACCACCATAAGGAGCAAACTGGCCGTGATGGGTAAGCTCGCCTCAAGCATGTTCAACGACGCCTCCCTGGCCCTGGCCAAGTCGGACAGGGAGCTTTCCAGGGAGGTCATAGCCAAGGACTCCCAGGTGGACTCCCTGGAAAACGAGATCGAGGGCCTGTGTTTGACCTTCCTGGCCCTGAAGGCCCCCAAGGCCCTGGAGCTTAGGTTCGCCGTGGCCGTGACCAGGCTGACCAACGAGATCGAGCGGATAGCCGACCACGCGACCGTCATGTGCCGGGAGAACCTGGCGAGGCACCTGGGGCCCTTCTGGGCCAAGGCCCCGGAATTCGGGCGCATGACCGCCATGGCCGGGAGCATGGTCACAAGGGCCATGGACTGTTTTTTCGCCTCCGACGACATGGCTTACCAGGGCCTTTTGGAGGACGACAAGAAGGTCGGGGAATTGCAGCAAAAGCTGAACGCCTGGCTGATCGACATGATGGCCAAGGACGCCGACAAGGGCCTGGACATCGTCTCCCTCCTCAATATCCTGAGGAGGATCGAAAGGGTGGCCGACCACGCCAAAAACATCGGGGTTATGGTACCATACGTGACCAAAGGCATACTCCTTCGCCATAACCGGGGGGACGGGCAAGATGCCGATAACGGCGAGTGAGGGCGAGGCCCGGCGGCCGGGCCAAGGGCCGCCGCCACGGCGGCGGGAAAGGCGGGCAAGATGTTGATAATGATGATCGAGGACGAGGCCGCCCTGCGCGAGGTCGTCGAGTATAACCTTAGCCGCGAGGGCTACCAGGTGACGGCTTTCGACAACGCCAACGACGCCCTTATCGCCGTGGAGGACTGCCCCCCGGACTTGATCCTGCTGGACCTGATGCTGCCCGGCCTCCAGGGCCTCCAGTTCTTGGACATCTTCAGGCAAAAGGATCAAAAGACCCCGGTCATAGTCATCTCGGCCCGGACCTCCGAGGAAGACATCATCAGGGCCCTGGAGCGCGGGGCCGACGACTACATGCCCAAGCCCTTCAGCCTCAAGCTCCTGGAGACCAAGGTCAAGGTGGCCCTGAGGCGCCTCAGCGGCGAGAACACCAGCGCCGGGGTGTACAGTAGCGGCGGGGTCAGCGTGGAACTGGACTCCCACAAGGCCATCTGCGACAACAACGAGATGCAGCTGACCCAGAAGGAATTCGACCTCCTGGCCCTCTTCATCCGCAAGCCCGGCAAGGTCTTCACCAGGAACCAGCTCCTGAACATCATCTGGGGCTACGAGAACGACGTCAACAGCCGGACGGTGGACGTGCACATGGCCATGCTCCGCAAGAAGCTCTCGGACAAGGGCCGCTACATAAAAACCCTGCCCAAGATCGGTTACCTCTGGGACGCCAAGGTCGCGGAAAACCCCCGCTGAGCGCCTTCGCCCGCCGGGGGCTTGGGCCGGAAAGAAGTCATCGTTTAGCCGCTTAAGGGTACCTTACCAGAGCGTAATACATGATCAGTAACCATAAAATATTCGCCCTGATTTTTTTGCCGGCCGCCCTGGCCCTGATCATCGGCTTGGCCCTGGTCCAGCAGAAAAGCGTCGATCTGAGCTCGGCCCAGTTCGAGGACCAGCTGAAAAACCAGTGGCGATTGGTTTCGATCATCCAGGCCGGCACCATGGACACCGAGGCGTTTAAGGAAGTGAGCAAAAAACTGGGCTTGCGGGTGAGCCTGATCGAGCGGGACGGCAGGGTCGTCTTCGATTCGGGGACGGAAGGGGAGGTCCCCGAGGACCACAGCCAGAGGGAGGAGGTCAGGAGCGCCTTTTTGGGGGTCCCGGCCATGGCCACCAGGAAAAGCGCGACCACCGGCCTGTACACCATCTATTACGCCGACCGGCTAAGCGACGACACGGTCCTGAGGGTGGCCTACCCGGCCGAGTATTACCAAAACCTCTCCGGGGCCCTGCTGGCCCAGACCTTCTCGGGCCTCGTGGCCCTGGTCATAGGCGTCGGCGTCTTCGCCTTCATCGTCTCGAAAAACACCAGCCGGACCCTTAAGGAGCTGAGCCAGGCGGTCAACGAGGCCAAGAACGGGAGCCAGGACCTCCCGACCTTCGATAACGAGTCCCTGGACACGGTCCTCTATTCCCTTAGCTCGGTTACGAGGGAGCTCAAGGAATTCGGCCAGAGAAACGCCACCCTCAATTCCCGGCTCCAGTACATACTGGACAACATCCAGGAGGGGGTCATACTGATCGAAAACGACTCGATCATATACTCCAACGAGCGGACCGGGCTCATCCTGGGCCACAAGCTCCCCGGGCATCTCTCGGAAATCAACCAAACCGAGATGCTCTCCGTCATGGAGACCCTGACCGGCCCGGAGCCCGTGTCCGAGCTCCGCCTGGGCGATCGCACCATATCGGTGAACTACCAGTCGTCCGATCAGGCGACGCTGATCATCCTCCACGACGTCTCGGACAGGCTCAAGTACTCGGGCTACAAATCGAACCTCGTGGCCAACATCTCCCATGAGCTGAAGACGCCCCTCACGCTTATCATGGCCACGAGCGAGGTCATCGCCAAGGACAAGGGGATGTCCAAGGACAAACTGGACAAATTCCTGACCACCATCCACGGGAACGCCAGAAGGCTCAACTCGCTTTTGGACGATCTCATCTCCCTCCACCGCCTCGAGACCAACGAGCCCACCCAGGCCCAGGCCGACCTCGGCGAGGTGGTGGCGGACGTGAGGGATCTGATAGAAACGCAAGGCAAAACCTTGCTCTGGCAAAGCGATACCGGCCTCGTCAACGTAAACGGTGGCCACATAACCAGCGTCCTCGTCAACCTAATCACCAATGCCATCAAATACTCGAGCGGCCCCGAGATCGAGATAGGCGTAAGGCGCCTGGACGGGGAGCTCGAGATAACCGTGGCCGACCAGGGCCCGGCCATACCCCTCCCCGAGCGGGAGCGGGTCTTCGAGCGCTTCTACTCCCTTTCGACCTCCCGCAACCGGGACAATTCCGGCTCCGGCCTCGGCCTCTCCATCGTCAAGCACATCGCCAGGCTCTACGGGGGCCTGGCCAAGGTCGTCGAGAACGACAAGTCCGGCAACACCTTCATCGTCCGGCTGACCGAGAAGGACTGACCCGGCTGGCCCCCTGAAAGTGGCCTTTCGGGGGGCTGGCCGAATCAGGGCCCAAGCGTTATTTCCCCCGCCTCGTGACGTCGCTTGTCAATCCCCACCCACGTAAATTCTTCCGCCAATCCTGCCAGGTCCCCCTCCTTGCCTAAGGCGGGGCGGTGGGAATTTGGCTTAAAAATCGGCTAGTTATGCGAGTGGGGGCTTTTGGCCCGCGGGGGCATATTTTACGAATATTTTACCTTTTTTTAGTTAGCATTTTATGCCCCGGGATTAGGATTTAAATACGCAAGCGACAAAGGCCGCCCCGATCATGGGAGCGGCTCAACAGGGCGAAAGCCCTTATAAACTTTGAAGAGGTTTGTATGCGAAAGTTATTCACGGCCTTTCTTTTCGGCATCATCGCGCTGAGCCCGGCCTTGGCCTCGGCCAGGGATCTAACCGGGGCCGGCGCCTCGTTCCCTTACCCCATCTACTCGGTTTGGGCCATTGACTACGAGAAGGCCACCAAAACCAAGGTCAACTACCAGTCCATCGGTTCCGGCGGCGGGATCAAGCAGGTGACCGAGGGCACGGTCGATTTCGGCGCCTCCGATGACCCCCAAACCACCGCGGATTTAAAGGCCTCCAAGCTTATCCAGTTCCCGGCCGTCCTGGGCGGGGTGGTGGCCATCATCAACGTTGACGGGTTCCAAAATAACGACATGGTCCTGACCGGCAAGGTCCTGGCCGACATCTTCCAGGGAATCATTACCCAATGGAATGATCCGGCCATCGCCGCCCTGAACCCCGGCAAGACCTTCCCCGCCGAGACCATCAACGTCGTCTACCGCGCCGACAGCTCCGGCACCTCGGCCATCTTCACCAACTACCTCTCCCAGGTGTCCCCGGAGTGGAAAAGCGCCGTGGGGGCCGGGAAGTCGGTCAAATGGCCCGTCGGTTACGGCCAAAAGGGTAACGACGGGGTCGCGGGCAACGTCAAGAGGGTCAAGAATAGCATAGGCTACGTCGAGTACGCCTACGCCCACGAGAACAAGATCGTCTGGACCAGCCTCGTGAACAAGGACGGCAAGACCATCGGCCCGTCCATCGACACCTTCAAGGCCGCGGCCGTCAACGCCAAGTGGGACAAAAGCAAGGATTATTTCCTGTGGCTGGTCAACGAGAGCGGCCCGGACTCCTGGCCCATCGCCGCCGCCACGTTCATCCTCGTCAGGACCGATAATCCCGAGGCCATGGACTTGGTCACGACCTTCTTCGATTGGTGCTTCAAGAACGGGGACGCCCAGGCGGCCAGCCTCCAGTACGTCCCCCTGCCCGACAACCTCAAGGAGGACATCCGCCAGTACTGGCAAGCGGCCAAATAAATATCGGGCACAAGCGAATCCCGGGCCAGGGCGTACCCTTGGCCGGGGGTTTCCTTTAAAACCCCCTGGATAGGCATCCGGGGGGTTTTTTTTCCGTTGGGGGGCACCCCCGGCCCGCCCGGGCGGGCCGGGGGCGATGGGGGCGTTTGACATAAAATGGTGTTGGATCTGATATGCGATTCTGGTATTATCAACACCAATGTAAGAAAGCCGTAAAATATATTTGGCGTCAGAGGCTTTCGCTTGGCCCGATGGGCCCAATTGTTTGAATTTACTGGGGATTGCGGCCGACCTGGCCGAAGGCCCATGAGAAAAATAACGCAACCGTGCCTCCCCCGGGGGGAGGGACGGATTCCAAGCGCCCCGAGGGTTTTTCTTCGCTTTGGCCGCTTTTTTATTTAGGAGTTTCGCATGTCCAACAAATCGGTCCTCACTTTTTTGGCTATCGCCTTTTGCCTGGGCTTGGTGGCTTTGCTCCAGCCCGGCACGGCCGCGGCCCAGACGTCCGGCGACGTCCAGTACATAAAAATAGGCACGGGCGGCCTGACCGGCGTCTACTACCCCACGGGCGGGACCATCTGCCAATTGATGGCCAGGGGGCAGCGCAACGGGGAGCACAACATCGACTGCAAGGTCGAGTCCACCGCCGCCTCGGTCTTTAACGCCAACACCATCCGCTCCGACAAGGATCACATGTACCTGGGGATCGTCCAGTCGGACGTCCAGTACCAGGCCTATAACGGCGTGGATCAGTTCACCGCCGCCGGCCCGGACCCCAACCTTAGGGTCGTGGCCAACCTCCAGTCGGAGGCCTTCACCCTGGTCGCCCGCAAGGACGCCAACATCGTCACCTTCGACGATCTGCCCGGCAAGCGCATGAACCTGGGCGATCCCGGTTCCGGCAACCGCAACACCCTGGAACTCCTGATGCAGGAGTACGCCTGGACCCCGGAGACCTTCAAGCTGGCAACCGACCTTAAGCCCGCCGACATGGCCGGGGCCCTTTGCGACAACAAGATCGACGCCTACGTTTACGTCATCGGCCATCCCAACGGCTCCCTGACCGAGGCCACCACCACCTGCGAGTCCATCGTGGTCCCGGTGGCCGGCCCCAAGGTCGACGCCTTCGTGGCCAAGTATCCCTTCTACCCCCCGACGGTCGTCCCCGGCGGACTGTATAAGGGAACGGACGCCGACGTCCCCACCTTCGGCCCCAAGGCCACGCTTTTGGTCCACGCCGAGCTGCCCGAGGAGATCGCCTACCAGGTGACCAAGGCCGTCTTCGCCAACGTCGAGGAGCTGAAGAATTCCCACCCGGCCCTCTCGGCCCTGACCGTCGAGAGCATGCTGGTGGGCAGCACCATCCCCTGGCACCCGGGCGCCCTTAGGTATTTCAAGGAAGCCGGCATAACCGTCAAGTGACCGGGCCATTCCCATGGCCAGGGTCCCGCCATGCCTTAAGCGACAAGCATTTTAGTCGGGGCCTTGGCCAAAGTGGCCTAATTTGTGGTAAAATAGCTCAAGCTTAGGGGGCGTCTCTGGCGCCCCCTTGGTTTAAGCCGGTTAAAGCCAAAGATACGGTTTCCCCGGGCCGCGGCGCCCGGGGAAATCCCGTGAGTAATCTTGTCGTTCTGGGAAAGGATGCGTCTAAATTTGAGTTTCTTTCCGCTTCACTCTTCCAAGTAGCCTATATCGATTTTGATTGCCGTCGATTTTGATTGCCCGATTTTGATCGGGCCGCAAAGACCCCTAATTTTGGAAAACTTGTTACTTAACCATCAGACTTTATTTGCTAAATTTTCGTCGTTTTATTGATTTCGGGTTTTTTGCATGGCTATCAATTTTGATTTGGCTAAAAAATAATAATACATTTAAATATTATAGTTTTGAGGTATAGGTTCTAGTATGACCTAAACTTCTATGTTTAATATTGTTTGTAATTTTAAAAATAGTGATTTTGGTAAAGCGCACCTAATGGAATAGACTTTACCGTTAACGTTAAATGATTGTCTCTGGTATGTTCGCCAGTTTTTGCGTTCAGTTCAAGCTTGATAAGCCTGCGAAATTCCAATCCTGTCTCGAATAACTTTAATCAACGGTAAAGTTATTCAAAAAAAATTTTATCGCAACTAAATATTTACTTTCGCATATTGTTAAAGCTTTTTTTTGGTGTTTCTGATGAGTTTGAAAGACACGGCCGATAAATCGGATGTCATCAAGGAGTTTTTAGAGAGAGAAACCGGTCGCCGGAAGCCCACCGGGATTCCCCACGTCATCCTGATCGTCGTGCCCATTCTTTGGTCACTGTTCCAGCTATGGATCGTCTCGCCCATACCCTACGCCCTGGGCGTGGGCGTGTTCAACGACACGGCCACCAGATCCTTCCACCTGGGTTTCGCCATTTTCCTGGCCTTCGTCGGTTTCCCCATGTTCCGGGGCAGCCCCGTCGACCGGGTGCCCCCCCTTGACTGGATCCTCGCCCTGGTGGCCGCCTCCTGCTCGGTTTACCTGTACGTCTTCCAGGTGGAGATAGCGAGGCGCCCGGGGCTCCCCACGACCATGGACATAGCCGCGGCCTGCGTGGGCGTGGTCCTCCTTTTGGAGGCCACCCGCAGGGTCATGGGCCTACCCATGACCCTCGTGGCCATAACCTTCCTGGCCTACCTCTTCGCCGGGCCTTACGCCCCAGGTATTTTGGCCCACCGGGGGGAATCGATAGCCAGGGCCGCCTCCCAGTATTGGCTTAGCCAGGAGGGCGTTTTCGGCCTGCCTCTGGGGGTCTCGACCAGCTTCGTCTTCCTCTACGTCCTGTTCGGGGCCCTGCTGGAGGGTGCCGGGGCGGCCAATTACCTGACGGCCCTCTCCTTCGCCCTTTTGGGCCGCCTGCGCGGGGGCCCGGCCAAGGCCGCCGTCGTGGCCTCGGGCTTTCACGGGTTCATCTCCGGCTCCTCCATAGCCAACGTCCTGACCACCGGGCCCATCACCATCATGCTGATGAAAAAGGTCGGCTTCACCCCGGAGAAGGCCGGGGCGGTCGAGGTGGCCGCGTCCTCCAACGGCCAGATCATGCCCCCGGTCATGGGGGCGGCGGCCTTCCTGATGGCCGAGTACATAAACATCCCTTACTCGCAGCTCATAAAGCACGCCTTCATCCCGGCCATCCTGGCCTACGTCTCGCTGCTTTTCATAGTCCACCTTGAGGCCTGCAAGCTCGGCATGCAGCCGAGCGAGGGCCCCCACAGGCCCCTTAAGAGCGTGGTCCTAAGATGGGGCCTTGGTTTGACCTCCACCGTGGTCGCCGTCTGCCTCATTTATTTCCTCTTGGCTTGGATTCCGGGCGTCCTGGGTAAACAATCCTGGATTTTTTTCATCGTTTTCGTAACTGTATTGTACCTAGCCCTTCTTTGGGTCTCCCTCAAGGTGCCCGAGCTTCCCGAGACCGAGTACGAAAAGCTGACCCAGTTCGAGTCGGCCCTGCCGGTCGTCCTGTCGGGCCTGTTTTTTCTCCTGCCCACGGCCACCCTGGTCTGGGGCCTGATGATCATGGAGATGTCGCCGGGCCTTGCCGCCTACTACGCCTGCCTTTTGATGATCTTCATAGCCCTCACCCATAGGCCTTTCGTGGCCTGGAGAAAAAAGCGGCCCATCTTGCCGGCCTTCAAGCACGGGGTCTCAAGGCTCATGGGCAGCTTCGTCGGCGGGGCCAAGAACATGATCGGCATCGCCCTGGCCACGGCCAGCGCGGGCATAGTGGTCGGGACGGTCAGCCTGACCGGGGTGGGCCTGGTCCTGGCCACCATGGTCGAGTTCATCTCCGGGGGCTTTTTGCCGGTGATCCTGCTGCTGACGGCCATGCTGTCCATCATCCTGGGCATGGGGCTCCCGACCACCGCCAACTACATCATCGTCTCCACCCTCCTGTCCCCGATCATCTACAACCTCTCGGCGGCCTACGGCCTGGGCATACCCCTCCTGGCCGTCCACCTCTTCTGCCTCTATTTCGGGGTCATGGCCGACGCCACCCCCCCGGTGGCCCTGGCCGCCTTCGCCGCCTCGGGCATATCGGGCGGCAACCCCTTTAAGACCGGGGTCCAGGGCTTCATCTACGAGCTAAGGACCGCCGTCCTCCCCTTCGTCTTCATCTACAACCAGGAGATCCTCCTCCTGAACATAAAAAACGGCCTCCATTTAATCTGGATAATCATCACCTCGCTTTTGGCCTGCATGGCCTTCGCCTGCGCCACGCACAGGTTTTTCCTGGTCAAGACCCGCTGGTGGGAGCTGATCTTCCTCCTGGCCTCCATGGTCTTCCTCTTCAGGCCGGACATACCCCAGAATTATTTCTACCCGCCCTTCCACGAGAGGTCCCCGGCCCAGCTCATGGCCTCGGTCGGGGAGCTGACCCAGGACGACTACATCCGCCTGCGCCTGCGCACCTCCTTCAGGGGCGGCCGGGTGGTCGAGCAGGTCGTCGTCCTGCCGAACAAGGGCGAGACGCCCGAGCGGCGCCTGGCCCAGGCGGGCGTCTTCCTGGCCTGGGAAAACGACGTCCTGATGGTGAGCAACGTGGGCTTCAGCAGCCGCCTGGAGAAGCTGGGCATAAACATGGACGACCCCACCCAGGTCCTGGGGATCGAGATGCCCAACCGCGATCGCCCCGACAAGTGGCTCTTCAGCGTCCCTGGCCTCTTCCTCCTGGCCGCCGTCTTCCTGAACCAGCTGCGGCGCCGCAAACGCGACCTCTCCGTCGAGGAGGCCGCCCTGAAGGCGGCCTGACGGGCTGACGCCCCGACCACGAAAAACGAGCGGCCAGGCGGGAGACGATCGTCCCCCGCCTGGCCGTTTTTTCGTTCACGGGTGGCCGAAAGGCCGCCCGAAAGGCCGCCCTTTAGGCCGCCTTCAGGCCGCCCTTGAGGTCCTTGAAGCGCTCCGGGTGGCGTCCCACGATGAGCTGGACCGTGTTGCCCTTTTGGGAGGACAGGATGGCGAAGCCGGCCTTCGTGGCCCCCTCGACGTTTATGAGCGACTTGTCTTTCAGGGCGATGATGAGCCTCGTCGTGGCGCCGGGCTTGAAGCTCTCGATGTTTTCGGCCCCGCCGAGGAATTCCCTGATCCTTTCCAGTTCCTCCCGGCTGGCCTCGGGCACGGGGGCCTCGGCCTTGCCCGCAAGCGTCCCCTCCTTGGCCCCGCCGAGGGCTTTTTCCATCTCGGCCGGGAGCTCGGCGTCGGCGCCCGCCTGCTTCAGGTACTCGTCGATGTCGGTCTTTATGTTACCGACCCTGGTGCCGAAGATGGCCTGGATGGCCTGACCCCGCTCGACCACGCCCGCGGCGCCCAGGTTCTTGAGCGACCTCGAGTTGACCTTGCCGGGGTTTTTGACCTCGACCCTTAGGCGGGTGATGCAGTTATCCAGCTTGGCGATGTTGCTGCGGCCGCCCAGGGCCCAGACGATCTGGCGCGAGTAATCGGACTTGTCGAGATCGAGGCTGCTCAGGCCAAGCTCTTGCTTCATGGCCTCGCGGCCGGGGGTCTTGATGTCCAGGAGGGATATGAGCCCCCTGAAAACGGCGTAGTACAGCAGGCCGTAGATTGGCCCCATGATGAACACGAGCCAGGGCTTGGTGTCCAGGGAGTAGTAGAGCAGGAAGTCTATACCCCCTTGGGAGAAGGTGTAGCCCAGGTGGGCCCCCAGGAGGTTCATGATGGCGAAGGCCACGCCCGTCAGGACGGCGTGCACGCCGTACAGGAGCGGGGAGATGAACATGAAGGAGAACTCGATGGGCTCGGTGATGCCGGTCAGAAAAGAGGTCAGGGCCGCGGAGAGCATGATGCCCCCGACCCTGGTCCTGTTTTCCGGCAGTGCCGACCGCCACATGGCGATGGCCGCCATGGGCAGGCCCCACATCTTGGTCAGGAAGCCGCCGCTCAGGATGCCGGCCGTTTTGTCCCCGGCGAAGAACCTGTTTATGTCGCCGTGGACCACGGCCCCCGTGTCGGGGTTGATATAGGTCCCGATCTCGAAGAAGAAGGGGACGTTCCAGGCATGGTGGAGGCCGAAAGGCAGAAGGAGCCTCTCCACGAAGCCGTAGAGGCTCCCGGCCATGACCGGGTTGGAGTAGGCGGCCCAGTTGGAGAAGACCGAGATGAGGTCCTTGACGGGCGGCCAGAGGTAGCTAAGGATGACCCCGGTGAATATGGCCATGACGCCCGTGATGATGGGGACGAAGCGTTTCCCGGAGAAAAAGGCCAGATAGGCCGGGAGTTCCGTGCGGTAAAACCTGTTGAACAGGCTGGCCGAGATGCCGCCTATTATTATGCCGCCGAAGACGCCGGTGTCTATGGTCGTTATGCCCAGGACGTTTTGGACCTGCATGAGGTTCGGGTCGGGGTTCATCCCGAAGACGTCGAGGGCCATGACGCCGATGGTGGTGGTCATGATCAGGTAGCCGACCACGGCCGAGAGGGCGGCGGCCCCGTCGTTCTCGGTGAAACCGAGGGCCACGCCTATGGCGAAGATGAGGGCCAGGTTGGCGAAGATGACGTTCCCGCCGAAGGACATGAGCTTGAATATGATGTTCGGGAACAGGCTTGGATGGGCCGATTCGGGCGTGAGGAAGGACGTTCCCACCCCGAGGAGGATGCCGGCCACCGGCAGGATGGCCACCGGCAGCATAAGGGACTTTCCAATTTGCTGGAAAAAGCCCGAAGCGTTACTAAATGGATTTTTCAAGTGACACCTCCCCACCATCGGTTTTCTTTAGTTGTGCTGGTCCTTTAACTTTGTCTCCTTCCGTTCCTTGTCCCACCCCCTGGCCGTTCTCCTGGCCGATCCCCTGGCCAATCCCCTGGCCAGTCCCCTGGCCAGTCTCTTGCCCAATCTCCTGGCTGATTTTGGTCAGGTAACCCCTGACCTCGACCGCCGTCCTCATGGCCAGGACCTCCCCGGCGATCTCCTTGCACCGTTCCATGCTGAATTTGCGCACGGCGGCCTTAACGGCCGGGATGCCCTTGATGCTCACGCTCAGCTCGTCCAGGCCGAGGCCTATGAGGGCCGGGACGGCCAAAATATCGCTGGCGATGCCGCCGCAGATGCCCACCCATTTGCCCTCGCGGTGGGCCGAGTCGGTGGTAAGCTTTATGAGCCTGAGGACGGCCGGGTGGAGGGCGTCGGCCATCTTGGCCAGCCTGGGGTGGCCCCTGTCGATGGCCAGCGTGTACTGGGTCAGGTCGTTGGTGCCGATGGAGAAGAAATCGACCTCCTTGGCCAAAAGGTCTGACATCAGGGCCGCGGAGGGCACCTCGACCATGATGCCGAGCTGCACGGGGTCCGTTATGCCCAGGGCCTCTTTCTCCCTCAGGACGATGTCCTTGGCCGCCTCGAACTCCGAGATGGTCGAGACCATCGGGAACATGATCCCGAGTTTGGCGTAGGGGGCGGCTTTCAGGATGGAGCGGATCTGGGCCGCGAACATGTCCGTCCCCAGCAGGTTCAGGCGGATGCCCCTAATCCCCAGAAAGGGGTTTATCTCCTCGGGGAGGGGCATGTAAGCCAAAGGCTTGTCCCCGCCGACGTCGATGGTCCGGACGATCAGATCCCTTTCCTTGGTCAAATGCCTCGCGATGTCGGTGTAGGCCTCGGTCTGCTCCTCCTCGGTCGGGGCGTCGGCCCTCTCCAGGAAAAGGAACTCGGAGCGAAGCAAACCCACGCCCTCGCCGCCCAAACCGGGTATCTCGGCCGCCTCGGGGGCCCCGCTGATGTTCCCCACGACCTTTATCCTGACCCCGTCGGTGGTCGTGGCCGACCCGACGGCCTCGATCAAATTCCGCCGGTGGATTTTATCGGCCTCGGCTTGCTTGGCCCGGACCTCGGCGATCTCGGCCGCCGTGGGCTTTATTTTCAGGAAACCCTTGTCGCCGTCCAAAATGGCCTGGTCCCCGTTGGCTATGGCCAGTATCGCGTCGGGGGCGGCGACCACGGCGGGAATGCCCGCGGCCCTGGCCAAAATCGAGGCGTGGGAGGTGGAGCTGCCGCCGGTCAGGCAAAAGCCCAGCACCCCGCCCTTCTGCAGGTTGGCCGTGTCGGAGGGCGTAAGGTCGCTCGCGACCAATATGGCGTTGGCCGGTATGGAGGCGCTCCGTTTCTCGAACCCGGCCAGATGGGAGAGGACCCTCTCGCCTATGTCCCTGACGTCGGTCGCCCGGGCGGCCAGGAGCTCGTTGTCGAGCTTTGACAGGGCCTCGGATTGGGCCAGATAGCTGGCCCGCCAGGCGTAGGCGGCGCTCTGGCCCTTTTGGATGCCCGCAAGGGCGTTCTCCCTAAGCTCGGGGTCTTCCAAGAGCTCCCTGTGGGCCGAGAATATGGCCGCCTTGCTGGTGTCGGCCGAGAGCCTAAGCGACTTCTCTATCTGGTTTAGCTCCTCCATGGCCTTGGCAATGGCCTCGTTAAGGTCCGTTTCCTCGTGGACCACCCCGAAGCCGTCCTTTTCCAGCTCGATACTGAAGTCCCGCAGCTGGTAAATCGTGCCGGTGACCACGCCCGGCGAGGCGGGCACCCCCGGCAACACGTTGGGGTCCCCTGAAACCGCCGGCACCTTCGGGGCCGGGGCTGCCTTGGTGTCCTTGCGCTGCCCCGGTATGACGTGGAGGTTCTCGCCCAGACCGGCCTCGATCAGCGGCACCAGGGTGGCCACGGCCTGGGAGGAGTCGGCGCCCTCGGCCGAGACCACGATGCTATCGTGCTGCTTGATCGACAGACCCATGAGCCCGACCACGCTCTTGGCATTGGCCGACTGGTCGCCCTTGATGATCTTGACGTTACTGGTAAACTTTTTGGCGTTGCTGCTGAGGACGGCTGAGGGCCTGGCGTGCAGCCCGTCAGGGTTTAGGATGACTATCGGCAGGGAAAAGACGCTGCCGCCGCCGGTCGGCCTGGCCTCCCCCCCGCCGTTCGCCGTAACGTCCAGCAAAGGGGTTTGGCCCGATACGGCCATCCCCGACGACAAAGCCTTGACGGTGGCCCCCTCGGAGGTGATGACCACCATGGTCTGTAAGCTCGTGGCGTTCTTGGCCACGAAATCGGCATCGAACAAAATAAGCCGGTCGTGGACCTTGACCTCGTCGCCCTCGGCGACTATGGCCTTGAAGCCTTGGCCCTTTAACGTGACGGTATCGATGCCGATGTGCATCAAAACCTCGGTACCGTCCGGGGTGGCTATGGTCAGCGCGTGATTGGATGGGTGAACCTGGGCCACCTTTCCGTCGCACGGGGAACACAGCACCTCCTCGATGGGGTCAATGGCGATTCCGTCCCCGACCATCTTTTGGGCGAATGTCGGATCCGGCACTTCGGTGATTGGTACTATAACGCCTGATATGGGGGCGAAAATAGTGGTTTTTGCATTATTAATAGCCATTTATAAACCACCTTATGTTATTTAAAATCTATATTCTATTGCTCCTAAGCTATAAAAGTAATCATCGGCAAACAATCAACAAAAAGCCTGTAAAAAAAATATTATTGATCGAGCCGCAAAAACCCCTAATTTTTGAAAGCTTAACTAACAGAATTTATTCGCTAAATTTTCGTCGTTTTACTGATTTCGGGGCTTTTGCATGGCTATCATATATTATCAATGACGCTATATTTACCCGACCAAGCCAAACGTTTGCCGGCTGATACGACAATGTCATCTTGCTCGGTCCCTTCCAGTCCATAAGCCTCCATTCCCTTAAAAATACCCCGGCCGGTAACCCCGATTTTAACCAAACCCCGGCAATCACGGCGATTTAGCCGCTCCTGCCCCCGGGTTCGGCTTCCCCAAAACCCATTCTCGGCCTAACGAATATTCGTAAACATAATCTATTTGATAAACTAATACAAATCAATCACCTTATAACGCCTATCTTTCATAACGTCATAAGATAATTAACACTTTCAAAATTTTGCTTTTAAAAAAACTTCCTTTACAGCCAATTATCCATAGTCACGCTGTAAAGTACGAAATCACTTTATGGGGCCCGACATCTGGCTAAATAAGCCACCCGGCCCAATTTTCTATTATAGTATCATGAGTTAGGGGAAATTTCGACAGCTTTTTTTCCGCCCCTTCGTTCCCTAACATAGCTAAAATTCACAACTTTTTTCCCCTGATCCTACCCTGGACTAACAAGCGCCCATTCAAACGCCCATCTTTCGGCTTTTCCGCCCCCAGTCGCGGCCCTACCCGAACCTTTGCCCCGACTAAAGGTTCCTTGCCTAGACTACGCCTAACCCTAGCCCAAAGATTCCACCTTCTTTCCTGCCCATTTCCCTTCCCGTCTATCTTTTATGTCAAATAACCGCACCTATTATCATAAAAGACCATCCCTTATCGCATAATCAATGTCTTTAGTCCCCGCCTTATTTGCCCAATATCGGCCTGATTCGCCCCTTCGATCCCATGCCCCTCGCCCAAAACCTCCCCTCCTGTCGATGCCATCAACCATCCCCAATAACCCCGAACTTCTGGGAACGGGCCACGGGCCTTCCCACCCTACGGCCCAACCGATCCCCCTATCCACCAATATTATTAGATAATTCACCCACTTATCGAAAATACCGACCTGCCTTACGATTTCCAAATCCTGCCATTAAATGATATTTTTCCAATAATTCGACAACTTGGTTGCAATAATACCTATTTTCCCGATTGGTTCATCCAAGCCAAAAATTTTAGAAAACATGCCCACTTATCTTACGGGCATGATTGTTGCCTACCACAGAAAGCCCACCCGTCAGATAAATTTTGACCTTCCACTCCCCGATGAATCCCATAAATAACCTAACCGTGGCGCCGGGAATGACGAGCCAATCTTCACCGCCCTTAACGTACAAACCCCACGGCCAATCTTCGCCGCCCTTAACGTACAAACCCCACGGCCAATCTTCGCCGCCCTTAACGTACAAACCCCACGGCCAATCTTCACCGCCCTTAACGTACAAACCCCACGGCCAAAATTCCCCGGCCTTGGCGCGCT
>JAITKA010000010.1 GCA_031278635.1 Deltaproteobacteria bacterium | reverse complement strand
AAATAAATTTTCAGAGGGTTCGATATGAACTCTTGACAGGTAGTGTCATGTCTGGTAAAGTCTATTAAAGTCTTACTGGAAAGTATTCATGTCAACAAGAACCGCTAAAACCCCCTGCTTAAGCAGGTGGTTTTAATCCTCCAAGAATGCGAAAAAAAATATTCGGGTATTGCAAATGAAAAAACCACATCTTTGGCGGGACGTAGCATGGAAAGATGCACTCATTGGTGGCGGGAGGGACGCTTTAGCCTATCTCATGCCTGATCTGTTCTCCGATATGGACACATCTAAAGAAAATTTCACCGTGAGCGGCTGGGAGTTGCCGGTTGAAGGGAGTGATACCGACAAAGGCATGAAGAAAACGGACATTATAATGACCGTCCCTATGAAGGATGAGGAACTTGGGAGCGTAATCTATCTGATTGAGCAGCAACACGATAACGACAAAAATTTTGCCACCCGCATATTAGATTCAATCGTTCGCCTGAGAAGGGGACGCCCAGACGGAAGAACGACGGTAATTGCCATATTTACAGGCGACTCAGAGGACATGAATTATTATGAGGAGATCTTTTACTGTATGGAACTGACACTAAAGTACAGGTCGCTTCATCTTCCGAGTGTCAGCGTTGAGGAACTGCGCCGTGACAATCGCGCTTTCGCGCGAGTGTTGTACGCGGGGCGCATGGCGCATGAGATCGGGGATAACATCAAGCTGCGTGAAAAACACGCGTGGGAACTCTTGAACATGGCTGACGATAATAGCTATGATAGGGTTCAGAAAAAAGTTATCCTTGAGTTCTCCCGAAGGATATTCTTTCTGAAAGATCCCCAAATAAGCCATGAGCTAAAGGAGGCTTATAACATGAGATTTTTACCACTGCAAGAGGCTTCAAACCAGATTGCCTTAGCGGAAGCCAGAGAAGAAGGCTTGGAAGAAGGCGTGGAATTAGGCCTGGAAAAAGGCCTGGAAAAAGGCGTTGAATTAGGCCTGAAAAAAGGCGTGGAAAAAGGCTCGGAAATAGTCGCCCGCAAGATGCTTGCGGAAGGCATCCCTGTCGAAACTATCAAGAAATGCACGGGTTTTGGCGAAAGCTTCATACTTTCGCTAAGTTAGCCGATGGTATGGAAAGTGACTAAACGAAGGGACGGCGGGGTGGGACAGCTTGCCGTTAAATTTGTTTTACCAAAGAGTCCAGGTAAAATTCGCATATACAAAATTTGAGAGAAGCCGCCACGTAATCGACCGCGTCAAAGGACACCTGGATTTCTCTCCCCCGCTTGGTTAGGGCTTTAGTGAACCGACGGTTTCCGTTTTAATCCAATGGCTCTAATTCCTCGCTGTTCTGCCACGGCTTTCTTTTCTCTTCACTACTCTTGCTCTTCACTTCTCGCCTTAGATACCCTACAGTCTCCGCTGTGGTGTATCTCATTGGATGACGTTCCCGCTAACCAATTTTGTCTGGAAATTCGCGGCTCGTTAAACCCGAGCGTTATGGCTTAACGGGCCGTCGGAAACTGTTATGCCCGGGGGAAAAAACCGGGAATTTCTGTTTCGTGCCGTTCCTGGGCGGCATTTTTGTGATAATCGCACACCGGATCGAAAATATCCACGGCGATTTTTGCCAGGGATTTTCTCACGGCACCACAATCATTCCAGCGTTTGCCTGGCATTTCGCACTTTGAAAGCTCGGTTTGTCCCAAGTCATGGGGCAAGGGGTTAGATGGTAGGGCTTGCAATCGCTGGGCACCGATTCCCCGCTCTCTTGGGGATACAAGCCGTCAAAGGATTTCAGGGCCATGGCCTTACGCTTTGCCCCCAAATGATCGGCCAGGGCGGCGAAGTCTACGTATCCAGGCCGCCTTGGTGGCGCTCCTTGCCTGGCAGCTCTGGCGCGGGCCCTATAAAATAGGCCTGTCCGCCCTCGGGATATACGACGGGGAGGCCAGGAGCCTCGATCTCTCCGAGGAAGAGCCAGAGAACAAGCCCAACGATTATCGCTTCAGGAAAAGGGACAAGCTAGCCGGGAAGCGCTGACGCCAAACCCCCAAAACCCAGGCGGGAGGCCCCTTACCGCCGGGGTTATCCCGCGAGGCCCATGCCTTGCGCCTTAAACCTTAAACCCCAAAGCCGAAACCCTCACCCCCGCCCGCGCCAAAACCCGACACCTTTCATCCCCTGGCCACGACATTATTGGCCATCCCGGCGAGGGTCGCGCCTTGGGCCGGGCGACGCGCCCCTTGGAAAATTCCCTCCGGGATTCATGAATTCTTTAACGTTGCCGATGAAATGAGTTTATGTTAATATTCAGGATATGGATATCCATGGGTTCACTGAAAGGTTATCCAGGCTGAAGGATCGCCAATAAACTCGCCACCAAACAAGCCATGGGCTAAAAGAGGCCTATAACATGAAATTTCTATCACTACAAGAGGCTTCATTCCAGATTGCCTTAGCGGAAGCCAGAGAAGAAGCCAGAGAAGAGATCAGAGAAGCCAGAGAAAAAGCCAGAGAAGCCAGAGAAGCCTTGGCTAAAGTCGCCCGCAAGATGGTCGCGGAAGGCATCCCGGTCGAAACTATCCGGAAATGGACGGGTCTTGACGAAAGCTTCATACTTTCGCTGAGTTAGCCGATGGCATGGAAAGTGACGAAATGAATAGGCGTTGGGGTAAAGCCACTTTCCGTTAAATTTGTTTCGCGATGGATTACGGTAACGTACGGGTAAAAGTTACCTATGGGTTCACCGAAAGGTTATCCAGGCTGAAGGATCGCCAATAAACTCGCCGCCAAACAAGCCGTGGGCTAAAAGAGGCCTATAACATGAAATTTCTATCACTACAAGAGGCTTCATTCCAGATAGCCTTAGCGGAAGCCAGAGAAGAAGCCAGAGAAGAGATCAGAGAAGCCAGAGAAAAAGCCAGAGAAAAAGCCAGAGAAGCCAGAGAAGCCAGAGAAGCCTTGGCTATAGTCGCCCGCAAGATGCTCGCGGAAGGCATCCCGGTCGAAACCATCAAGAAATGCACGGATCTTGACGAAAGCTTCATACTTTCGCTGGTTCCCGATGGCGATGGGCCGCCCCAAGGCGGGGAAACCGCGGGGCAAGGCTGACCCCGGCCAAAAGGGATTTTCCCGCGCCGGGGCCACCGGGTCGAAAACCCACCCCCTATGCCAGGCCCATGGGGCTGGCTCAGGGGGTGGGTTTTTTTCGCTCGGGGTGGTGGGTTCGTTTGACCTATTGTCTCTTTTTAACTTGTGATTTCCATGAATGTCATGGTGAAAATAAGATATTGCTTTTTGAAGATACTTATGTATAATGCGTTTAAATGAATTATGATCTCAGGTAAATAAATTTCAATGATATTTTAACGCGTTAGCCGGGGAAGGGACCATGCGGCTTGGCCGTTCGCGGGGGCCTTCGGCCTTGGGGGCCGGGGGTTGCGGGAGGCGCCCGGTGGGCGGGGGATTTTTTTTGCGCCATTTAGGTTTATATGCGAGTTATCTGTCCAAGGTGTAAGGCCAGTCTGGCCTATAAGTTTTCTGAAAGTCACCTGAAAGGCGTGGCTTGGTTTAAGTGCCCCAAGTGTCTGGAGAGATTCAGGCCGCGAACGGATACCGTCGCGTACCCTGGGCCCAGAAGGGGGCCGGTCCGGTCCGGACACGTCGCCGGGGTTTTGGGGCGCATGGATTTGCGGGGCTACGCGGCCAGGGCGGAAGGGGCGGTTTTGCCCGGGGCGGCGGCGGCCCGGCCAAGGATTAGGCTGGCGGCGGCGGGGCTGGCGGGCTCGCTTATTTTGGGTTTGGCCATGATGGGCTTTGTCTTTAGCTCGTCGGCCATGCCCGGGCCGCCGGACGCGGGGGACGGGACGGTTTATTTTAGGGAGGGCGGCTATGGGGAGGCGGGCCTGCGGGCGGACACGCTGGCCCTCAGGGCCGACCTGACCCGGCTCAGGCAGGTCGAGAGGACCGTGGGTTACGAGGGGCGGGAGTCGAGGCTGGTCGGGGCTTACCTGGGCCTCCTGGCCCCGGGCGACTGCCGGGAGGTCAGGGCCGTGGAGATTCGCTCGGCCAGGACCTCGGAGGGCTTCACGGCCAGGGCCTCCTGCCAGGGAAAAAAAAGCGAGGCCACCCTCGAGGTCTCCTGGACGCCCTTTCTGGCCGTGGCCAGGGTCGGGGGCCGCCCGGGGGAGGTGTCGCTGGACTTGACCGGGGGGACGGGGCCATGATTTTTAAGGGGGAATGGGTATGACCGGGCGCGAGTTGATTTTGCATGACCTGGGCGAGGCCGAGGCGGGGGCCTACCTCCCGGCCCCGGGGCCAGGCCTCACCCTGTTCCCGGCCCTACCCAGGGTCCGGCACTGCCTGGGCTGTTTCGGCTGCTGGGTCAGGACGCCGGGCCGCTGCGTCATAAACGACCGGGGGGCGGACTTCGCCCCGCTCATGGCCAGGCACGATAGGCTGACCATAGTCAGCCGTTTGGTCTTCGGGGGTTTGTCGGGGCCGGTCAAGGCCATCGTGGATCGCTCCATCGGCTTCATCTTGCCGTTTTTCGACGACCGCGGCGGGCGGATGTTCCACCGCAGGAGGTACCCGGCCAGCCCGGGCCTGAGGTATTTTTTCCACGGGCCCCGTTTCGGCTCGAACCTTGAGACGGCCGGGAGGCTGGCCCAGGCCAACAGGCTGAATTTCATGGCCGGGAGTTGCGAGGTCGCCCACTTCCCGGACCTGGCCGGGCTCGGGGAGGCCCTGGCCGGGCCCAGGGCGGCCCCGGGGGGGCCTGGGGGGGCCCTGGAGGGGGGGCGGGGATTGATGGCGTCGGGTGGGTTTTCGATTACCGGGGGATTGGGGTAAGGCCGATGGGGATACTGATTTTGAACGGGAGCCCGAAAATGGGCGACGGGGCCAGCCGGAGGATCGGTTTGGCCCTCAAGGCGGAGATCGGGAAGCTCCCGGGTGCGGGGGAGGTGACGATCGTGGATTCGGGCGGGCTGGCGCCGGAGGGGTTGGTTGGGGCCCTCAGGGGCAGCCGGGCCTTCGTCCTGGCCATGCCGCTGTACGTCGACGGCCTGCCCTCCCATTTGATCGACCTTTTGGAGGGGGTTGGGGGGAACTTCCCGGGCCTCCCCTTTTACGCGGTCATAAATTGCGGCTTCTGGGAATCGGACAAGAACCTGACCTGCGTGGAGACGCTCAGGAATTTTTGCCTGGAGAGCGGCCTAAGGTGGGGCCAGGCCCTGGCCTGGGGCGGCGGCGGGATGATCCCCATGGCCCCGCCGCTGGGCAGGTGGCCCCTTAGGGGTTTTTTGCGGGAGCTGGGGATATTGGCCGGGAACGTGGTCGGCGGGGCCTCGGGGCCGGAGCGCTTCGCGGTCCCGGATCTGCCGAGGTTTCTCTACAAGGTCGGGGCCAACCTGAACTGGTACCGGCTGGCCATGAAAAACGGGGTCAGGTTCGGGGATCTGCGCCGCAGGCTGGACGGCTAGGGCTTACCCGCCTTTCGGTATCGGCGGGGCGTTCCTGGGATCGATCTCCCATGGCGCCTCCATCAGGTCCCGGCAGACGCCGTCCCGGCCCTTCCAGCTCTTGCCGCCCAGCGGCCCGCAGAACTCGGGGGCGTCGACCCACATGTTGCCGATGGTTTCCCCCAGGCATTTTTTCCACTGGAAGCAATTGCCCCGGTTGTAGGGGTTGGGCCTCGCGGCCACAAGGACGTCCGGGGCCGGGAGGGGGCAACCCTTGGCCCCGGCCTGGGCAGGGAAGGGCGGGGCCGTGAGGGCCAGGGCCAGGAGGGCCATCGCCAGGGCCGGTCGGCGGGGGTTTTTCGGGGCCACGGTCATTCGTCTTCTATCAGGTAATTTTTGCCGTCCATCTTGAAGGCCAGGGGCTGGGCCTGGGTGAGCCGGGGCAGGCGGCCGGGGCTGAGCCTTTGGGCCAGATCGAAGTACTCGGGGCTGAATCTCTTGACGGCGATGAGGTTTTTCAGGTCGTCCTCGGTCATGTCGCCGGGGACGAGGCGCCCGTCCTTGAGGTAAAAGGCCTGGCCGTCTATGATGGTCGGCGGGATGGGTTCCGAGCCGGGGCCGATGGCGGCGTCCAGGTAGGACATTTGGCTGAGGCTGGCCGCCTCGTCGGAGGCGGACATGGGGGCGGGCGCGGCCGCGGCCGACATGGCCAGCGAGGACTTTTGGTCCCTTTGCATTATGGCCGACCTCCCGGTCACGCTTCGCAGGCCGGCGAGGTTCTGGCGGGCCCTTTGGGCCTGGCGCGCCCGATCGGTCAGGGGCTCGTCCCCCAGGGCCAGGAAGCTGGTGTAGGGGGTCATGACGCCGAATTCCTTGGACAGCTCCACCAACTCGTTCAGCTGGTCGGAATTGGGCTCCCCGTCGGGGCTTTGGTCGATCTCGTCTATTATCTGGCCTATCCGCCTCTGGGCCCACAGACGGGCTATCGGCTGGCCGCCGTCGGTCGGCCCCCCGGCGAATTCGGCCCCGTAGGTGAAGACCGACTCGTCCTGGCCGACCTTGCCGGAGAGGGTCAGGGTGGCCCGCCCGGCCTTGGGGTAGCGCCCGACGGCCACGAGCTGGGAGCCCCTGAAGACGTCCGGTAGTTTCCCGGGTATGACCCGGTTGGTCCCGAGGCTGGCCTTGAGGGTCGGGTTGACCAGGACGGGCTCGCTGATCTTGGAGTAAAACGAGGCGACCTTGGCCTCGATGTCCTCGCCTGGGGCCACGAAGGTGGAATAGCCCGAGGAGCCCCCGGAAAGGCGGTCAAGGAGGCGGGCGTTATAGTCGTCGCCCACCCCGAACGTATAGATCCTGACCCCCCGGCCCTTGTCCGCCGCGAGGGCGAGTTTGGCCAGGGCCAGCTCGTTCGTCTCCCCCACCGTGGGCAGGCCGTCGGTCAGGAATATCAGGTAGGCCGGCCCCTCGCCCACGTTCAGGGCGAGGCTCCCGGCCAGGGCCCCCTCCATGTTGGTCGAGCCGGTGGCGCGAAGGCCCCTGACGTGGTTTATGGCGTCGTCCCGGTTGGCCGCGTTCATGGGGGCGATCTCGGGGCGCCATAGGGAAACCCCGTCGGAATAGGTCACCAGGTCGAAGCCGTCCCGTGGCCCCAGGCGCTCCAGGACGAAGATCAGGGCCTCCTGGGCCTGCCTGAATTTCGCCCCGGCCATGGAGCCGGAGGTGTCGAGGGCGAAGATCACGTTCTTGGGCATGGGTTCGCGCCCGGGCCCGCTTTGGGTGGGCTCGGCCATGAAGAGGAAAAAGCCGTCATCGCCCTCGCTGGGCTTGTGGCTCAGGGTCAGGGCCCCGATGGGCCCGGCGTCCTCCCGGTAGTGAAGCCGGAACCTTGGGAGGGCCGGGGCCTTTTCGAGCCTGAGCGTGGCCCTGGATAGATCGCCGGTCCTTGTTATTTGGACCCCCTCCAGGAGTGACAGGACCCCGCCGACCTTCCGGCCCGCGACGGAGACCGACACGTCCTGGAGGCCCACGGTCTTGCCGAGGGTCAGGGAGTTGGCCAAGGGGAAATCGAGATCGACCCGGCCGTCGTCCTTGGGCAGGAGATACTCGAGGCTCAGGTCCAGGCTGGCGGAGGCCCCCTTGGCCACCGGGAAGGCCCTGGCCCTGAACAGCCCCTGGCCCGCGAACTCCAGGAGGGCCGGGTCCCTCATCTCGGAGACGATTTTTCGGTAAATCCCGAAGGCCTCGTCCTTGGGGTATACCCGCCCGGTCAGCTCCTTGCCGTCGGCGACCAGGGCGAGGCCGCTCACGGCCCCGTCGGCCGGGAGCGGGATCAGGCAATCGATCTCCAGGTTCCCCCCGCCGGTGTTTTTCACCGTTTGGCGCAGGTGGACCCTGGCCCTCTGGTCGGCGATGTCGATGGTCAGCTCGACCGATTGGACCTCGTAGCCCGACCGGGGCGCCGGGGGCGGGACGGGCCTGGGGATCGGCCTCGGCGGGGCCGGGGCGATCCTGGTCCCGCCGTCCTGGGAAAAGGCCGCCGACGGGAAAAGCAGCGACACGGCCAGGGCCACAAGGGCCAGGCGGGTTATGGGGCCCGGGATCCGGGCCGCGGCCCGTTCGGTTAGGGTCATCGCGTCTCTCCTTGCCGCGTGGCCCGCCATTCCCCCCGGGGCCCGGGGCGATGGCGGGGGTTTTTTTGGGTGGGACGTTACCGGGCCATTCTACCATACCCGCGCGGGGCCATGGGCCCGAAAAAAAAAGGGCCATGCGCGCGCATGGCCCTTTTGCGGGAACGGGTGGGGTCAGTCGTCCCAGCCGGGCTCGCCCTGGGGCTGGTCCGCGTAATAATTGGGCGAGCCGTAAAATTCCTCGCCCCCGGAGCCGAAATCGTTGGGGGCCGGGCCGGCCTGGGATTTGTCGGGGGCCGAGCTGAAGTAGCGGACGACCTTATGGCCGGAGGGGCGGCTCAGGACCTCCTGGCCCAGGCGGCCGCCCCGGGCGTTGGCGTTCACCTCGTAGCGATGGCCGTCGGCCAGGACCGACTCGGTCACGCCCAGGAAGGTCCCGTGGCCCTTGGGGGCCCTGGTCCAGTAGGGACCGGGGGCCTCGGGGAGGGGTCTCGCCGGGTCGGCCTTCTGGCCGGGGACCAGGGTCTGGGGGACCTTCCTTGGATCCCCCGGCCTCTCGAGGCCGGGCCTCCGGGGCGCCGGGGCGTCGGTGACCGGCTTGATGGCCGGGGCCTCGGGGGCCAGGGGTTTTTCCGTCGGGCGCTCGGCGTTGGCCCCGGCCACCATGGCCGTGACCAGGGGGCCGCCCAGGGTCGCCGCGGCCGCGGTCCCGTCGCCCTTGGCCCGCTTGGGGTTAACGGAGTGGCTGAACCTTATGAGCTCCTCGGCGGAGAGGCCGGCTGCCATCATGTTCCGCATGGAGGCGGGGGGAAGGGGCGACTCGGCCAGATCGGCCGTGCCGGCGTCCATCTCCAGGTAGGCCAGGGCCAGGGGGTCGCCGCCGTAGGCGGCCAGCTCCTCGACGAAAGCGATCTCCAGGGGCGGCCTGCCCCTGTTGGCCAGGGATTGCGAGACGATGATTTCCCTGCTCCTCTCGCCGAGGCCCCGGCGGCCCAGCTCGGCCAGGTCCAGGGGCTCGGCCCCCCAGGCGGGGCCGGCCAGGGTCAGGACGGCGAAGGTCACAAGGGACAGTATCACGGCCAGGAGGGCCCCCAGGGCCTGGGGGGAGTCGGCCAGGGGGGAGTCGGCCAACGTGGGGTCGGCCAACGGGGGGTCGGATAGTTGGCCGTCCGGGTTTTTGGCCCCCATGGGTTTTTGATTCGCCTTCATGTTAACGCTCCAAAGACATTAAGTTTTTTGTTCGTGGTTTCCAAACGTTTCGAACCGGGAAAAGGTTCCGCGATTGGGTGTTGCAACATCCGGGCCAACATTTTGCCGCGGCCCCCGGGCCGGGCCGGGAGGGATTTTTCTTGTGGTTTCGCTAAAACTGTGCTTTAATGCTCAAATGAAATTTGATGGAAGCCCATTTGGGTTTCGTAAATAATTTAATGGCGCTTTGGTCGAAATTTTTAATAGTGATTGGCAATATTCCTTAACGGGAAATATTTTTTTAGCATAAAGGCCTTCTATGATATTTAAAGATATTGTAGTTTGTCTAATTTTTTTAACTTACCTTTCATGTTTGGTCATCGTTTAGCCTTAACGTAAACCGTTTTTGTTATGGTTTCGAAAAAAAAATCGGCTAAATCCTTTGGCCGGATGTAAATAATCCGCTTCTTGTAGGGCGGTCAGCACTGAAACAGTGGCTTTAAGCCAAAAACAAGTGAGGAGATCACGAAAATGAAACAACAGGTCGAAGAGGTTTTGAATAAGGTCCGTCCCAGCCTGGTGGCCGACGGTGGCGACATCGAGTTGGTCGCCGTCAAGGACGGCAAGGTCGAGGTCCGCCTTCTGGGGGCTTGCCACGGCTGCCCCATGAGCCAGATGACCCTCAAGGCGGGCGTCGAGAGGGCCATCAAGGCCGCCGTGCCCGGCATCACCGAGGTCGTGGCCGTCTCCGGCGTCCCCCACCAAGGCTAACCCCCAAGGCTAACGGCCCCGCAAGACCGCTTGCCATAATGTCTCGCGCCGAACCCCAGACGAGCCGGCTTGGCCGGGTCCCGCAAGGACCCGGCCAAGCCGGCTTTTTCGCATGCCGGGGGATTTTTTTCGCCCGGGGCGAAAAAAAAGCTTGACAAACGCGGATGGGATGCATATATTTTCCATCGTATGGAACCCGTGTCGCGGGAGAGGCGATTTTTTTAAGAGGGATTTCGAGACAACCATGCCCAAAGTCACCAACCATAACCTGAATGGCCCCCGGATCGTCAGCCGGGGTTGGTGGTGGCCTTTGTCGAGCGCGTGGTTGTCGGGAGACACGGCCTAAGTCATATCGTTTGTCTGGCGTCTGATGTTTCACAACCACGGCTTTTCGGTCGTGGTTTTTTTTTATCCCAATGGGGCTGGAGGGAGAGCGCATGATTGAGCTAAGGCAAAAGGCCACCTTTCTGGAAAGCGACGTGGCCACGCCCATAAGCGCCTATTTGGCCAGGGTGGGGAGGGGCGGCTCGGGGGCGCTATTGGAGAGCGCCGAGGTCGGCGGCCGCTGGGGCCGCCACAGCCTGGTTTGCGTGGGGGCGCTGCTGCGGGCCGTCTGCGAGGGCGGGCGGCTCAGGCTGGAGTTTAACGACGAAAGGTTCGGGCCCCTAGCGGACCTGAGCGGCAGGCCCTTCCTGGAGGGCCTCAGGGAGGCCATGGCCCGCATGGAGGTCCTGGCCGACCCCGGGATGGCCGGGCTGCCCCCGATCACGAGGGCCCTGTACGGCTACCTGGGTTACGGCCTGGCCGGCCTCATGGAGCCGAGCGTGGGCCATCTGGTCAGGCCCGGGGCGGCCGAGGCCGTTCTGGCCCTCCCGGCCAAGGTCCTGTTGTTCGACCACTCCTACAACACCCTGGTGGAGCTGGACCTGGGCGGGGAGCCCCTGGACCTTAAGGCCCAGCCCTTCGGGGAGGCCCCGGGCGGTGGGGCCAGGGTCACTCGCTCCCCCGGGCGGGAGGCCTTCATGGCCAGCGTATCCGAGGCCAAGGAGCTTATCGCCAGGGGCGAGCTGATCCAGCTGGTCCTCTCGGTCGGCTTCGAGAGCGACTTCGCCGGCGACCCCTTCTCCATCTACCGTAGGCTGAGGCGCCTTAACCCGTCCCCCTACATGTTCTATTTCCAGATGCCCGAGATCGCCCTGGTCGTTTCCTCCCCGGAGGTCATGGTCAGCTGCGACCATAACCGCCTGAGGCTTTGCCCCATAGCCGGGACCAAGCCCAGGGGCCAGGACGACCTCGAGGACGACATGTTCGAGTCGGCCCTGGTGGACGACCCCAAGGAGCAGTCCGAGCACGTGATGCTCGTGGACCTGGGCCGGAACGATCTGGGCCGGGTGGCCGCCCCGGGCTCGGTCGAGGTCGAGCGCTTCATGGAGGTCGAGCGCTTCTCCCACGTCATGCACCTGACCTCCCAGCTGGGGGCCGACCTGGCCCCGGGCCTCTCCCCGGTGGACGTCCTCACGGCCACCTTCCCGGCGGGGACCCTCTCCGGGGCCCCGAAGATAAAGGCCATGGAGCTGATCGCCAAGATGGAGGGCGTGGACCGGGGGCCCTACGGCGGGGCCATCGGCTGGCTGGGCCTGGACAAGGGCTCGGTCAACCTGGACCTGGGCATCGCCATCCGTGGCCTCTGGGCCAGGGACGGCAAGGCGCGTTTCAGGGCCGGGGCCGGGATCGTCCACGACTCGGACCCCCTAAGCGAATGGCGGGAATGCCAGGCCAAGGCCGCGGCCGTGCTGGCCGCCTTTGGCGGCTCGATCGGGGAGGGCGAAAATGTTACTGTTGATTGATAATTACGACTCGTTCACGTATAACCTATCACAGGCCTTCCAGACCCTGGGCTGGGACCCCCTGGTCCTGCGGAACGACGCCCCCGGCCTCCTGGACGCGGCCGGCCGGGACGATCTCGAGCTCGTCTGCGTGTCCCCCGGACCCGGGCACCCCAGGGAGGCCGGGCTGTGCCGGGCCTTCCTTGAGACCCTCATCGCCAAGGGCCGGGACGTCCCGGTCCTGGGCGTCTGCCTGGGCCACCAGGTCCTGGCCGAGCTGGCCGGGCTCCCGGTCGTCCGGGCCGGGCGGGTCATGCACGGGCGGACCTCCCCGGTCGAGCACGACGGGCGGGGGATATTCGCCGGCCTGCCCCAGCCGATGAAGGCCGGGCGCTACCACTCGCTCCTGGCGAGCGAGCCGGGCGGGGGCCAGGCCCATCGCGTGGCCATAACGGCCAGGACCCCGGAGCGGGAGATCATGGCCCTCTCCTACCTGGATCGCAACTGGCACGGCGTCCAGTTCCACCCGGAGTCGGTCCTGACCCCCGAGGGCCGGGATCTCCTGGCCAATTTCGTTAACCTGGCGAGGGGCGAGGCGGCCAAGCCCTCGCCCCAGGCCGCCCAGGAGACCCCCAAGCCCATCTCCCACATATTCGAGGCCCTGGGGCGCGGCCAGGACCTGGACGAGGACATGGCCGAGCGCATCTTCGAGCGCCTCATGGACGGGGAGCTGAGCCAGGCCCAGGCCGGGGCCCTGCTCATGTCCCTAAGGACCAAGGGCGAGACGCCCGTGGAGGTGGCCGCCGCGGCCACCTCGGTCCTGAGGCGGGCCACCCCGGTGGAATTCGCGACCGGCGCCGCCCTGGACGTGGTCGGGACCGGCGGCGACAACCGCTACTCGTTCAATTGCTCCACGGCCACGGCCCTGACCTGCGCCGCCCTGGGCCACACGGTCCTAAAGCACGGGAACCGCTCCGTCTCCTCGCGCTCCGGGAGCGCGGACGTCCTGGAGCGCCTGGGCTTCGATATCGAGATCGGGCCCGACCGGCTGGGGGAGAGGCTTAAGAACGATAAATTCGTCTTCCTCTACGCCCCCCAGTACCACCCGGCCTTCAGGCACATCATGCCCGTCAGGAGGGAGCTCGGGGTCAGGACCCTTTTCAACATCCTGGGCCCCCTGGTCAACCCGGCCCGGCCCAGCCACCGCCTGATCGGCGTCTACCAGGCCGAGCTGCTGGATCTGATGGCCGGGGCCCTTTCCCGGCTCGGCCCCATGACCGCCGCCGTGGTCCACGGGGCCGGGGGCTACGACGAGCTCACGCCCATGGGCCCTGCCCAGGTGAGGCTCATAAAGGGCCGGGCCATCACCCCCATGACCCTGGACCCGGCGGAGTACGGCCTCGAGCCCTGCTCCCCGGAGGACCTGGCCATAGCCGACCCGGCCGAGGGGGCGGCCGTCCTAAGGGAGCTCCTGAACGGCAAGGGCCCCAGGGCCATGTCGGACATGCTCATCTTTAACGCGGGCCTGGCGTTATTTTTGTTGAAGGGCGGCATGATGTCGGATAGGATAATCGAGGCCAGGGAGGCCGTCCGGGCCGGCGTCGGCGGGAAAATCCTCCCCCGCGCCGCGAAATGACCCGGCCGCGGCCACGGCCCCGGCCCTGGCGAGGAAAACCCTTGAGGGTAGCCACGGATCTGGTAAAATTCGTCGAGGCCAAGGAAGCCTCCCTGCGGGCCCTTAAAAAAAGGACCCACTGGGACCCCTGGCCAAACCCGAGGCCCGGCTTCGGGGAGGCCCTGGCCCGCGGCCGCAAGGCCCGCGGCCTCGGGGTCATCGCCGAGTACAAGCGGGCCTCGCCCAGCCTGGGCGACATAAACCTGGGCCTCGGGCCCGAGGACGCCGCCCGCCACTACGCCCTGGCCGACTGCCTGTCGGTCCTGACCGAGGAGGCGTGGTTCAAGGGCAGCCTCGGCTACCTCGGCAGGATGGCCTTCGCCGGTAAGCCCCTCCTGAGGAAGGATTTCATATTCGATCCCCTCCAGATCCGGGAGACGGCCGAGACCCCGGCCTCGGCCGTCCTGCTCATGGTCAGGCTGACCCCGGACAGGGCGCTTTTGGCCGAGCTAAGGGCCGCGGCCGTTGAGGCCGGCCTCGAGCCCGTGGTCGAGGTCTTCGATCGGGGCGAGCTTGGGCTGGCCCGCGACATAGGGGCCACGCTCATCCAGTTCAACGCGAGGGATCTGGGCACCCTCAAGGTCGACGCGGCCAAGGCCCTGGCCCTCGCCTCCCAGGCCCCGCCCCTCCCCGGCGAGCTCTACGTCGCCGCCAGCGGCCTCTCCGCCCCCGGGGACCTGGCCCGGGCCGCCGAAGGCGGCTTCGGGGCGGCCCTGATCGGGACCAGGCTCATGCGGGCCGCCGACCCCGGCCTCGAGCTGGCCGCCCTCCTGGGCGGCCTGGCCGGGCCACAAGCATAGATCGTGAGGGTAGCGAAATTGCGGCCTCACGCCCCGGAAACGGCGCCAATCGTTCCCGGAAAATTATTTTTAGGTAAACAAGTATGTCTGAAGACCCCAAACCCATAATCAAGGTCTGCGGCCTCGCGAGGCCCCAAGACGCCACCATGGCCGCCATCCTGGGGGCGGACATGTGCGGCTTCATCTTCCACCCAAAAAGCCCCAGGGCGGTGGCCCCCAACCTCGCCAGGGCCATGGCCACGCCGGGGGCCAAGAGGGTGGGCGTTTTCGTCGACCAGTCGCCTGGGGAGATACTGGAGATCATGGACGAGGCCGGCCTGGACCTGGCCCAGTTCCACGGCGGCCAGGAACCCGCCACGGCCCTGGACCTGGGCCCCGACAGGGTCATCAAGGTCTTCTGGCCCGAGAGGCAGACCGCCGGGGAACTGGCGGGGCTCATGGACCTCTGGAAGGATCTGGCGGCCTATTTCCTTTTCGACTCCGGCACCGGGGGCGGCGGCTCCGGCCGGCCCATCCGGGTCCCCATCCCGGCCAGCCCCAAACCCTACCTCCTGTCGGGCGGCCTGACCCCGGAAATGGCCCGCTCCCTCTGGCCCCCGGAGGACCCCATGTTGGTGGGCTTTGACCTGAATTCCGGCCTCGAGGACGCGCCGAGGGTCAAAAACGCCAACGCCCTCAAAACCCTTTTGCCGTGGCGCAGGTGAAAGCCGGCCCCTTCGCCGGCGGCCC